>SHWR01000054.1 GCA_009693745.1 Candidatus Fonsibacter sp.
TAAGACTCCGCATGTTGATTTAAAATTGCTTTATCAATCTTTAAATCTTCAGAATAATCTGAAGCAACAACCCATAATCTAAGTATATCGGCTCCAAAATTTTTAATAACTTCTTCTGGCATAACCACATTCCCCAATGATTTTGACATTTTTTGTCCTTTGCCATCTACGACAAATCCATGACATAAAATATTTTGAAATGGGGCAACTCCTTTTGTCCCGCAAGATTCAAGGAGTGAAGAATGAAACCAGCCCCTATGTTGATCTGATCCTTCTAAGTAAAGATTTGCTGGCCAGGCAAGTTCTGGTCTTTTATCTAAAACGTAACTATGAGTAGAACCGCTATCAAACCAAACTTCCACAATATCTTTAACCTGCTCATAATCATTAGCATTATAATCCTTACCTAAAAAATCTTGTGGCTGTCTTGTGAACCAAGAATCACTACCCTCTTCTTCAAATATTTTGGCTATACCTTCTAATACTTTTTCATCCGATAAAGGTTTTCCTGTTTTTTTTGAAATAAATATTGGCAAAGGCACTCCCCAAACTCTTTGTCGAGAGACGCACCAATCTGGTCTGGTTTCGATCATTGATCTTAATCTATTTTGTCCGACTGCTGGATAGAATTTTGTATTTCCAATTGCGTTAATTGATTTTTTTCTCAAATCATTTTTTTCCATAGATATAAACCATTGAGGTGTAGCTCTATGAACTAGCGGTGCTTTAGATCTCCATGAATGTGGATAGCTATGCTTTAGTTTACCTTTGCCTAATAATCTCGATAAATTAGATAACTCATTAATAATCACATCATCCGCTTTAAAAATATGAATACCAAAAAATTTAATAATATTTTTTGTATAATGTCCTTTATCATCAATTGTATCAAAGGCTTGAATATTATTATTTAAACATAAATAATAATCATCCGGTCCATGACTAGGTGCACAATGAACAACTCCTGTTCCCTGTTCTAAATTAACAAAATTAGCATCAAGCATAGGAACGTCAAAAGTATAACCGATGTCTTTGAAAGGATGATTACAAATAATATTTTTTAATTCTGATCCAGAAAAACTCTCAACAATTTCATATTTTGTAATTGCGCAATCTGCTAAAACTTTGTCTATTAATTTTTCTGCAATAATAATTTTTTCATTATTATTTATTTTAACAATTGAATAATTAATTTTATTATTAAAAGCTAAGGCTCTGTTACAAGGAATAGTCCAAGGAGTTGTTGTCCAAATAACGACACTGCAATTCAGAAATTTTTTAGGACCAGACTTAATTAAAAACTTTGAATAAATTGTATTAGAAGTGTGATCATAATATTCAACCTCTGCATCAGCTAAAGCTGTCGCTTCAATAACAGACCATAAAACTGGTTTGAATCCTCTATATAGTCCTCCATTAATTATAAATTTACTAATTTCTCTTGTTATTTGAGCTTCTGAAGACTTGCTCATAGTCGTATAATAATTCTTCCAATCTCCGTTTACTCCTAATCTATTAAATTCTTTCTTTTGAATCTCGATCCAACTTGTTGCAAATTCTCTACATTCTTTTCTGAATTCATTAACTGGAACAGTGTCTTTATTTTTTCCTTTCTTCTTATATTCTTCCTCTACTTTCCATTCTATTGGTAGTCCATGACAATCCCATCCTGGCACATAAGGGGCATCCTTACCTGTCATTTGATTAAACCTTACAATGATATCTTTTAAAATTTTATTTAACGCCGTCCCAATATGAATGTGCCCGTTTGCATAAGGAGGTCCATCATGCAAAATAAATTTTTCTCGACCTTTGCTGTTAGATCTTAATTCTTGATAAAGGTTAATTTGTTCCCAAAATTTAAGTATCTCAGGTTCTTTTGCGGGCAAATTAG
The DNA here is from genome assembly GCA_009693745.1 of Candidatus Fonsibacter sp. Lineage (GTDB taxonomy): Bacteria > Pseudomonadota > Alphaproteobacteria > Pelagibacterales > Pelagibacteraceae > Fontibacterium > Fontibacterium baikalense. The sequence continues at coordinate 1,895 of SHWR01000054.1, forward strand.
CCTTCATAGGAAAGGACGTTACGGGAAGATTTATTTTAATTTCTGACATTATTTTTGGTTTAAACTAATTTTAGCAACTTTAATATCTTTCTTAATTTGACTAACCAACATTTTACTATTTTTAAATTTTTTCTCTTTTCTAATAAAATCAATAAACATAACTTGGATTTTTTTATTATAAAAATTATGTTTTGTTCCAAAAACATTAACTTCTAAAACAGGACTAGAACTTCCAAATGTCGGTCTTACACCAAAGTTAGCAATTCCTTTATAAGACTTTTTATTAAAAATGATTTGCACAGAATAAACCCCAAATAACGGTTTAATCTGATTTGAAATTTTAATATTTGCTGTAGGAAATCCTATTCTTCTTCCAAATTTCTTACCTTTAATAACTTTGCCGGAAATTGACCATGGCCTTCCCATAATTTTATTAACTAAGCTAACTTTTCCAGCTTGTATTAAGTTCCTAATTTTAGAGGAAGAAATTTTATAATTATTAAATTTTTTAAAATTAATTACAAATATTCGAAAATTATTATTTTTTGAAAATTTTTTTAAAAAAATTATATTGCCTTGTCTTTTGAAGCCAAATCTAAAATCTTTGCCAACAAAAATACTATAGACTTTTAATTTTTTTAAAAGAATCTTTTTAACAAAATCATCGTGACTTATTTTAGAAAAATTACGATTAAAATTTTGTTTAATAAAAAAATCAGCTCTAAATTTTTTTATAATATCTATCTTATCATTAATATTTAAGATTCTATTATCAGTCTTATTAAAGAAATCTTTGGGTAGAGGATCAAAAGTCAATATACCGAATTTTTTTTTCAATTTACGTGAAAAAATATAAGCTTTTTTTAAAAGCACTTGATGACCTAAATGAACTCCATCAAAATTTCCTACAGCCAAGACAGAATTAAAAAACTTTTTATCAATTGCGTTAATATTGTTATAAATTTCCATTTACCAAACCAATTCATTCTGAAAATAATTAATTTTAAAATTTTTATTTTTCTTAAATATAAATTTAGCTAAATTTATATTTTTTTTATTCCATTCAGCTTTATGAACGCCACCTGCTATGAATAAATTTTTAACTTTAAAATTATTAGCTCCTAAAATATCAGTATTTAAATTATCACCAATAACAAGAATTTTACTTTTATTTATATTTTTTTTATATTTTTTTTTTAAAACATCACAAATATACTCATAAAAATATTTATAAGGCTTACCAAAATACTTAACTCTTCCGCCCATTTTCTCATATAATTTTGCAATAGATCCTGCGCAATATTCACTACTATGACCTCTATGAACAATTAAATCTGGATTAGCACAAATCATTTCTAAATTTTTTTTTTTTATTTTTTTTAAAATATAAAAATATTTATTAAGACTATCTTTGTTATTATTAACTCCTGTACAAACAACGAAGTTTGCATTGTTTAACGTAGTTTTTTTTAGATCTAAATTAATAAACAAACTTTTATCTCTATTTGGCCCCAAATGATAAAAAGATTTATTTTTATAGTAATTTTTTAGATAAAAACGAGTTAGGTCACCTGAGGTAATTAATAAATCATAGAACTTTTTACTAAAATTTATGCTATTTAAAAATTTTTTAACACTTATGTTAGGTTTTGGGGCGTTAGAGATTAGTATGATTTTCTTATCTTTCTTTATATTTTTTAAGGACTTTAAGGCTTCCGTATAACATTCAATACCATTATGAACCACTCCCCAAAGATCGACAAAAAATATATCAAACTTTGAATAAATCTTATTTAATCCGCTTAAAAAAACAGGATTATTCATAAATTTAAAATTATTGTGTAGAACTAATTGTTTTTTTTAATCTTTCTACAATTAAATCTATTTCTTGTTTTTGAATAATTAAAGGAGGAGATAAAGCAATAATATCTCCTGTAACTCTTACGAATAATTTTTGATCTATAAAAGCTTCACAGAGAACATTATAAGCTCTTCTGGATGGTTTATCTGAGATGGATTCCAATTCTATTGCTCCTATCAATCCAAGGTTTCTTATATCTATTACATGTTTAATTCCTTTTAACGAGTGCAAAGCATCCTCCCAGTATTTTGCTATTTCAGAAACCCTAAATAATAGATTATCTTTTTTATAAACATCAAGTGTTGCAATTGCTGCTGCGCACGCTAATGGGTGTGCTGAATAAGTGTATCCATGAAAAAAATCAATAATTTTAGGATCTCCACTCATAAAAGTTTTGTAAATTGTATCTGAAACAAAAGTTGCAGCCATAGGTACTGTTCCACTGGTCAGTCCTTTTGCTGTAGCCATTAGATCGGGCTCAATGTTAAAAAAATCTGCAGCAAATGGTTTTCCTAATCTCCCAAAACCAGTAATCACTTCATCGAATATTAAAAGTATATCATTTTCTGTGCAAATTTTTCTTAATTTTTCTAAATAACCAACAGGTGGTATCAAAACTCCTGTTGAGCCAGCAACTGGTTCAACGATAACTGCTGCGATATTAGCTGCGCCATGTTTTTCAATTTGTTTTAATAAATCATCAGCTAAATGAGCTCCCCATGTTGGCTGCCCTTTGGAATATGAATTATGCTTAAGATTATGTGTGTGAGAAAGATGATAAACGTCCGGCAAAAATCTTTCAAATTGCTTTTTGTTGTTAATTATCCCACCAACTGATAGCCCTCCAAATCCTGTTCCATGGTAACCTCTTTCACGTCCTATCAAAATTTTTTTTGATGGCTTTCCAATTATTCGATAATAAGCCAAAGCAATTTTTAAAGCTGTCTCAACGGCTTCAGAACCAGAATTACTATAAAATATATGATTTAAATTTTCTGGAGAAATGTCTGTTAACTTATTGCTTAATTCAAAAGCTTTGTAATGACCCATTTGAAAAGATGGAACAAAATCTAATTCTGCAGCCTGCTCTTGAATTGCTTTCACTATTGCGTCCCTATTATGTCCTGCATTGCAACACCACAAACCGGCAACCGCATCTAAAATTTTATCTCCATTTGGTGTGTAATAGTACATTCCTTTAGATTTTGAGATTATTCTTGGATCGGCTTTAAAATCTTGATTAGCTGTAAAAGGCATCCAAAAAGCCTCTAGATCATTAGGCCTATAGTTAACTTTTTGTTTTTTATCTTTATTAATAAAATCTTTGTTTAGCGTCATAAGAGCAGTACTTTATAAAGTATAATTTTATATCTTCTAGCTAAATTGAATTAAAAAAAACTAAGAAAACATAGTCTTTTTAAGCATTTTTCTGTACTATGAACCCCTTGAAATTTAATAGAGCAGCTATCATATAGTCACAAGTACATTGCTGTACAAAGTTATATTTCGATTAACAACTAATTTTATGGAGAATTAAATTAATGAACTTTAGACCTTTACACGATCGTGTTCTTGTTCAGCCTTTGGATGAAGAAGAAAAAACAGCCGGCGGCATAATCATACCAGACACTGCAAAAGAAAAACCTTCTGAAGGAAAAATTATTGCTGTTGGTCCTGGAGCCAAAACTGAAGATGGAAAAATTTTACCAATGGAAGTTAAAGTTGGAGACCTTGTTCTATTTGGAAAATGGTCAGGAACAGAAGTTAAGATTGACGGCGTGGAATATAGCATCATGAAAGAGTCTGACATCATGGGCATCATGTCTAAGAAAAAATAAATAAAATATAAAAAAAGGAGAAAAAAATGGCAGGTAAAATTGTAAAGTTCGATACAGATGCAAGAAATGCAATGCTAAGAGGTGTTGATATACTTGCAAATGCAGTAAAGGTAACGCTAGGACCAAAAGGAAGAAATGTAGTTATAGATAAATCGTTCGGTGCTCCTAGAATAACTAAAGATGGAGTAACTGTTGCAAAAGAAATTGAGCTTGAAGATAAATTTGAAAACATGGGAGCTCAAATGGTTAAGGAAGTTGCTAACAAAACTAACGAAGAAGCTGGCGATGGAACTACAACTGCAACTATTTTAGCACAAGCAATCACAAGAGAAGGTTGCAAGTATGTTGCTGCTGGAATGAACCCAATGGATTTAAAAAGAGGAATTGATTTAGCGGTAGAGGCAGTAATAACAAGAATTAAAGACAGTTCAAGAAAAGTAAAAACTAGTGAAGAAATTGCACAGGTTGGAACTATTTCTGCAAATGGTGAAAAAGAGATTGGTGACATGATTGCAAAAGCAATGCAAAAAGTTGGCAACGAAGGTGTTATCACCGTTGAAGAAGCAAAAGGTCTTTCAACAGAACTTGATGTAGTTGAAGGTATGCAATTTGATAGAGGTTATCTATCTCCTTACTTTATAACTAATGCAGATAAAATGATTGCGGAATTAGAAGATCCACTAATTTTTATCACAGAAAAAAAATTAACTAACTTGCAGCCTATGGTTCCTCTATTGGAATCGGTTGTACAATCTAGCAGACCATTTTTAATTATTGCTGAAGATGTTGAGGGTGAAGCTCTTGCAACTTTAGTTGTAAATAAATTAAGAGGTGGTTTAAAAGTCGTGGCGGTTAAAGCTCCTGGCTTTGGTGATAGAAGAAAATCAATGTTAGAAGATATAGCTATCTTAACTGGTGGACAGGTTATATCTGACGATCTTGGGATTAAACTTGAAAACGTTAAGTTGAAAGATCTTGGTCAATGTAAAAAAATTAAAATTGATAAAGACAACACAACTATCGTTGATGGTGCAGGCAAAAAATCTGAAATAGAAGCAAGATGTGGTCAAATCAGAAAACAAATTGAAGAAACTACTTCTGATTACGATAAAGAAAAATTACAAGAACGATTAGCTAAACTTGCTGGTGGTGTTGCTATTATTAAAGTTGGTGGTGCTACAGAAGTTGAAGTTAAAGAGCGAAAAGACAGAGTAGAAGACGCGCTTAATGCTACTAGAGCAGCTGTACAAGAAGGTGTAGTTGTTGGCGGTGGATGTGCATTACTATATGCCTCTGAAGCTCTAAATAATTTAAAACCAAAAGGTGACGACCAAAAAGCTGGTGTTGAAATAATCAGAAAAGCTTTACAATACCCAATCAGACAAATCACAGCAAATGCTGGAGTTGATGGTTCAGTAATTGTTGGAAAACTTTTAGAGGCAAAAAAACCTTCTCAAGGTTACGATGCTCAAAATGGCGAGTATTGTGATATGTTTGCAAAAGGTATTATCGATCCAACTAAAGTTGTTCGAACAGCTCTTCAAGACGCTTCTTCAATAGCTGGTCTACTTATTACAACTGAAGCAATGATCGCTGATAAACCCGACGACAAAAACTCTAATTCTGGCGGTGGTGGAATGCCAGGCGGAATGGGTGGTATGGGCGGAATGGGAATGTAATTCCATCCAATCTAGCAAACTTTCTAGAAAAAATTTAAAACCCCGGACTAAAAATCCGGGGTTTTTTTTTGACTATTTTAAAAGATTTAAAAATTTATTTTTCTCAATTTTTTTAGAAACAAAAATACAGGCAGAACTTTTTAATATAGTCCCATCATTTATAATTCTTAAATTATTAGCTTTTAAAGTTGAGCCTGTAGAGGTTATATCCGTGATTAACTCAGAAGAGCCAGTAAATGGATAAGACTCCGTCGCTCCTAAACTTGGAACAACTCGAAACTGACTGACTCCTTTTGAC
>SHWR01000007.1 GCA_009693745.1 Candidatus Fonsibacter sp.
AATATACAGCCCTTTTTTGCAGATCTATATACTGGAGGAATTAGTATCGCTCACAACGGAAATCTCACTAATTCAATAATGTTAAGAGAAAAAATGATTAAAGATGGAGCTATATTTCAAACTACTTCTGATACGGAAACTATAGTTCAATTAATTGCTCGTTCAAAAAGATTAAAAACTATTGATAAAATAATAGACTCTTTATTTCAAATACAAGGTGGTTACGCACTTGTAATGCTTACAAATAAAAAACTAATCGGTGTAAGAGATCCTTATGGAATAAGACCTTTAGTTCTTGGTAAATTAAAAAAATCATATGTGTTAGCTTCCGAAACTTGCGCATTAGATATTATTGGTGCAACTTTTATTCGTGAAATCGAGAATGGTGAAATTGTAGTTATTACAAATGGTGGTATTGAAAGCATCAAACCATTTCCAAAAATGAAATCTCGTCCATGTATATTTGAATACATATATTTTGCAAGACCTGACAGTTTAATGTCTGGTAAAAGTGTTTATGAATTTAGAAAAAACTTTGGAGAACAACTAGCAAAAGAATCTTATGTGGAGTCGGATATGGTTTCTGCAGTTCCAGATTCTGGAGTACCTGCTGCAATAGGATACTCAAAAGAATCTAAAATTCCTTTTGAATTAGGATTGATAAGAAATCATTATGTAGGAAGAACTTTTATTGAGCCCACTCAGCAAATTAGACAGTTAGGAGTTAAATTAAAGCATAATCCAAATTCATCTTTAATTAAAAATAAAAGAATAATTTTAATAGACGATTCAATAGTGAGGGGGAATACATCTAAAAAAATAGTGCAAATGATGTACGACGCTGGCGCAAAAGAAGTGCATATGAAAATATCTTGTCCTCCTATTATGTATCCGGATTATTATGGAATTGACACTCCAGATAAAGATCAACTTTTAGCTTCTAATATGACCTTAGATGAAATGACTAAATATATTGGTGTTAAAACTTTAAAATTCTTATCCATAGATGGTATTTATAAAGCTATGGGTTATCAAAAACGTAATAATGCAAATCCTGAGTTTACAGATCATTATTTTACAGGAGACTATCCGATTCCTCCTCTCGATCAGTCAAATAGAAGCGTGAAAGACAATCAATTGTCTCTGTTAAGTAATATTAGATAATTTAATATTTTTTAGATTTAAAAGGATTGTCTGCACTCACAAATTTTAAAAAAATTTTAAAACCCCTAATATTAAATTTTTTACATAAATTTTTTGATAAATATTTTTGATAATCCGATGAAAGCTTATTAACTTGGTTTCCAAAAATTTTGAAAATAATGGGTCTTGTGCTCACTTGTTTAATATATTTAATTTTTGGACGAAATCTCGAATATACAGGAATTTTATTTTTATTTATTGCCTCCTGTAAAGCTTGATTTAAATCTTTATTATCAAAATTTTTTCTTAAACGGGAATGTATACTAATTACTTCATCAAATATTTTTTTAGGAAATTCTAATTTTAAAGAACAGATACTAAATGGGTCTGCTAATAAAGCGTCGGAAAATAGATTTTTTATATAATAGATATATTCATTCTTAATTTTTTTTAATTCATCAACTAAATCAATTTTATTAATGACAAAAATTAAACCTTTGCCTTTATCTAGTACTAATCTACAAATTTGTTTATCTGTTTTTGTAAATTCTTTATCGGCTTCAATCATGAACAAAACAACGTCTGCAAGATAAATTGCTTTTAAGCTTTCTTTTGTTATATATTGCTGCACATCAGATTTTGATTTCCCTTTTCTTTTTAATCCTCCAGAATCAATTAATTTAAAAATTCTATTTTTATAAGAAACGTTATCTATAAAAAGATCTTTTGTTGTTCCTGGTATCTCGCTAACAGGCGATAAATCTTTATTTAAAACTTTATTAAAAAAAGTCGATTTACCTACATTAGGCTTTCCCACTATTGCAAGAGTAATAACTCCTGATGATATTTTATCCATTAATTTAGTATTATTAATTCCGAAGAACGATTAAGAAATAAAATTTTATTATAAACTATAATTGGCGCTCTTGATAATTGGTTATTAATTTTTTTGCTAGAAATATATTTTCCGTCTATTGCTGAAATTTTAAAAATATAACCGCTTGAAGAAGATAAATACAGATGGCCACTTCCTAACAAAAGACCAAAATGATCATTGTTTATTGGCTTTGAAAATATTCCAACATTAGATCCCTCAATAATTGATTTTGAGTATTTATTTAAATTTAAAGACCATAAAATACTTCCGTTAGTTTTGTTAAATGCAACAACATAAGCATTTTCAGTTAAAACAAATAAATATTTATCTGTAATAATATGATTTTGAATTGACAATAATTTTTGAATCCATTTTATTTCCCCTGTTTCAAGGTTAAAATTTAATAAATCACCACTATTAGAAGAAACATAAACATCTTTTTTATCAATTAAAATATTTGAAATTTTAAAAACTAAATTAGTGGAAATACTATTTTGAGATAAAATATTTTTAGTCCAGATAATAACCTGCTGGTCTAGATCAATAGCTGTTATATCTCCAACATCATTAGAAAATAATAAATTATTATCATATATTGAAATATTACTTGATCTTGATGGTTTGATTAAACCAGATAAAGATTCAAAGCTCCATATTTTCTGACCGTCAGATGGATTAAAAGCATAAAGACGACTGTTTTGATTTACAGCATATAAGACACCTTTATGAAAATTTAAATGCGATGAAAATGGAACTCCATAATTTTGCTGCCAAAGAGTTTTTCCTGTCTGAATATCAATTGAATAAATAAATCCTAAATTATCAGCCGCATACAAAACATCGCCATTTAAAAATAATGCAATATTTTTTGGATAATTATTATAAGAACTTTCATATATTTTTAATTCCCAAATAGTCTTTTGGCTATTTATATCAAATTTATAAATCTTCCCTTTTTCATCGCTAAAAAAGACAAAATTCTCAAATCCTAATATTGAACCAGTATCATTATTTTCGTTTATATAATCACCTATTTTTTTTTTAAAAACATCACGAAATTTTCCTTCATAAACTAAATGTTCATAAAAATTATTTGAAGAAAAGTGCTCATATGACCATTTCTTATTGAGTTGGGGCTGATTTAATTGCATAATTGATTTAGAATCAATTTCTTTATCAAAAACATTGTTCACTTCAAAAACATTTATTTTTTCACCTTGTTTCTTAAAAATCTCAAGATCTACTTTTTTATTTTTGTCAGTTGTACATGAAAAAATTAATATAGAGAAAAAAATTATAAGTAATTTCATTTATTTTATATCTTTAATTTTTTTTTCTAAATCTTTTTTAAAAATTTCAGGAATATCTGAAACTTTAATAGCCTGATCGTAAATATCTTTTGCTTTAATTTTTTGTCCCTTGCTTAAATAAAAATCACCTAATATTTCTAATGACAAAACTCTCCATGGTGAATTTTTAAAATCTCCAGGATTTAATAAATTTAAAAATTGCACTTCATCTAAATTATCAAAAGCTAATAAAGCTTTTTTAATTTTAAATAAATCTTTATCATTTTTTTCTACATTAGACTTAATTGCATAATCCAGGATTGAAATTTGTTCATTTTTATTTTCTTTTGATAATTCCAGTAGTTTTGAAATTGCTAATACTTTGTATAGATTAATTTTAGAGTCTTTTAAAATTTCTAGTCTTTTTTTTGCCTCGTCAATTTTTTTATCATTAATAAGGCTTGAAATTACTACATATTCTTGTGTATATTTTTTTGCTCTATTTTCAAAAATAATATTTTTACTAGCCACAAAAACTATTATTAAAAAAATTAAAAAAAATAAAATAATAATTACAAATTTATATTTTTTAAAAAAATTTATAAATTTATCTAGTATTAAATCTTTTTCTATTTCATTGAAAATTTGATTCATGAAATTTTATACATATTTTTAATATTTGGAAAATTATTATTTTTTAAATCTTTTACAAATTTTTTTATACAATTCTCAGTTCTTTCCTTAAAATTGTCATACATTTTAACAAACTTAGGAGGTCTTTCTGAAAATCCTAGTAGATCTTCTGTAACTAAAATTTGTCCATCGCATTTATTTGACGCACCTATTCCTATGGTTGGAATATTTACGCTTTGATTAATCTTATCTGCTAAATCTTTAATAACGCATTCCACGACTAATGAAAAAGCTCCTGCTTTTTCTATAAAAATAGAATCTTTAACAATTTGATTAAAACTTAAAAAATCTTTTCCTCTAACTCTATAATCTGATTTTTTTCTTACACTTTGCGGCAAAAGTCCTACGTGCCCCATGACCGGTATATGATTACTAACTAAATATTTAATAGTTTCATAAACTTTAACCCCCCCTTCAACTTTAACTGCATCACAATCTGTTTCTTTCATAATTATTTTTGCATTTCTTAAAGCTATTTTTGGATTCTTTTCATAAGTTCCGATTGGCATATCAACAACGAATAAGCTCTTATTAACACCTCTCCTTACTGCTTTGCCATGCATGATCATCATTTCTAAAGTCACTTCTCTTGTAGATTTCATTCCGTGCAACACCATACCCAATGAATCACCGACTAGAATTACATCACAATATTTATCTAAAATTTCAGCCATTGGCGTCGTATAGGCTGTTAAACAAACTAACGGTTTTTTAAATTTTTTGAATTTAATATTATTTATTGTTAATTTTTTTTTCATACATATTATTCCCACTCAATTGTTGCCGGCGGTTTAGAAGTAATATCATAAACAACTCTATTAATGCCTTTTACATTATTAATAATTTTACTGGAAATCTCTGACAAATCTTTATTTTTAAAATTATAAAAGTCAGCTGTCATTCCATCATGCGAGGTAACGGCTCTTAATGAGCATGCAAATTCATATGTTTTGGAATCGCCCATAACACCTACAGTTTTTATTGGTAATAACACGGTAAATGCTTGCCAAATTTTTTTATAAAGATTTCTTTTTCTTAATTCATTAATAAAAACACTATCTGCTTCTTGTAAAATTTTAACTTTAATTTTATCAACTTTTCCAGGAATTCTAATTGCTAAACCAGGACCAGGAAAAGGATGTCTAAAAATAATTTCTTTAGATAATTTTAAACTAGCGCCTATTTTTCTTACTTCATCTTTAAACAGCTCTCTAAACGGTTCTATTAATTTAAATTTCATTTTTTTTGGTAAGCCTCCAACGTTATGATGAGATTTAATTACTGAAGAAGGCCCTCCATGAGGACTTTGGCTTTCAATAACATCTGGATATAAAGTTCCTTGTGCTAAATATTTAATTTTTTTAAATTTTTTTGATTCTCTTTCAAAAATTTTAATAAAGATTTTACCAATAATTTTTCTTTTAGTTTCAGGATCAGAAATATTTTTTAAAGCTTTTAAGAAAATTAAAGATGCATCGACATAATTTAATTTTACTTTATAATTTTTTCTAAAAACATTAATTACTTCTAATGCTTCATTTTTTCTCAACAATCCTGTGTTTATAAAAAAACAATGTAATTTTTTTCCAATTGCTTTATACAATAAAGCAGCTAAAACACTACTATCAACGCCCCCAGATAAAGCACACAAAATATTCTCGTTACCGACTTCAGATTTAATATTTTGTATTAAATAATTTATTTGATTTTTTGAATTCCAATTTTTTCTTAATTTACAAATGTTAAATAGAAAATTATTAAATAAAATTTTTCCATTAGTAGTATGAATTACTTCTGGGTGAAATTGAACTCCATAGATTTTTTTTTTTTGATTCTGTATAATTGTATATTTATAATCATCGCTTGAAGCCACTCCTTGAAAACCCTTAGGTAATTTTGTCACTACATCATTATGATTCATCCATACCTGTGTTTTTTTATCTTTATTGAAAAATTTTTTTGTTAAAATTGATGATTTATTACTAAAAATATCACATCTCCCAAATTCACTCTTTTTATAATTTTTAACTACGCCTCCAAATTCTTTTGCTAACAATTGATGCCCATAACAGATGCCAAGAATAGGTTTATTAAAATTTAATGTATTTTTTGGAATTCCTAAGTATGAAGTTTTAGTAATTGATAAAGGACCGCCTGATAGAATAATTCCTTTTAAATTAGATTCATTTCTTAAATCTTTAATTTTATAACAGCTAATAATTTCGCAATAAATACCTAACTCTCTAGTTCTTCTAGCAATAAGTTGTGTAGTTTGGGATCCAAAATCTATTATGACTATTTTGTCTATATAAGAAATATCTTTCATTATTTCTTGTCAATTATGATCATTTTCGATAAATCGTTCCTCTTTGAGCATAATTCTTTGCATACTTTTGAAAAAACTAAATTACTTTCTTGAGCTTTCTTAAAATCACCCTCTTCAATATTTAGTAAAATTTTTAAATAAAGGGCCTCTTCATTTTTTGGATTTAAAACCAAAACTGTATCTAAATAATTTTTTTGTTGGCTATTATCTTTGTTAATTACTGATATTTTTGACAAGTATAAATATGATTTCTCATTCTTAGTATTAAACACAATGTCTTTTTCAAAATAATATTTTGCTTCTTTATAATCATTTTGACTAAAAAACTTCATACCTTGATTGAAATAATCAAGATTTGCAGCATAACTTTTTAAAGCTAAAGTGCAAAAAAATATTGATAATAAATATTTAAAATATTTTATCATAATTAACTTTCAAACGGATAATTAGGAGACTGTTTTGTAATTTGTATATCGTGCACATGACTTTCTTTTAATCCCGAATTTGTAATTTTAACAAATTTTGCTTTTTTCTTTAGTTCTAAAATATTTTTAGCTCCAATATAACCCATTGATGCTTTTAATCCTCCAATAAGTTGATGAATAACTACTCTAACAGGTCCTTTGTAAGGAACTCTGCCTTCAATTCCTTCGGGTACTAATTTTAATGAATCGTTAATTTCTTCTTGAAAATATCTATCAGCAGATCCTCTCGACATTGCTCCTATAGAACCCATTCCTCTATAAGATTTATAACTTCTGCCTTGGTAATAAAAAACATCTCCTGGACTTTCTTCCGTTCCTGCAAATAGGGATCCGATCATTACCGCATCCGCTCCCGCTCCTATAGCTTTAGCGATATCGCCTGAATATCGTATTCCACCGTCTGCTATTATTTTAATTTTTTTATTTTTTATGGATTTTGCGACATTGTATATTGCTGAAAATTGAGGAACTCCTACTCCAGCAACAATTCTTGTGGTACAAATTGATCCTGGTCCTATACCAACTTTTACTGCATCGGCTCCATAGTCAACTAATGCTTTCGCTCCATCAGCTGTAGCTATATTTCCAGCTATTATTGTTGTCTTAATTTTTTTTTTAATTTTCTCTAATGTTTTTAATACAGAAACTGAATGTCCATGCGCTGTGTCCAAAATAATTACATCTACTCCTGCTTCTGCTAACTGCTCTGCTCTTTGAAAACTTTCTGGTCCAGTTCCAACCGCTGCAGCAACTACTAATGATCCTTTTTTGTCTTTAGCAGCCTCTGGATAAATCTGAGATTTTTGTATATCTTTTACAGTAATCAGCCCTTTGCACTTAAAATTATTATCTATTATAATTAATTTTTCTATTTTGTTTTTAAATAAGATTTTTTTAGCTTCTGTTAATGATGTTCCAACCTTTGCTGTAACTAGCTCTTTAGTCATTAAATCTTTAACTTTAATTTTTTTATCAGTTACAAATCTAACGTCTCGATTAGTTAAAATTCCAACTAATTTAAGATTTTTATTAACAACTAAAATTCCTGATATTTTATGATTTTTCATTAGTTCTGTTGCTTCAAACAATGAGGCTTCAGCATCAATCGTAATAGGGTCAATAACCATTCCTGATTCAAATCTTTTAACTAATTTAATTTGGTTGGCCTGATCTTCTATGCTCATATTTTTATGAATACATGCCATTCCTCCTGATTGAGCCATAGCTATTGCCAATCTATATTCTGAAACAGTGTCCATTGCAGAAGCAATAAGAGGTATTCCAAGTGTTACAGATGATGATATTTGAGTAGAAACTATAGTCTCTTTGGGTAAAACAGAAGAATGCCTTGGTTCAAGCAAGACATCGTCAAAAGTTAATGCTTCATAGATTTCCATATATAAATTTATTATATTAGAAACTTGAAGTCAAATAGTTTTTAAATTTCTGCATAATAAATACATTTCCCTAGATTCTTTTCTGCTAGAATCTGGTTTAATTCTTTCGATATTTTTAAAGGAATCTTTGGCATTTTTAATTAAGATATTTTCATCTTTTCCACTAAAAATTTTTACTAATAAAGAGGATTTTGGTTTCAAAATTACTCTAGATAAATTAACAACGTCTAACGCTATAGAATTTGTTTTTATTGCATCTAAATCTTTATTTCCCGTTGTATTAACAGCCATATCCGATAATAGAATATCGACTTTATTTTGATCAAAAAAATTTTTAATAAAATCAAAAAAATCAGATTCGTTAAAATCTTTCTTATAAAAAAAAATATTATCAATTTTATCCATATCTAAAATATCTATAGATAAATTTTTGCCACTTTTATTAAACTCAGAACAAACTTGAGACCATCCTCCTGGTGCACTGCCTAAGTCTACAATATTTAAATTATTTTTTAAAAATTTAAATTTTTTATTTATTTCTATTAATTTAAAAGCCGATCTAGATCGGTATCCTTTTTGTTTTGCTAATTTGGTATAAGGATCGCTTAATTGTCTTACAATCCAATTTTTAGAACTTGCTGTAAGATTTTTATTTTTAAATTTTTTCAAAATTGCTTAATAAATCTAATGCTTGTTTTTATAATTTTATTATCAAGCGTATTTACTTCAATAAAATTATTCTTGAACAATCTATATTTATCATTATGCTTTCCTGCTAAATGAATAATACCAATCTTATGATTAGGTAAATAATTTTCTACAAAAGTTTTATTGATCTGGTCATATTTTAATTTATCAAGTGCATACCAATTGCAGTAAGTAGGTAATATTTCAACTTTCATACTATCACAGTAAACTGAGATATTCATTGCTACTTGCTCTGAACCGAAGATTCTTCCTTTTTTTAAAGCAAGCTTTAAATTTTTTTGCCAAACTAACCAATGAGGAGCGTTATTTTCTAAACAAAATACACCGATATTTAAATGTGGTTTGAGTGCAACTTCTCTTGATATTTGATTTGAAAAACCAGAATTTCTAGCATGTTTATAATTTTGTGATCTTATAAAAGCAATGTTACTAAATATCCAATCTGCTCTTAAAACTCTTCCATAAGCTCGATCTGCTGAAGTAGATATAGATAAAGCTTGATTATCACTTCCTTTAAAATAAAGTTCAACAGCAGACCAATCATTTACCCAAGCATCAGCATCGATCCAAAGATATTTTTTAAATCCAGGAAAATATTCTGGTAAAAACGCTCTAGATACTTGACTTTTAAGCCACTCTCTTCCTTTAATTTTATACTCAGGAACTTCAATATCCCATTTTGCTTTAACAATTTTATGTACTTTTTTTTCTAAAATCATAATTTGATCCGGCTGAAGTCCAGCATCTAAAATACAAATTGAAACACTTTCGTTTTCTTTAAAGCTTAATATTGAATCTATTAACTCATTTAAAAGTTCAAAATACTTTGAGTCAGCTAGAGATACTATTGCTCTATCTTTCATATAAAATCTTCAGATATTAAGCTATCGTTAGCTTTTGAAGATCGTTTTTTAATGATTTTAAAATGAATAAAGCTAATTGGTATTAAAAATAAATAAAGGAACCCTGTAACTAAAAGAGTGTTAAATGGATAATTAATTAAAAAACCAAAATAAGTGGCAATTAATAACAATAAGAATATCAAGGAAGCTCTGCTTATTTTAATGCCTTTGAATGAATAAGTTGGAATTTTGCTAATCATTAAAAATGTTGAGGCTATTATAAAAATTATAGATAATTTTTTATAATCATAATTAGACGCAAAATCACTTAAAAATAAAATTAATGGCAAAAGCAATATTCCTGCTCCTGATGGTGACGGGACGCCAATAAAAAAATTTTCTCTCCACTTCTCATTAATTATTTTTGCTCCTAAATTAAATCTTGCCAATCTTAAACAACATGCCACACAATGAGATAAAACTAATAACCAACCAACATTTCCTAAATCTTTTAAAATCCATATATAAACTGTAATTGCTGGTGCTACCCCAAAATTAATAAAATCAATTAAAGAATCTAATTCGGCTCCAAATTTTGAGGTTCCTTTTATTAATCTTGCAATTCTTCCATCCATTATATCAATAATTGAAGCAATGGTAATTGCTATGACTGCATAATCAAACTGAGAATTAAGAGCAAACTTAATGGAACTAATTCCGACGCATAAGCCTAAAATACTTATAATACTTGGAATTATATATCTCGGATGGATCATTTTAAAAAATATATTATCTAAATTTTTGCTAGTAAACTTTCTCCAGCAACTACTGTTTGACCTTGTTTTGCTAAAAGTTTGTAATCATTTTCAAAATAAAGATCAACTCTGCTTCCAAATCTTATAATTCCAATACGGTCACCTTGATTTAAATTCTGACCTTCTTTAACTTCACAGACAATTCTACGCGCAATTAAACCAGCGATCTGAACAATCGCAAAAGTTTTTCCTGAGTTATTAGAATATTTTATTAAATTTCGTTCGTTATCTTCGCTGGCTTTATCCAATGATGCATCAATAAATTTTCCGGGTTTGTAAAATATTTCATCTATTTTTCCAGTAATTGGAACTCTGTTAACATGGCAATTAAATACATTCAAAAACACACTGACTCTTTGGTATTCTTTATTTTCCATATTGAGTTCCTTTGGACCTCTAACATTTGCTATTAAACTTATGACTCCGTCAGCTGGACTAACTAAAAAACTATCATCATTAATTGGGTATCTTTCTGGATCTCTAAAAAAATAATAAACCCAGATTGTTAAAATAAAACCAATAGCACCTAAAATTTTATTAATTAAAATTAATAACATAGTAATTATTACTGCTATTGCTAGCATTCTATACCCTTCTCTGTGCAATGGCGGAAAAATAATATCAAACATAATTATTTAATTATTTAATAAATGAAAAACATACTATATAAAATTATTTTTTACTAATATCAAAAAATATATGTCAAAAATTAAAGTAAAAAATCCTGTTGTTGAACTTGATGGTGATGAAATGACAAGGATTATTTGGGATTTTATTAAGCAAAAACTAATACTTCCTTATCTTGATATAGATCTTAAATATTTTGATCTAGGTATGGAAAGCAGAGATAAAACTGATGATCAGATTACAATTGATTCTGCTAATGCAATTAAAAAATATGGCGTTGGAGTTAAATGTGCAACAATTACCCCCGATGAAGAAAGAGTAAAAGAATTTAGACTTAAAAAAATGTGGAAGTCTCCAAATGGAACCATCAGAAATATATTAGGTGGAACTATTTTTAGAGAACCTATTATTTGTAAAAATATTCCAAAATTAGTTCCCTCTTGGACAGATCCCATAGTAATTGGCAGACATTCTTTTGGAGATCAATACAAAGCAACAGATTTTAAAGTTCCAGGAAAAGGTAAGCTTAAGATTCAATGGGTATCAGAGAACAACCAACAAATAATTGAGCACGAAGTTTTCAATTTTACAAGCCCAGGTGTTGCACTTGCGATGTATAATTTGGACGATTCAATAAAAGATTTTGCAAGAGCATGTATGAATTATGGAATTTTAAGAAAATGGCCAGTTTATTTATCTACAAAAAATACAATCCTAAAAGCTTATGATGGGAGATTTAAAGATCTATTTCAAGAAATTTTTGAAAAAGAATTTAAATCAAAATTTGATGAAATCGGCATTACCTATGAACATAGATTAATAGATGACATGGTTGCCTGTGCTATGAAATGGAGTGGAAAATATGTTTGGGCTTGTAAAAATTATGATGGTGACGTTCAGTCAGATACCGTTGCTCAAGGCTTTGGTTCTTTGGGCTTAATGACCAGCGTATTAATGACTCCCGATGGAAAAACTGTTGAGGCTGAAGCTGCTCATGGAACTGTAACTAGGCATTACAGAGAATATCAAAAAGGCAAACAAACATCTACTAATCCTATAGCTTCTATTTTTGCATGGACAAGGGGGCTAGCACATAGAGGAAAGTTAGATGGTAATAATGAATTAATAAAATTTTCTAATACTTTAGAAAAAGTTTGTGTTGCGAGCGTAGAAAAAGGATATATGACAAAAGATCTTGCTATTTTAATTAATAAGGATGCAAAATATCAAACTACGACTGAATTTTTAGAAACTATAAATTCTAATCTTAAAAAAGAATTAAATTAATTAATTTTTTTTAAAATTTCTTCAAAAGAATTCTCAATTTTGGAACTATCGAATCCTCCACTAGCTTGGGCAAAGTCATTTCTTCCACCTCCACCTTTTCCGCCTAGAATTATTCCTATTTCTTTAGCTAATTTTGAAGCATCATATTCTTTGATCAAATCACTCGTTATTCCAACAGCTATCGTAACTTTTCCGTCATTTACAGAATATAAAATAATAATTTTTTTGTTTAATTGTTTTTTTTGTTCTTCAATAAAATTTTGAATTCTTTTTACTGGGTAATCTAATAATTTTTGAAATCTGATGCTAATTTTATTATGATTAATATCTTTAATTATATTTTTGCTCTTATCTAATAATATATTTTTAACTTGCAAATCTTCTAAAATTTTTTTTAAAACAGCAATTCTTGCTGAAAAATCTTCTTCTTTTATTTCCTTAATATCACCTCCTAAATCTTTTATCTTTTTTTCTAATTCATTGATTTGCGCTATTTTGTTTTGAATAATTTCATCTTGTTCATTTGCTTTATTTCTTAAGTATTCTGCTAACTGAACATCTCTTAAAGCCTCAACTCTTCTTACTCCCGCTGCAATAGATGACTGACTTACAATAGAAAATTTTCCAATTTCATATGTATTTTTAACATGCGTTCCTCCGCACAATTCTATGGAAAAAGCTTTATTACCATCTGTGCCCATTGTTAAAACTCTTACTTCTTCTCCATATTTTTCACCAAACAATACTAAGGCTCCTTCTGCTACTGCAGCTTTTGGGGTCATAAGCCTAGTTTGAACGTATGATTTTTGTTCAACGATTTTATTAACACCATCGTTAATCTTGATCATTTCTTCACCAGTTATTGGTTTGTTGTGGCTAAAATCAAATCTTAATCTATCTAGACCGACGTACGACCCTTTTTGAGCAACATGTTTTCCAAGAGTTCTTCTTAATGATTCATGAAGCAAATGTGTTGCGGAATGATAGGCTTTAATATTCTGTCTTTTAATTGAATCAATCTTAAGATCTGCCTGGTCACCTTTTTTAATTTCCCCTGAAATAAGTTTTCCATAATGAATATAAAGATCGCCAAACATTTTTTTTGTATCTGTTACTTCAAATTTAAAATTATTATTAAAAATATAACCTTTATCTCCTACCTGTCCTCCAGATTCTCCATAAAATGTAGTTTGATTTAAAATAAGAGCTAATTCTAAATTTTTATTTGAACTTTCAATTTCTTTATCAAGATTAACTATTGATAAAATAACTCCTTGTGAAGATTCTAAATTATAACCTAAAAATTCTGTGGGACCGTACTTTTCTTTAAGTTCAAACCATATTTTTGAAGTCTGATCAGAACCAGTGCCTTTCCATGAGGCTCTTGCTATTTTTTTACTTTCTAACATCAAAACATTAAACTGATCTTCATCTACAGATATTTTTTTATCTTTTAAAAAATCCTGAGTAAGATCCAAAGGAAATCCATATGTGTCATATAATTTAAAAGCTAATTCTCCTGAAAGTTTATTATTTTTTGCATTATTAATTTCTGTATTTAATATTTTCATTCCATTTTTAAGCATTAAAGAAAATCTTTCTTCTTCCAATCTTAAATTCTCAGAAATTAAAGAATCTGCTCTTTTAAGTTCTGGATATTCAGAACTCATTTCCGAGATAAGAGTTGGAAGAACTTTATATAAAACTGGTAAATCCGAACCTAAAGTAAATGCATGACGCATAGCTCTTCGCATTATTCTTCTTAAAACATATCCTCTTCCTTCATTAGAAGGCAAAACTCCATCTGCTATTAAAAATGCTGTTGCTCTTAAGTGGTCAGCTATAACTCTGTAACTGGGTATATTTTTTTCTGAAATTTTTATATTAATAAAATTTTCTGCTGACTTAATTATGTTTTTAAATAAATCTATTTGATAATTGTCATGTGTGCCTTGCATTACTGCAGCTATTCTCTCTAGTCCCATTCCCGTATCGACAGATGGTTTTGGTAAATTAATTCTTTTGTCTTTTGAAATCTGCTCAAATTGCATAAATACAAGATTCCAAATTTCTACAAATCTGTTTCCATCTTGATCTACAGAACCAGGTAGGCCTCCTTTAAGATGATCTCCGTGATCATAAAAAATTTCAGAGCAAGGACCGCAAGGACCTATGTCTCCCATAGACCAAAAATTATCGTTAGTTTTAATTCTTATAATTCGACTATCATGCAAGTCTGAGATTTTTTTCCAAAAATTAAATGCCACATCATCATCGTGAAAAACTGTTACAGTTAGCTTTTCTTTTGAAATTCCGAAGTCTTTAGTGATTAATTCCCAAGCAAATTTAATTGCTGATTCTTTAAAATAATCTCCAAATGAAAAGTTTCCAAGCATCTCAAAAAAAGTATGGTGTCGCGGTGTGTAGCCTACATTTTCTAAATCGTTATGTTTTCCTCCAGCTCTGACACATTTTTGAGAAGTTGTTGCTCTTTTAAAAGGAAGTTTTTCTAAGCCTGTAAAAACATTTTTAAATTGAACCATTCCTGAGTTGGTAAACATTAATGTTGGATCGTTTTGAGGAACTAAAGGACTAGAATCTAAGACTTGATGAGAATTTTTTGAAAAAAAATTCTTAAAAGTGCTTCTGCATTCAGTAAGTGTTTTTGTAGCCATTTACTTATAGATACAACTTTTTATATATATGTCTAGAATGCTAAAGGCGCCTTTTTAAAAGCGCCTTTGATTAACGTATTAGGAATATTTAAGTTAAGATTTACTAAGTTTAATTATCTTCTTTTTCTTCAGGAATATTCTCTGAATGATTACTTAGTTTTTCTAAAATTAGTTTAGCATTCGTTCTAACTGCCATCTCAATCTCAGCTGCAATTTTTGGGTTTAGCTTAAGATATTGTTTAACATTATCTCTACCTTGTCCTATTTTTTCGCCTTTATAGGAATACCATGCTCCAGCTTTTTCTATAATATTTGCTTTTGCTGCTAAATCAACAACTTCTCCCAGTTTACTAATACCTTCTCCGTACATAATATCAAACTCTACTACTTTGAATGGAGGAGCGACTTTATTTTTTACAACCTTAACTCGTGTTTGGTTGCCAACTATCTCTTCTTTATCTTTGATTGCTCCTATCCTTCTAATATCTAGTCTTACGGATGAATAAAATTTAAGAGCGTTTCCTCCAGCAGTTGTTTCAGGACTACCAAACATAACTCCTATTTTCATTCTTATTTGATTTATAAAAATAATCATAGTGTTTGTCTTAGAAACTGATCCGGTTAATTTTCTTAAGGCCTGACTCATTAATCGAGCTTGCAAGCCTATATGATGATCACCCATCTCTCCTTCTAACTCTGCTCTTGGTGTTAAAGCGGCTACAGAATCTACGACTAGAACAGAAATAGATCCTGATCTAACTAAAGTATCTGCAATCTCAAGCGCTTGTTCGCCTGTGTCCGGTTGAGAAATTAATAATTCAGTTGTATTAACGCCTAATTTTTTTGCATAAACAGGATCAAGAGCATGCTCTGCATCAATGAACGCACAAATACCACCTTTTTTTTGTGCTTCAGCAATAACTTGTAATGCCAAAGTAGTTTTTCCAGATGACTCAGGTCCATAAATTTCTACAATTCTACTTTTTGGAAGGCCTCCAATTCCAAGAGCAAGATCTAATCCTAATGATCCGGTTGATATAGATTCTATATCAAGAACTCTAGACTGACCTAATCTCATTACAGAACCTTTTCCGTAATTCTGATCTATTTGACTTATCGCGGCGTCTAATGCTTTTTCTTTTTCTTTTTTATCTTCTGTCTTCTCAGTATTTACTACTTTAAGTGTGTTTTTAGTCATTTTATTCCTTTTTAATTTATTTTATTGTCTAACGACTCAATAAAACAAATGTACACATTTTGTTCTTTTATTCAATTATATTAATAAGATATTGAAATATATGTATTTTTTACTAAAAAATATGTCTTATCCAGCTCTTATTTGGATAATTGTCGGGATCATAAAGTTTTGTCTCTAATGATAAATATTTTGCTGTGAGACTACCTACTGAAGACAAAAGTTTAAATTGAGAAACAATTCTGTCCTTATCAGAAATTGCATTATTCACTCTTGATTCAAGCAATGTAGATCTTGAGGTGATAACATCCAATGTTAATCTTGATCCAGCTTCATACTCTTGAATAATACCTTCATAAGCAATTTCTGATGCTTTTACTCTTAACTTTGTTAATTCAAAATTACTTATAGCAAGTTTATAATTCGACCATGCCGAATAAGAATCTCTATCTACAATATTTTTAGAAGTTTGCAGATCTAATTCAGCGCTATCTAATAAAGATTTCTTTTGTATAATTAATGAAGTCTGCTTTCCTCCTTGATAAATAGGAATTGAGGCTTGGGCTTTTGCAACTGATTGTTTTGTTTTATCTACGCTTGAACTATAACCATCATAATCAGTTATTCCTAATGACAAGCTAAACGTTGGAGAAAGTTCTGCTATAGCTATTCTATGTTCATCTTCAGCTTTTTTAAGAGAAAACTCAGAAATTTTTAAAATAGGATTTTCTTTTTGTGAGGATATTGAAGTTTCTTCTAAAGATTTAGGTAGGATTAAATTTAAATTATTTATTTCTTCTAAATCTACAGGATCATACCCTATAACATTTTTAAAATTTTTTTTTATAATCAATAACTCGTTTTCAGCATTTAATAAATTAGATTGTGCTGCAGCCAATGAACTTTCTGATTGTGCTAAGTCAGAAATTGTAATTATCCCTCGCTCCAATCTATTTTTGTCTAATTCAACTTGTTTTTCAGATAAGTCTAAATTTTCTTTACTAAAAAACATTTTCTTCTGGGCAAGAAGTGTTCCTACATAAGATTCTACTGCTTCTAGAAGAACATCTTGTTCTACTTTTTTTAAAGTATATCTGGCTATTTCTACAGAACTTTTTTCTTTTTGATAATTATACATATCATCAAAATTAAATATTTTTTGTTCAATGGTAACTGATTTGGCAGTAGTTTGAACGTTAGTAGAAGGAGAAGAAGATCCTGTTGAAGTTGTTATTTTAGAACTGTCTGTATCACTTTTATAAGCAGAGATCGTAACAGTTGGTTTAAATGCGCTTAAAGCTTGGACTAAATTTTCGTCAACAGCTTTAGTTCTTTCTCTTTCAGCATTAAGTTTTGGATTGCTTAAGTAAGCTGCTATTAAAGATTTATTAATATTTTCAACGGCAAATGCGCTTGTGCTTATAAAAAAAATCAAAAAATAAAATTTTTTAAAAAAACTCATCTAATTTAGTATAATTTTTTTAGGTTGATGATTTGAACTAATGGGCACAATTATATCAGCAAATTTAGGCATATCTATGAGCATCTTTTTAGTTATCCTCTCATAAAACATTATAAATCTTTTAATTTCAATCTTTGACATTATTTTATTTTTATTCTTAGATATATTTTTTCTAGAATAAGCCAATTTTTTCTCTTGTAGCCCTCTCCAGGTTAAAACTTTACTAAAATCTGGTACTTTTAAATAAATCATTAAATCAATAAATGAAAATAATTCTTTATAATCATTTTTTAATTGTTGATTAACCTTAAATCTCCATTCGCAATTTTTATCCTCCAAAGCTTCTAATTTATTAATAGGTTTTTTTAAATTGCGAATATTTTCTTCAGGTCTAGCTCCTACGCACCACCCTTCTAATATAAATACATCTAAGTTTTTCTCCACATCATACCATTTATTTTTTGGTACTCTATCGTCTATGGATTTATCAAATTGTGGGATTAAAAAAGATTTATTAAGATTGTTATTTTTTAACATTTTAAAAAATTTAGTTAAAAAATTAACATCATGAGTCCCAGGTACTCCTCTTGTAAAAAATAATTTATTTATTTCTTTTGATATTTTTATTCTTTCCTTCTTAGTTTTATAAATATCATCAATAGAAACTGTAGCGGTTCTTAAATTATATTTATTCTGCAAAATTAATTTTAAAAATTGAGAGAATGTTGTTTTTCCTGATCCTTGTCCTCCAGCCAAACCAATAATTAAGGGTTTTCTTAAAGAAGTTTTTTTTATAAAAATTGATTCTGCAATCTTAAGATAAATATTTTTAAAATTTTTATTTAAATCTTCTTTTATAAAAAAAGAATTTTTTAATTTATTAAGTTTATTAATTAAACTTTTCTTCATCAACAAAAAATATTAATTTTTTTTTATAGAATACTCTAATAGCTCTAGCCTATCCTGACCCCAAAACATTTCATTATTATAAACATATGTTGGAACTCCAAATATATTCATATTAATAGCTTCTTCAGTATTGGTTTCGTATATTTTTTTAATCTTATCTGACATTGCCAATTTACTTAAATCTTCATAATTAATTTTTAAATCATTTGCTATTAACTTAAGCGTATCTAAACTAGAAATATCATTTTCTTTAGCCCATAATTGTTCAAATATTTTAAAACTGAAATCCATCTTAATGCCCATTTCAATGCTTGCTATACAAAATAACGCTGGTGCATGTGGGTCTTTAGGTGGAAAAAATTTTGGTTTTTGATTAATTTTTATGTTTAAAAATTCACCCCATCTTTTTAATTCCAAAAGTCTATAATTTTGTCGTGAAATATGTCTTTGTGAAACAGGAACACCTCCTGTGGCGACAAAAACTTTTCCAACTAAATCGATGGGTTTTTCAATTATTTCTACTGCATATTTTTTTGATATTTCTATTAATCTTTTGCTTCCAAGATATGCCCACGGAGATACAACGCTATAAAAATAAAAAATTTTTTTCATATGTACTTATATAAACTATTTAATTAAAACAAATAGCTTATATGATTGAGTTATTTTATTATCCAACACCTAATGGTAGAAAAATTTCCATTATCTTAGAGGAGCTGGGCTTAAAATATAAATTAACAAGAATTGATATTACAAAAAACGAACAATTCTCAGAAAAATTTTCAAAGATTAGTCCATTAAATAAAATTCCAGTTATAATTGATAATCGAGATACTGTTTTTGAATCCGGAGCAATATTAATTTTTCTAGCTAAAAAAAATAATTTTAAGTTTTACCCACAAAAATATGAAAAAAATATTAATGAATGGCTAATGGTGCAAATGAGTTTTGTAGGTCCAACATTAGGACAACTTCATTTTTTTTATAAATTTAATAAAGGCAAAAGTGAATATGCTGAAAAAAGATTTTTAGAGCTTGCAAAAAAAATTTATGAATATTTAGATATGCAGCTTAGTAAAAATAAATATTTAGCATGCAATGAATATACAATAGCTGATATTGCAACTTTTCCTTGGTTGTGTCGTCATGAATGGCATGGAATTGGAATAAAAAAATATAAAAACTTATCTAGATGGTATGATGAGATTTCTAAAAGACCGGCTGTTATAAAAGGTTATGATCCTGAAACTTTAGGAGAAAAAATTCCTTTAACTTCTTAATTATCAGCAAAAACTTTTTCTTCTCTCTCATGTCGTTCTTGAGCCTCAACAGTCAACGTTGCTATAGGTCTGGCTATTAATCTCTTTAAACCTATTTCTTCACCTGTTTCTTGACAATATCCGTAAGTATTATCTTTAATTTTTTTAATAGCATTATCTATTTTAGTAATAAGTTTTTTATTTCTATTTACTGTTTTCATTTCAAGAGCTTTGCCAGTTTGAGAGGTTGCCTGATCAACAGCGTCTGCTGAAATATCATTGTCATCTAATTCATTGAAAAGTATTTTATCGTTTTGAATAGCTAATTCTTTCTTCCATTCTTCTAAGAGTCTTCCGAAATACGCTTTATGTTTTGCACACATGTACTTTTCTTTAGCACTAGGTGCATAATTTTTAGGTAATTTTGTAGCCATTAGGATGGGGCAATATAAGTGCCTTTTTTTTAGTGTCAAGTTGTATTGAATCAATTAAATCATCATAAATGATGCAACCTGGTAAAGAAAAAAAAATTTTTCATCTATTATGTCTTTATCATTTAATTATTTGGACAATCGTTCCCTATTTATCTAATAAAAATTTACCTTTAGATATAATTGAAGCATTAGCGTGGGGACAAGACTTTAACTTAGGCTACAATAAGCATCCACCTTTGAGTGCCTGGATTCCTGGTATTCTTTTTAAAATATTTGGAAACAAAGACTGGATTTATTATTTATTAAGCCAAGTATTTATTGTTATTTCTTTTATATTTTTATGGAAACTATCTTCATTATTTTTTAAAAAAAAAATTCTAATTCTTTTATCTGTTCTTATAACAGAAGGTATTGCTTTTTACACATTTGATACACCACAATTCAATGTGAATATCTGTCAAATTGTCTTTTGGATTGGAACAATATATTTTTTTCATAAATCTATAGAAAATAATAAAATTAGAGACTGGATTTTTTTAGGTATTTTCTCTGCTCTTGGTTTTTTAACAAAATATATTTTTACTTATTTATTAATATCAATTTTTTTTTATTTAGTTTTTATTTTTATAAAGAAGAAAAAAGTTAATTTTAATTTTTTCTATGCTTTGATAACTTTTACACTTATAACAGCACCACATTTTCAATGGTTAATGCAAAATGATTTTACTACTATTTACTACGCTCTTAAGCGGAGTGAATTAAATGAATTTAATATATATAACCATTTATTAAACCCTTTTAAATTTTTAATAAATCAAATTACAATCCTGCTACCATTTTTTTTATTAATTTATTCCTTGATAAAAAAAATAAAAATTAAATTACCTTTTAATAATAATAAATTTATTTTTTTATTGTTTTCTTTTTTACTTCCTTTTTTTTTGATTTTAACAACTTCAATAATTACTGGCTCAAGAATAAGAACAATGTGGATGATTCCATTTTATTCTTTGATTGGAATTTTCTTTATATTTTTATATCAAAATCAAATAAACGAAAAACATTTAAAGAGTTTTAATATTTTACTAATTATATTTCTCCTCATATCACCAACGCTATACTCATTAAGATCAGTATATTTGGACAGCAGAACAGGCTATGAAGGAGAAAAAATAGCATTTCAAATTGAAAAAGAATGGAAAACTATTTCTAAAAACAACATATCTAATGTTGGTTTTTCTGAATGGTATGCTGGAAATTTATCTTATCACTTAAGCAATAGACCAAAAGTTTTTTTTGAAGAAAGTAATGATTTTTATAAAAAACCAGCTGTTATTATCTCGAAAGATATTGGACCAAGTTTGTGTAATCGAAGAAATATAAATATTAAAAATATTGTATATAAAAAAATAGACAATCATGATGTATGTTTTATTTTTTAAATAAATGAAAACTTATAAAATTTTAATTCCAGTTTTTAATGATTGGAAGTCTCTTTTAACTCTATTAAATAACATTCATGCGCTCAATATTAATAATTTCGCTCATATAAAGATTTTAATAGTAGATGACTGCTCAACTGAAGCAATTAATCAAAAAATAGAATTTAATTCATTTAAGGATATAGAAATAATTAGAAATTCAAAAAATATTGGTCACGGCAAAAGTATTGCTAATGGGATTAATTATTTAAGAAAGAAAAACGATTTTGATTACTTAATCGTTATGGATGGAGATGGTGAAGACAGGCCAGAAGAAGTAAAAGATTTAATATTAAAGTCCATTGACTTACCTTCTTCAACTATAACTGCAAACCGTATTAAACGCTCTGAAAATGCACTCTTTAAATTGTGTTATAATTTACATAAAATTCTAACTCTAGCTTTAACTGGTTATTCAATAAAATTTGGAAATTTTATGTGCATTCCTAAACAAGACTTAAATTTAATAATTCCAAACAAAAATATTTTTGTAAGTTTTTCTGGAACTGTTGCAAAATTTATAAAAAAAAAAACATCTATACCATCTACAAGAGGAATTAGATATCACGGCCATTCTAAAATGAGTTTTTTAAAACTTATTAGACATTCTCTTTTAATTATATCTGTATTCAAAAAAGAAGTTGCTATTAGATTGTCTATATTTTTTTTAATCTACTCAATATTGATATTTTATTTTTTAAAAAATATGATTTTATTGCTCCTATTGCCTTTTACGATAGTGAATATAATAATTATTTCTACTTTTTTTCTTCTTTATGACAAAAACTCTTCTTAAAAATAATCTACTTAATTCCTAAGCGTTTATGTATCTGAGTAGATGATGTTGTATATTGAAAAATAAATTTCTCATTTGGTCTTGCTCTAGCAAAACATTCTCTAGCTGCTAATGCACCTTCATGAAAACCTGAGAGAATTAATTTTAATTTTCCAGGATAAGTACAAATATCACCTATGGCAAAAATACCCTCCTCATTTGTTTGAAAATTTTTTGTATTAACCAAAATGC
This sequence comes from Candidatus Fonsibacter sp., assembly GCA_009693745.1. Lineage (GTDB taxonomy): Bacteria > Pseudomonadota > Alphaproteobacteria > Pelagibacterales > Pelagibacteraceae > Fontibacterium > Fontibacterium baikalense. The sequence goes on from SHWR01000007.1 coordinate 22,932, forward strand.
ATTTATCTTCTAAATTTAAACCCCAATTTGCGATTGGTCCAAGCTCCATCTTAAGTCCAAAAAAAGCTAAAGCAGAATCTATTTTTAAAATCTCAACTGGTTGACCCTCTTTTTGTATTTCTATATTTTCTAATTTTTTATCACCATTAATTCCTTTAAGTTGGTAAAAAGTTTTAATTTCAATTCTTCCTAATTTTGAAATTTCTTTAATCTTACTTAGAGTATAAGCGGCACCTTTAAAATCATCTCTTCTATGAATTAAATAAACTTTTTTTGCTATATTTGATAATTCTAATGTCCAATCTAGCGCAGAATCCCCACTTCCAAATATAGCAACTACTTGATCTTTAAATTTAGATTTATCTCTTACGAAGTAATAAAAACCATTTTCATGAAATTTTTCAACATTCTTAGCTTCTACTTTTCTGGGTTCGAAAGATCCCACGCCACCAGCAATAATGATATTTGGTGTTTCAAAGATTTTATTTTCACTTGTAATAACATGCCATAATTTGTTATTTTTTTTTAACGCATTAACTCTTTGATTAAGATGAAACCCTGCTTTAAATGGCTTAATCTGCTTAATTAAATTTTTAATTAAAATCTCACCTGTGCAGTCAGGAATTCCTGGAATATCATAAATAGGCTTGTCAGGATAAAGTTCAATGCACTGGCCTCCTATTTTGTCTAAATTATCAATTACCTGAACATTTAGACCTAAAATACCAAGTTCAAAAACAGAAAATAAGCCAACAGGTCCTGCTCCAATAATTACTGCATCTGTTTTTACTATCATATCAACTTTGTTTTTCTGGCATCCTAACTATTATACCATCAAGTTCATTTGTAATCATAATCTGACAACTTAATCTACTGGCTTTATTAGCCCCAGTAACAAAATCTAACATATCCCTTTCTGCCTCTTTGATTTCTGGCATTATATTTAAATATTTTTCATCAACCCAAATATGACAAGTTGCACATGCGCAAGACCCACCGCAATCAGCATCAATTCCAGGAATAGAATTTTTTATAGCTCCTTCCATAACTGAATAACCAACGGGAATTTCTACTTGATGCTCTTTTCCGTTATGTTCTATATAAGTAATTTTTGGCATTAAATTAAAAACTTAGAGTTATATAACAGTGTATTTATGTTTTTAAAATTATATTATGTAAAAAAAAATTTTTTTTTAAAAGATTCATTTCGAATATCTAGAGAAAATAAAAAAATTGTAAAGACGATTATAATAAAACTTACTGAGATTGGAAGAAGTGGTTTTGGAGAGTGCATTCCATATAAAAAATACGGAGAAAGCCAAAAAAAAATATTCTCTTATCTTCTAAAAAATGAAGAAAAAATAGTTAAACTTATTAGAAAAAAAAAATTTAGAGAAATTAAATATTTATCTCTTAGATCGGCTCTAGAAAATGCTTATAGACATCTTTATATAGATAATGATGAAAAAAAGAGACTAAAGACAAAGTATATCACATCGATAACAATCCCTATAGTTAATCAAAAAAAACTTAACAAAGTAATTAATAAATTTAAGTACACAAATTTAATTAAAGTAAAAATTAATAAAATTAACATAGTAAAAACTATAAAATTTATAAATAAAAAATGTCCTGAATCTAAAATTATAATTGATGCTAATGAGGGATTAAATTTTATTTTATTAAAGAAAATAATTAAAGATCTAGAAAAATTAAACGTAATTATAATTGAGCAACCTCTTAAATACGGACTGGATTATAAACTTAAGAAAATAAAAACAAAAATATTATTTTGCGCTGATGAATCTTTTCATATTAATAATAATAAAAAAATTTTAAATTATTATCAAATAGTAAATGTTAAAATTGATAAATTCGGCGGACTAAATAAAAGTCTTGAAATTATTAAATATCTCAAAAGTAAAAATAAAAAAATACTATTAGGCTGTATGGTTAGTTCATCATTATCAATCGTTCCTACATTATCTGCTGCAAAATATTGTGACTTTCTTGATCTTGATGGAGCTCTTTTTTTAAAAAGAGATTTTAAAAATGGAATTTCTTACAAAAATGGAAATTTAATATTAAATAAAAATTTTATATGGCTTAATAAAAAAGGCCCTGAAGAAAATCTCCAGGGCCTTTTTTGAAAAAGTTAATTAATTATAACTATTTGCTGCCTGCAGGAGCTAAACTTGCTGCAGTTTTCCAAATAACTAAACCGAATAATATTTTATTAATAAAATCCGCTAAGTTATAAACAAGGTTCAAAGTTACCTCATTTGCTGATCCAAAAAGATATCCCAAAGGATAAACTAACCATCCGATTGTTACAATCCATTTACAGAACTCAAAACAATCTTTTGCAGCTCCAGTTAATTTTGCTGCTTCTTTTCCGGCTTCACCTGCGAACACTTCATATAAAATGAAGATCCAACCAGCCATACCAATAATAAAACCAGCATTAACACTTATGTTTTCAGCTTCACCTAGATAACCGCCAATTAACATAATTAATGTTCCAACTAAAAGTCTCCAGAAAATTCCTGATGAAACTTTTTTAACAGCTAAAAGAATAAAATAAAATTGAATCATTAATAACGGAACAGTTAATAGCCAATCAATATATCTAAATACTGTTTGTGATGTACCAGTGGTTACCCAAACTTCTCTCATGTACATGTAATGCACGAATGCAATACCTGTAACTAAACCTGATATAGTAACTGAAGTTCTCCATGAAGCTTTTACTGAGTTTCTTTCTATAAAGAAAAAAACAGTTGTTGCTAACAGTGCCATTGATATTAACCAGAATGTAATTCCAGTTATATCACTAGACTGTAGTGATGAACTTTTCATTTAATTAATCCCCTTGTATTTGTTTAAGTAAATCAAAAACTAAAGTAATTTGGAGTCAATTAAAAGGCTAAAAATTAAATAAAAATTGTTAATTTATGCGGCTTTTTTAACAATACAACTATAGCTAAATAAACAATAATAATTAGAAGTATAATAAATGATTAAAAAAGCAGTAGTAATAGGTTCTGGTTTTGGAGGAATTGCCTCGGCTTTAAGATTAAAAGCCATGAATTATGATGTGACCATAATTGAAAAAAATTCTGACCTAGGAGGTAGAGCAAGAACGTTCTATAAGAATGGATATAGGTTTGATGCAGGTCCAACTGTAATTACAGCGCCTTATCTAATTGAGGAGCTATTTTCGCTTTTTCAAAAAAATATTAAAGATTATGTAAAAATTGTACCATTAAAAATTTGGTATCAATTTATATTTAGTGATTTATCAAAATTTAATTACACAAATAGTCATAAGAAAAATATAAATGAAATAACAAAAATTAATCCGAATGACGTTATTGGATTTGAAAAATTATTAAAATTCTCAGAAAAGATTTTCAATAAAGGTTATTTAGAACTATCAGACAAACCATTTTCTAAATTTACATTTATGCTAAAACAAATCCCAGCTTTACTACTACTTAAAAGTTATTTTTCAGTATATAAACTAGTTTCAAAATTTATAAGAAATAATAAATTAAGAAAAATTTTTAGCGTACATCCTCTTTTGGTTGGTGGTAATCCATTTTCTACAACTTCTATTTACACACTAATATTATTTTTAGAGAAGAAATGGGGAGTACATTACGCTATTGGTGGTACTGGCAAAATTGTTTCTTCATTAGAAAAATTAATGAAAGAAGTAGGCATTGAAGTTATTAAAAATGAAGAAGTAATTAAAATAACAACAGATAAAAAAAATATTACTGGCGTTATTACAAAAAATAATAAAAATATAAACGCAAAAGTTGTCGTTTGTAATGCTGACCCACCTTTTGTCTATAAATATTTATTAGATAATAAACAAAATACTTTTCTTTTTAATAAAAAAATAAATCGGATGGACTATTCTATGGGTTTATTTGTGTATTATTTTGGATCAAAAAAAAAATATAATAATATTGAGCATCATAGTATCTATTTTGGAGATTCTTATAAAGAGTTACTAAAAAAAATATTTGACAAAAAAATATTAAGTGATGATATAAGTTATTATTTACATCGACCGACTGCAACGGATGAGACGATGGCTCCAAAAAATAAAGATTGTTTTTATGTTTTAGTACCTGTTCCAAATAATCTGTCTAAAATTAAATGGAAAGAAGAAGGAGAAAGATTTAAAGATATTGTTATTAAAAAACTAAGTTTAACTTTATTGCCTGAAATTGAAAAATATATCGAAGATGATTTTTACATAACTCCAGATTATTTTGAAACAGAACTTAAAACTCTTCACGGCTCAGGTTTTTCCATACAACCTAAATTCTCACAGTCAGCATACTTCAGATTCCATAATAAATCTGAGTTATATAATGGTTTATTTTTTGTAGGGGCCGGAACGCACCCTGGAGCTGGGATTCCTGGCGTTTTATCATCTGCGAAAGTTCTAGAAAAAATCGTCCCAAAAATAAAATGAATATTGAGTTTTATATAAAATATTATGGAAAATCTTTTTATTGGGCCGGAAAATTTTTAGAAAAAGAGATTTTGAATGATTGCTCTACTCTCTATGCATTCTGTAGAGTTATAGATAACCTTGCTGATGAAAATAAAAATTCGAAATCAAGTGTAGATATTTTTATTAAAGATTATTTCAACAAAAATTCTAAAATAATTGTAATAAAAAAATTTAAGCAAATTGAACAAAAATATAAAATACCAAAAAAATTTATTGATGATCTATTTTATGGAATAAAATTAGATACAAAAGCCGTAAAAATGAAGTCCATTGAAGAAATTATAAAATATTCATATTACGTTGGCGGAACAGTTGGTGCGATGATGGCTTACATATTTAAAACTACAAGTTCTAAAGCTTTAAAACATGCAATAGATTTAGGTATTGCTATGCAACTAACTAATATAGCAAGGGACGTTATGAATGATGCTAAATTAGGTCGTATATATTTACCTACAAGCTCTTTTAATAAAAAAATTAGTGTTTATGATTTAAGTATAAAAAATTTTAATCCCAATAAACTATTTGATATAATTAAAAAAATTATTGCTATCGCTGAAAAATACTATGAAAATGGAAATAGAGGAATAAAATATCTTCCTATAAAAGTTAAATTCTCAATCTTATTAGCAAGTAATTTATATAGAGGCATTGGCAATAAAATTATTAAAGTAAATCAAAAAGATTATTTTAAAAATCGCATATATTTAAATATTTATGAAAAAATTATAATTACTTTAAAATCTTTTTATATGTTTAAATTCAGAAATAAAAAATTATTTATATAAGCTAATGAATAAATTTGACTATATTATCATAGGCGCTGGTTGTTCTGGCCTTTCTCTCTTATATGAAATGAACAAGAATAACATTTTACAAAATAAAACTTGTGCTATTTTTGATAAAAGAAAAAACTTTAATAAAGATAAAATATGGTCTTACTGGAATGTTTTTGAACATTCTTTTAATGATTGCCTAATAGATAAATGGAACAAAATATCAATCAGATATAATTCTGAAGAGATAATATTGGATTGTAATAATTTTGAGTATCACTCAATTGATAGTGGAAAATTTTATAATAAAGTATTAGACAATGTATCTAGTAATAAAAATATTTCTTTTTTTTTAGATCATTCTATAGATAAAATATCTGAAAGTAATAATGAGGTAATAGTTCAAACTAAAAATCAGTCTTTTTATACAAATTTAGTTTTTGATAGCTCATTAGAAGACAATAACACAAAAGAAGTGCATAT
>SHWR01000008.1 GCA_009693745.1 Candidatus Fonsibacter sp.
TTCAGAATATCTAAATAAATTTGCAAAAAATTCTGAAAATAATTTATGGAAAGGTTCTTTTAAAGAAAATTCATTTTTTTTAGAAAAAAAATATTATGATGAAATTATTATAAAAAAATTAAGTTTAGATTTTTTAGATACTAAATATGTAGAAGAATTAAGCCAACTAGGTGACAAGTTAAAAGTTTTTAGAAAAAGTTGTTATATAATTAATTCTACTAATGAAAAAATTAATATTTATTCACCAATAGAATTCTTAAAAAGGATAATAGAAGAAGGTAAAAAGTCTATATCCATCCAGAGATTTAAGGGATTAGGAGAAATGAATCCAGAAGAGTTGTGGGAAACAACTTTAAATCCAGAAAATAATACACTGTTAAAAGTTGATTATTCTGGGAATGACATTGATACTGAAACTACAAATCCTGGAGATAAAGATAGAGAAATTTTTAAAATTTTAATGGGTGAAGATGTTGTTCCAAGAAAAGATTTTATTAATAAAAATGCTATTAATGTAAATAATCTAGATATCTAGTTTAATGAATTTAGCAAAACTACCGGAGCTAAATAATAATCAAATAAAACTTTTAACATTAATTAACATTCGTTGGGTTGCAATTTTTGGACAATTTGCAACAATATCAATTGTATATTTTTATTTTAATTTTAATTTTAATATTGGTTATTGTTATTTATTAGTTTTATTTTCCTCTTTTCTTAATATTTTTCTTCAAATTAGATCAAAAAAAACGGATTTATTATCTAATAATCAAGCCACTTTAAGCATTTTATATGATTTATTTCAGTTATTTGCACTATTATTTTTGACTGGAGGTGTAACTAATCCTTTTTCAATATTAATTGTTGCTCCAATTACAATTGCTGCAGGTTTTTTAAATTTAAGAAGTAGTATTCTGATAGGTTTTTTATCAATTTTATTAATTTTTATTTTATCATTTTTTTATTTTGAGTTACCAGGTTTAGAAAAAAATTATCTTTTTCCAAAGTTTTATATTTCAGGATTAGCATTAGCGTTGTGTACGGCAATAATATTTTTGGCTATATATTTAAAGAGATTAGCAATTGAAAGTTCACAAAGGAATGTAGCTTTTAATATACTGCAGCAAATCTTTTTAAGAGAGCAAGAATTAAAATCTTTAGGAGGATTAGCTGCGGCTGCAGCGCATGAATTAGGAACTCCGTTAAATACTATATCGTTAGTTGCTAAAGAATTAAAAAAAGAAGCTGGATTAAATAAAAAGTTTAATCAAGATTTAGATTTACTTATTTCTCAATCTAAAAGATGTGGAGAGATATTAAAGCAAATATCAAAAAATCCTTATGCTGAAAAAGAAGATAAATTTCTTGATAAAGCATCATTTAAAACTATTGTTCATGAGATTACTGATTCATTTAAAGATTTAAGTAATAAAAAAATAATTATCAACGAAGAAGATTATAAAAAAGATTATTTAATTACAAAAAAAATTGAAATTATTTATAGTCTTAAAAATATTATCGATAATGCTATAAAATTCTCTTCAAATAAAATTGAGATTTTTTTATTATCTAATGAAGAAGAATTGAGAATAAAAATAGAAGATGATGGCGCGGGTTTTTCAACCCAAATATTGGGATTTTTAGGTGACCCTTACATTAACAAAGGAGGTTTAGATAATAATAAGGAAGGTTTGGGTTTGGGTATTTTTATAGCAAAAGTCTTCTTAGAAAGACTGTCTGCTATTATTAATTTTTACAATTTAGAAAATAAAGGTGCCGCGGTTGATATATCTTGGCAAAAAAAAGATTTAATAAATTTAAAACTTATATAGCTGGCTCTTGTAGTGTCATGCAATGAACTGCTCCAAATCCCCAAATAAGATCGCGGCAGTTAATCGGAACAATTTTTCTATCTTTAAAATATTTCTCTAAAATTTGAAAAGCTTTATCGTCGTTTTTATCTTCAAAGATTGGAAGTAGAACAATTTTATTTGCTATATAAAAATTTAAATAGCTAGCAGGTACTCTTGTATCTTCAATAATCAAAGGTGATGGCATTGGAATTTCTACAATGGTATTTTGTTTACCTAAATGATTTCTAGATTTTTTTAAAATTTTTAAATTTTCATTTAAAGCTGAGTAATTTTCATCACTTTTTTTATATTCAATCGCCGTAAATATCTTATCATCATCAAAAAATCTTGTGATGTCATCGATATGACCATGGGTATCATCACCAACAATACCTTTATTAAGCCATATAAAATTTTTGATATTTAAACTTTCACTTAAGATTATTTCTAATTTTTTCCTACCTAATCCAGGATTTCTTTCTTGAACTTTGCTTAATAAACATTCCTTTGTTGCAATTAATGTTCCTTTTCCATTCACATCGATTGCGCCACTTTCCAATATAACATCTTTAATTTTGTTTTTAATTTCTGCTTTTATATCTATTAATTCTATGTTTTTGATCTTGGCTATCTGTAGCTTAATACTATTATCAAAATTATAGTCTTTATATTTTGCCCATGCATTGAAATGAAAATTAGTCATAATCTTTTTTTTCAAAACATCATTCACTAGAAAAATAGGTCCTGTATCTCTGGTCCAAACTCTATTTGTCTTAATGATATGAAAATTAATCTTATTAAGATTTGTTTTTTCTTTAATTAAAATTTTCTTAATATTTTTTTTAAACGCCTTTGATTGAATTAAAATATCAACATTTTGAACCTTAGATAATGCTGAGGTTATTTTTGCGAAAGTTGACGGAATATTTTTAAATTTATCTGGCCAGTCATTTTTATTGTGTGGCCAAGCTAGCCATGTAGAACTTTGCCTTTCCCATTCTGCTGGCATTCTATAGCCCAAGGATGCCAGATTTTCATTCATCGGAAGGATTTTTTAATAAACCATGGTATTGATCAATTCTTCTATCTCTTAAGAAAGGCCAGTGTTGTCTTGCTTTTTCAACTTTGCTTAGATCAATATTGCAGATAATAATTTCCTCCTTATTGTTGCTAGCTTGAGCAATAATATTTCCATTAGGGTCAAATACAATTGAATTGCCCCAAAATTCGATAGATTTATCTTTTTTACCTTCAATCCCCACTCTATTAACAGAAATAACAAATACTCCATTTGCTATAGCGTGTGATCTTTGAATTGTAAGCCATGCATCTAATTGTGATTTACCAAATTCTTTTTTCTCACGTAAATGCCATCCTATTGCTGTTGGATAGAATATAATTTCTGCACCCTTAAGAGCTGTTAAACGTGCAGCTTCTGGGAACCATTGATCCCAGCATATTAAAGTTCCAATCGAACCATGTTTGGTATTAAAACTTTTAAAACCCAGGTCACCTGGTGTGAAATAAAATTTTTCATAATATTGAGGATCATCTGGAATGTGCATTTTTCTGTAATGACCAAAGATCTTTCCTTTTTTGTCGATTAAAACACATGAGTTATGATAAAGTCCTGATACTTTTTTCTCAAAAAGTGGAACGATTATTATTATACTTATTTTCTTTGCTAATCGGCATAATGCATCAGTAGTTTTTCCAGGTATTTTTTCTGCTATTGCAAAGTTATCGTGATTTTCTTCTTGGCAAAAATAATGGGTTAAAAATAATTCAGGCAAACAAACAATTTGTACGCCCTTTTTTTTAGCTAATTTTATTTTATCTACAGCTTTAGAAAGATTTTTTTTTGGGTCAGCGTCCATCTTCATCTGCACCAAAGCTACTTTAGTTAGTGAAGACATTGTTTATTTAAATAATTTAGAAAAACTCCTTTTAGGTCTATTTTTCCAGTAGCCTCTATGAAATGCATCGCTTACTATTAGAGGTATAACGCTAGTTGCTTCAGCGAAAACCATTTGTTCTCTTGCAGTATCAACTTTCCCCCATGAGCTTGCTTCTTTTAGTGTAGATGAACTGCATGCTCCATCTCTAACGTCAGCAACAGTAATTTGTATAGCGTACTTGTGCATATCAACTTCTTTTTCTAAAAGTTCAGCACATATTACTGTATCCTGAATATAGTTTTTAGGAACGCCACCACCAATCATTAATAAACCCGAAGTTTTTGATTTAATTTTAATTTCAGTAAGTTCTCTAAAATCTCTTATAGAGTCAATTGTTAAATGTTTTTTTGGATTTCTTTCTTGATGCATTACCAAACCAAATCCTGCGCTAGAATCTGTAAAAGCAGGACAGAATATTGGCACATCATTTTCATAAGCAAGTTGAATTAAAGATTCTTTCTTCTTTGAATATTTTGTTAAATATTTTCCCATTTCTTTTATAAATTCACGAGAAGTATAAGGTCTTGGTTCTAATTGATCTGCTATTTCACCAATAGTCTTATCGCATGCCTGTAGTTGTTCTTCATCAATATAGGTATCGTATATTCTGTCGATGTAATGTTCTCTTAATACATTGTCGTTTTGAAATTGAGATCCTTGATAGTGTTTAAAACCTAGAGCCTCAAAGAAATCCATATCAACAATAGATGCTCCTGTTGAAACAATAGCATCAACCATGTTGTTTTTAACTAAATCGGCATAAACTTTCATGCATCCAGCAGCAGAAGTTGATCCTGCTAAAGTTAAGAAAATAGTGCAGTTTTTATCGTTTAACATTTCGTTATAGATTTGAGCTGCATTAGCTGTTTCTCTAGATGTAAAAGACATCTTGGACATTCCGTCTATGATCGGCCTTGCATCAAACGATGAAATATCTATGTGCTCTATAGCTTTATTTAAAAAGCTAGATTTGTTGTGACCTATGGTTGGATTTGAGGATTTGCTCATTAAGCAACAAGATAATTGCTTTTTAATTCCTCATCTTGTTCATTTTGATAAACAGACATTATTGGTTTATCTTCGATTTCGAAAATGTCATCTGAGTAAAAGCCGTTAAATTTAGTTCTGAAAGTTAATCCATAACTTCCTAACTGTCCAATCTCTATATAATCACCTTCTTTTAAATTATTTGGAAGCATGTAAGGACCTTTCATAAAATCCATACTATCGCACGTTGGTCCGTAGAAATTAAAAGGAGTTAAACGTCTACTTAAATCTTTTCCAGTATCTATAATTTTTGTTGGGAAAATAAAATTTGGAAATCCAGCATCAAATAAAGATCCGTATGTTCCATCATTAATATAAAGACTTTGTTTTTTTCTAAGTTCAACTTTAACAATAGTAGAACCACTCTCTGCAACGATAGCTCTTCCTGGTTCGCAAATTAATTCTGGTTGTTTAGGTAAATTTAATTTGTTTAATGCCTTTTTAATTTCTTCCATATAGTTTTCTAATGGCTGAGGATATAGATCTGGATACTTAGATGGGAATCCCCCTCCTACATTTATAATGTCAGGAGTAATTCCTGATTTTGAAATTAGGTTTCCAATTTCTTTAATCCCTTTTGAGTAAGATATAGGATGCATACATTGTGATCCAACGTGAAAACTTACACCAAGTTTTTGAACAAGTGGTTTTGCTAATTTTATTAATCCAATAGCTTCAGCAGGAGAAGCTCCAAATTTTTTAGAAAGATCAATTTCAGAATGTTCGTTAGAAACAAATATTCTTAAGTATAGAGTTAAATCTTTAGCATCTTTAGTTGCTTCGAAAATTTTAATTAATTCATCTTTTGTATCAAAAGAAAAATCTCTCACACCAAAATTAAAATATGCCTCCTCAATACTCTTTCTATTTTTTACTGTATGCATAAAATAAAGATTTGCATCTTTTACAATCGACTTAACTAATTTAATTTCTTCGAGTGAGGCTACATCAAAATTCGTGATCCCATTTTGATATACGTGTTTGATAACACTTTTGTGGGGATTTGTTTTTACAGCGTATAGAGGTTTCCCCGGAAAATTATTTACAAAAAAATTACAAGCCAGTTTTATACTTTCTGGTCGAATGCAATATACAGGGTTTACCGGTTGAAGTTCTCTGACTAAGTCAGAAACAGAATTAAACTTTTTCAATTCTTGTTATGTCCTTTTGTTAAAAAAAAATTATTATTAACTACTCGAATCAGGAATTAATATGAATTTTAATTTCTGTAAAGTATTTATTTTAAATTATAGAAATTTTTTCCGCACCGTGGTCCTTAGCTTGTGCTTAGGTCTGGGAAGGACTATAAGTCAGACCTTAATGAACAAAATCTTAACCCCAAAAGTAGAACTAGAGCAGTTCGAGAACAAATCTTTGCTAATAGTGGAAGACGATGATCCATTTCGAAATAGACTCTCAAAAGCTATGGAAAATAAAGGTTTTTTTGTTACTTCGGCGTCTACCGTTGCTGAAGCAAAACAAAAAGTTAAGTCTTCACCCCCAGCCTTTGCCATCATTGACCTTAGATTAAACGATGGAAGCGGTTTGGATATTGTTAAAGAGATACACAAAGTTAAAGCTGACAGTAGGATCGTAGTTTTGACAGGCTATGGAAACATACCCACAGCTGTTGCGGCAGTTAAATCAGGAGCTATAGACTACCTTGTAAAGCCGGCTGATGCTGAAGATTTAGAAGCCGCTTTGTTGGCAGATAAAGATAAGAAAGCAACCCCCCCAGAGAACCCAATGTCTGTTGATAGGGTAAAATGGGAACATATTCAGAGAGTATTCGAGTTATGTGATCGCAACGTTTCCGAGACAGCCAGAAGACTTAAGATGCACAGAAGAACTCTTCAAAGAATACTTTCTAAAAGATCGCCAAAATAGCTAATTATTTATAGAAGACCTGTAATAGGTGTTTTGTATTAATATTCTTTTATTTGGACCCGTTATCAAATGATCGATTTTAAATAAATTATTATTTATTACCCTTAAGTAAGTTTTATAAGTATCTTTTTTACAAAAATACCAGGAAACAAGATCTTCTTTTAAGTTGTTATTAAATTTTTGGTAAATTTTATTTTTTTTCTCACCTAGTAAAAAGTAAAATTTTATAAAGTTCTTACTCTGAATGATATCAAACTTTTGATAGCCAGATATTGTATTTTCATTATCTTTTTTGTAGATTAAACTTTTTTCTTCGTAATAAAAGTTATTTAACTTTTTAGATTTTAGAGAGACCAAGCCTTCACCTAAAAAGCCACTTGATATTTTTTTTTTTAAATACCAATAACCCAAAAGGTTTTTAAACATTTATAATTAGATATTAAGAATTTAAGATTTTATATATTTTTTTAACTTAAAAATATGTGGGATTAATAATGCAAGTAAAGTTATTTTGAACAATTCGGCAAATATAAAAGGAGCCACTCCTAATTTGATAATAGAATCGTTCCAACCAAATATTGTACCAAGCCATAGAACTCCTAATACATAAGTTGGGATAATTGCGATTATTAATTTTATAATCCTTATTAAAATTTTATCTTCGTTTTTGATGTTTCCGGAAAGATATACAGTAATAAAATATCCCATTAGATATCCGCAAGTGGGTCCGAGTATATAACTTAATCCAATTCCTTTTTCAGGAGTGTTAGCAAATACCGGCAGACCAAACAAACCTTCAAAAAAATAAGTTAATAATATTAAAAGACCAAGTCTTTTTCCAAAAGCGACACCTATCGCCATGATTATGAACGTTTGCATAGTCATTGGTACAGGATAAAATGGAACTTTAGTTTTTGCAGATAAAGTAATTATAAAAGTTGCAAAAATAATTACAGGCAACAACCAAATTATTTCTTTTAATAAAAAAAGTTTTTTATTTTGAATTTTGTTATTAAACATTTTTTTTTGTTAGTTTTAAAAAAACATCTTCTAAGTCAGCATCTTCTGTTAAAATATCTAAAATTTCAATATTTTTTTCTTTAACTTCAGATATGATTTCTTCAATTTTATTCTCATTTTTATTATAGGTAACGCTAATAAGGTCTGGTTTTGGATAATTAATTGTAAGACCGGACCTAAGTTTGTCTCCAATATTTTTAGGAACTTTCAACTTAAAAATTATTTTTTTAGTTAGTATATTGTTTAGTAAATTTTCAGTTTTATCTAATGCTATTAATTCACCATGGTGAATGATTGCAATTCGATCACATAATTGCTGGGCTTCTTGAAGATAGTGAGTTGTCAAAATAATAGTTACACCTAGTTTGTTAAGTTGCTGAATATTTTCTAAAAGCTGCTGTCTAAGATCTACATCAACACCAGCTGTAGGCTCATCTAGGATTAGAACAGGAGGGCGGTGAACGAGCGCTTTTGCTACCAGCAATCTTCTCTTCATTCCCCCAGATAAACTTCGAGCATAAGAATCTGCTTTGTCTCTAAGCATTGTTATATCTAAAATTTTATCTGTGATTCTATCGCTTTCTTTTATTCCATACATTCCTGCTTGAATTTCGAGTAATTTTCTTGGAGAAAAGAATGGATCAAGATTTGTTTCTTGAGGGACTATTCCAATTGAACTTTTTACCTCTCTAGGATTTTTATCAATATCAAAATTCCATACCTTTACTGAGCCAGAAGATTTTACAACTGTTCCTGCAAGAATATTTATAAATGTAGATTTACCGGCACCATTCGGACCCAATAAACCAAATATTTCTCCTTTATTAACATTTAAACTAATATTTTTTAAAGCATGGATTGTATTTTGTTTTGTCCTAAATTCTTTTGAAAGATTACTAATTTCTAGTGCTAAAAAATTTTCCATTAATATTATGTAATATAATTTTTGTATTTATAAGATAATATTTATTTAATGACTAATTCTAAAAAAATAGACCTTCTTTACCTAATTGATGGCTCTGGTTATATTTTTAGAGCTTTTTATGCTCTTCCTCCACTTACAAGAAAAAGTGATGGAATGCCAGTAGGCGCTGTCAGCGGATTCTGTAATATGATTTATAAATTTCTAGAAGATGCAAAATCAAAGAGTTATGATGAGAAACCAACCCACATAGCCGTTATATTTGATAGTGCTAGAAAGAATTTTAGAAATGATATTTATTCGGCGTATAAAGCGAATAGAACCGCAACACCAGAAGATTTAATACCTCAGTTTAGTTTTATACGTGAAGCTGTAAAAGCTTTTAATTTACCAAGCATAGAGATGGAAAATTATGAAGCTGATGATTTGATAGCTACATACAAAAAGCAGGCTTTAAAAAAGAATATAAGAGTTAAGATTATTTCGTCAGACAAAGATTTGATGCAACTAATTGATGGCCAAACCACACTGTTTGATTCAATGAAAAATAAAGATATTGGTATTGAAGAAGTTAAAGAAAAATTTGGCGTAACTCCAGACAAAGTTATCGAAGTACAAGCATTAGCAGGGGACAGTTCAGACAATATACCTGGCGTTCCAAGCATAGGAGTTAAGACTGCCGCTGAATTAATTAATGAATTTGGTTCAGTAGAAAACTTATTAAAGAATGTAGATAAAATTAAACAACCAAAGCGAAGACAAGCGATTTCTGACAATAAAGAAAATGCACTCATTAGTAAAAAATTAGTAACTTTAAAAGATGACGTTCCTACAGTTGAAAAAATTGAAGATTTTAAAGTTAAGGACTTAGACAAAGAAAAGATTATTTCATTTTTAAAAAAAATGGAATTCACAAGACTTTTACAAAGAATTGAAAAAGATTATGGAGCGCAGATAGATAAAGAAGATATTATTTTAGAGGAGAAAAAAGATAGTAATTTTACAAAGAAAAGTATTTCTAGAGAAAATTATAAAACGGTATTTAATTTATCAGAAATAGAAAAGATTTTAGAAGAGTCTGAAAAAAAAGGAATGTTAGTTGTTGATGTCGAAACAAATTCTTTAAATATTAGACAGGCTGATTTAGTGGGTATTTCTCTATGCGTTAAAGAAGGCAATGCTTATTACATACCTTTAAATCATTCTAATAAAGAAGATAAACAGATTAAATCGCAGCTAGATACGGCGGCTGTTATAAAAAAGATTAAACCTTTTCTTGAGGATAAAAGTATAAAAAAAATTGGACACAATATTAAGTATGATTTTGGAATATTAAAAAAATATGGAATTTATTTAAATCCCATAGAGGACACTATGTTAATGTCCTACGTATTAGACGCAGGAATAAATCGTCATGGTATGGATTTGCTTGCCGAGATTCATTTAAATCATAAAACTATTTCATTTAAAGATGTTGCTGGCATTGGAAAGTCGCAAGTTACTTTTGATAAGGTTCATATTGACAAGGCAACAGAGTATGCAGCTGAAGATGCTGATGTTACTTTAAGATTGTACAATTTTTTTAATAATAGAATCTTTAAAGAAGAAGTACTCAGGGTCTATGAAGAACTTGAAAAGCCAATGGTCCAAGTTTTGTCGCAGATGGAGGAAAATGGAATAAAAATCGATGAAAAAATTTTAAAAAATTTATCATTAAAATTTGAGAAAGATTTAAAGGTTTTAGAAAAGAAAATTTATGAACTCGCAGGCGAGGAATTTAATATTGCATCCACTAAGCAACTTGGAGATATTCTTTATAAAAAGTTAAAAATCGTTGGCACAAAAAAAACAAAAAAAGGTAATTACGCAACAAATGTTAATATTTTAGAAGATTTAGCATTTCAAGGACATGATTTGCCTAAAATTATTTTAAATTGGAGACAAAAAACTAAATTAAAAAATACTTATACGGATAGTCTGCAAGAATTTATCAATCCAAAAACTAAAAGAATTCATACCTCATTTTTGCTTGCCGCCACAAATACAGGTAGACTTGCATCAAGCGATCCTAATATTCAAAATATCCCAATTAAGTCTGCAGAAGGAAAAGAGATACGTTCCGCATTTATAGCTGAAAAAAATAATCTACTAATTTCAGCAGATTATAGTCAAGTTGAAATGAGAATACTTGCACACATAGCTGATGTGAAAGAACTTAAAAAAGGCTTTTTAAATTCTGAAGATATTCATAATATTACAGCAGCTCAAATCTTCGAGGTAAAACATAGAGAAATCAATGAAGAAATGAGGAGAAAGGCAAAAGCAATAAATTTTGGAATTATTTATGGAATTTCGTCATACGGTCTTGCTAAACAAATTTCAGTTTCTAATACTGAGGCAGAATCTTTTTTAAGATCTTATTTTAAGAAATTTCCTGAAATCAAAGATTATATGAACGAAACACTAAAGACTTGTAGAAAATATGGTTATGTAAAAACAATATTTGGACGAAAATGTAATTTCCCAAATATTAATGATAAGAATCATACTCTAAGAACTTTTCAAGAAAGAGCATCTATTAATGCTCCAATACAAGGAACCGCGGCTGACCTTCTGAGATTTGCTATGATTAAAATAGATCAAAAAATTCAAGATCAAGATTTAAAATGTAAAATGCTTTTACAGATCCATGACGAGCTAGTATTTGAATCTTCTACTGAAAATATAAAAAAATCAAAAAGTGATATTGTCGAAATAATGTCAAAAGCATCAGAACCAGACTATAAATTTTCTATTCCTTTAAGCGTAGATATTAAAGAAGGATTAAATTGGATTACGGCGCATTAAAACTTTTGATTATAAGAATATTATTATAAAATAATTTATATGAATAAAACAATCGCACTAGTTGATGATGATAGAAATATTCTAACAAGCGTTTCAATGGCGCTTGAAAATGAGGGGTTTAAAGTTCAAACCTATCTTGATGGAGAAAGTGCATATATTGGAATGACGCGCAATCCTCCTGATTTGGCTGTTATAGATTTAAAAATGCCAAAGATGAATGGTGAGGAGCTATTAGAAAAATTAAGAAAAAAATCTTCTATACCTATAATTTTATTAACCTCTAAAGATGATGAAGTAGATGAATTGTTGGGGTTAAAACTTGGTGCTGATGATTATGTTAAAAAATCTGGGGGTTTTTCAGTTAAAGTATTAATAGAAAGAATTCGTGTTCAATTTAGAAAATTAGAACCCAAAAATGTAACACAACCAAAAAATATTTTAACTGTTGGAAGATTAACGTTAGACTCTGAACAATTAGAATGCGAGTGGGGAGGAAAAACTTTACCAGATAAATTAACTACGACTGAATTTAAGATTATTTATGAACTAGCAAAAAGACCAGGGGCTGTTAAAGAAAGAGCTTATCTAATGAATATTGCCTATAAACAGGATAATGACATTGAGGATAGAACTATTGATAGTCATGTTAAACGAATAAGAAAAAAATTTAAAAAAATTGATCCAAAATTTTCAGCAATTGAGACAAGATATGGGAGTGGCTACCGCTGGAATGTTAGCTAGATAGAATGAAATCCTCAGTTAATTTAAAATCTTTATTAGCTAGATTTTTATTTATAAATTTGTTTTTTTTTTCAGTATTAACTCTGGCGACTTACTCATATCTTCAATCGATCGAACCTGACCTTGTTGGCAACAAGAAGATAGAACATTCCAAACTTATTAAGAATATTGTTTTGAATATGGAGTTGCAGAATATTCCTAATAAGAGAGAGAATCTTAAAAGCTTTTTAGCAAATTATAAATATTTATTACCTAATATTAACCAAATTAGAATTTATGATTTAAAGAAAGAAATTATAGTAGACACTCATTCCTTAGATCTAAATACAAGACCATTTTATAAAGTGCCAGATGTTCAGGAAAAAAAATTGGCAACTGACAATATACCTGACACCTCCGATTTAACTTCTCGAGAAGAAGAAAAATTATTTAATAAGATAATTAATGATAACTTAAATATATTAGGATCTGATAAAATATTAACTCTTACAAGAAAGATTAAAAATAATTTTATTGTTGTTAGCTTATCTTCTTTAACTTTAAATAATGAAAAAAAAGGTTTTATTGTTATAACAGAAGAAGCCAATGAAATTGAAAATGCGGTCACTGAAAGAAAAAACTTCGTTTTAAGGACAGCAGTAAGTGTTGCTGTAATTATATTAATTTTTTCAATATTTTTAAATGCAAATATTATTAAACCAATTAGAATTTTAGGACGTTATGCATTTTCAGCAAGCTCCGATAATCCTGATAATAAAATTATTAATAGAATTAATTTAAGACAAGATGAGATTGGTAATTTATCTAGATCACTTTCGAGCATGACCAATAATTTATACAAGCGTATTGAATTTGCTGAAAGGTTTGCATCTGATCTTACTCATGAGATTAGAAATCCATTAGCATCCTTAAAAGCAGCATCAGAATTGTTACCTAGTGCAAAGGATTTAGAAAAAAAGAATAGGTTATTAGGAATCTTAAATGATGATGTTGCAAGGATCGAGAGATTAATAACCGATTATTCTAACATGTTAAAAGGAGAGGCATTAGAAGCTAGATTACAATTAACTAAATTTGATTTAATTAAACTTATAAAAACAGTTGCGGACGAATATCAAAAAGTTATTGATAATACGAAAAAAAATATTTCAATAGTAATTAATAATTTAATAAATAAAAAAACTTTTGTTGTTGGTTTTGAAAGTAGAATAGAGCAAGTTGTCTCAAATATATTAGAAAATTCTATCTCGTTTAGTCCAGAAAAAAGTACCCTAAGAATAAAAATTGAAAGAATAAATAATAATGTAAAAATAATTATCACTGATGAAGGTCCAGGATTTAATGAAAGTAATATCGGAAAAGTTTTTGAAAGATTTTATAGTAATAGACCAAAAGAAATGTTCGGTCTTCACTCTGGGTTAGGATTAAATATAGTTAAAAATATAGTTGAATCTCACAAAGGACACATTAAAGCGTATAATTTAAAAGAAGAAGGAAAAAAAGGAGCGGTAGTAGAGATTGATTTGCCAATAGCAGATTAAAAACCATAAATAAAATTGATATACTTAAGTTTTATTGTTAATTAACTTTTCAAATGATCCAAGATTTTAAAGTAAAAGATTTAAAACTAGCAGAATTTGGTAATAAGGAAATTTCTTTAGCCGAAACTGAAATGCCAGGGTTAATGGCCATTAGAAGTGAATATCAGTCTAGCAAACCTTTAAAAGGTGCAAGAATAATTGGATGTCTTCACATGACAATTCAAACTGCAGTTTTAATAGAAACATTAGTAGCTCTTGGGGCTGATGTTAGATGGTCTTCTTGTAATATATTTTCAACACAAGACCACGCAGCGGCTGCAATTGCGGCAAAAGGAATACCAGTATTTGCATGGAAGGGTGAGACAGAGGAAGAATATTGGTGGTGCATTGAACAAACAATTAACGGAAAAAAAGATTGGAAACCAAATCTTTTATTAGACGATGGCGGAGATCTAACAATGTTAATTCATGATAAGTATAAAGATTTATTAAAAAATATTAAGGGAGTTTCAGAGGAGACTACTACTGGAGTTAAAGCTTTAAAAAAATTAGAAAAAGATAATAAATTATTAATCCCAGCAATTAACGTAAATGATTCAGTAACAAAATCTAAA
The DNA here is from genome assembly GCA_009693745.1 of Candidatus Fonsibacter sp. Lineage (GTDB taxonomy): Bacteria > Pseudomonadota > Alphaproteobacteria > Pelagibacterales > Pelagibacteraceae > Fontibacterium > Fontibacterium baikalense. The sequence continues at coordinate 14,431 of SHWR01000008.1, forward strand.
TTTGATAATTTATATGGTTGCAGAGAAAGTTTAGTAGATTCAATTAGAAGAGCAACTGATGTTATGATATCTGGGAAGATTGCAATAGTTGCTGGGTTTGGAGACGTTGGAAAAGGTAGTGCAGTATCACTTAGACAAAACGGTGCGCGAGTTTTAGTTACCGAAACAGATCCAATTTGTGCATTACAGGCAGCTATGGAAGGCTATGAAGTTGTGCTGATGGATGAGGTTATTTCTTCAGCAGATATTGTTGTTACAGCTACAGGAAACAAAGACATTGTTACTATTGAGCATATGAGACAAATGAAAGATAGAGCAATTCTTTGTAATATTGGACACTTTGATAATGAAATTCAGGTGAGTGCATTAAAAAATTATAAATGGAATGAAATAAAACCACAAGTTCATGAAATTGAATTTCCAGGGAAAAAAAGAATTATTTTATTAGCAGAAGGAAGATTAGTAAATCTTGGTTGTGCAACAGGACATCCTAGTTTTGTTATGAGTGCCTCTTTTACAAACCAAGTAATTGCACAAATAGAATTATGGAATAGTAATGGAAAATATCAAAATAAAGTCTATGTTTTGCCAAAACATCTTGATGAAAAAGTTGCCATGTTACATCTTGCAAAAGTTGGTGCAAAACTTACTAAATTAAGCAAAGAACAAGCTGACTATATTAGTGTTCCTGAAAAAGGACCTTTTAAACCAGATACTTATCGTTATTAATTTCAATTGAATGGAATTAAAATCTTTAGATTCCACAAAAAAAACCGCTGAAATTGTTGCAAATAATCTAAAACTAAACGATTTTATATTGCTTAGTGGAAATTTAGGTGCAGGCAAGACAACATTTACCAGATTTTTAATACATTATTTACAGCAAAAAAATAAATGTCCTTTAGAAGAAATAGTAAGTCCTACTTTCAATATAGTTCAATATTATGATTTGGGAAAAAACATTAAAGTTGCTCATTATGATTTTTATAGATTAAAGAAAGAAAAAGAAATTTTAAATATAGGATTATTCGATACAGCAAAAGACTTTATTAATATTATTGAGTGGCCTGAAATTGCCATGAATTCATTACATGAGTTTTTACAAATTAAATTTACTTATGATTCTAGTAAAGATCTTAGATTTTTAGAGTTTAATGGGCAAGGAAAGTGGGCAGGCTTTAGTATTGATGATTAATAAGAATAGATTAGAAATAATAAAAATTTTTCTTAAAAAAAATTTTATAGAAAATTATAGAATAAAAGAAATAAAAGGAGACGCTTCTTTTAGAAAATATTTTAGAATTTATCAAAAAAATAAACCTTACATTCTTGCCTCTGCAGAGAAAGAAAAAAATTCAAACATTCTAAATTACGTTTTAATTAATAGATTTTTAAATAAACAAGGGATTAATTCGCCGAAAGTAATAGATTATAATTATAAAGATGGGTTAGCTTTATTAGAAGATTTTGGTGACAAAACATATCTTTATTTAATAAAAAAAGCTAAAAATAAATTTAATATTTATAAATTATTAATTAAATATTTAATTCAATTACAAAGAATAAATTTTAAAGAAAATATATTTCGATTTAAACAATATAATTTTAGAGTCTTAAAAAAAGAAATAGATTTATTTTTTATTTGGTACTTGCCTTATATACTTAGGATAAGGAATAATTTTAAAATAAAAAAATTAAGGAAATTATTACTATTAACTTTAAAGAATAGTTTTATTAAGAATAATTATTTTGTTCATAGAGACTTCCATATTTCTAACCTTATGCAATATAGAGTCGGATCAAAAAATAAAATTGGTATTATTGACTCGCAGGATGCTTTAATTGGCTCAAGAGCTTATGATATTATTTCTTTAATAGATGACGTCAGGATTAAAACTAGTCCTGATTTAAAGCAGAAATTATTGAATTATTATTTATTTTTAGCAAAGAAAGAAAAAAATTTTAACATTACACAATTTAAGAAAGAATTTTCTATTTTGTCGGTGCAAAGAGCCATGAAGATTATTGGAATATTTTCAAGGCTTTTTAAAAGAGATGGTAAGAATAGATATTTAAAATTAATCCCTTACACTTGGATAATACTTAATAAAAGGTTAGAAGATCCAATATTTAAAGAGGTAAAAGTTATTATTAATCAGGAAATCAAATTAAGATCTAAGAATGTTCATTGATAAAAAGTTTTTTGAAAATTCAGAAGCTTGGCCCTTTGCTGAATCAAAAGAGATATTAAAAAAAAGATTAAAAATAATAGAGAAAAAAGGTTACGTTTTATTTCAGACTGGTTACGGACCAAGTGGACTACCTCATATTGGAACTTTTGGTGAAGTTTGTAGAACCACTATGATTATGAACGCATTCCAAAAATTATCCAATATTCCGGTTAAACTATTTACATTTTCAGATGATTTGGATGGACTTAGAAAAGTTCCAGATAACATTCCAAATAAATCAATTTTAGAGGATAATTTAAATAAACCATTAACAGCGATTCCTGATCCGTTTAAAAAATTTAAAAGTTTTGGAGAGCATAATAACAATATGTTAAGAAAATTTTTAGATGAATTTAATTTTAAATATGAATTTAAAAGCTCAACAGAGTTGTATACTAAAGGGGAATTTGATGTTGCTTTAACCGCAGTATTAAAAAATTATGATAACATAATGGATGTTGTTTTGCCAACACTTGGGCCAGAAAGAAGAAAAACTTACAGCCCATTCTTGCCTATATGTCCTGAAACAGGAAAAGTATTAGAAGTTACTATAGTTGAAAAAAATTTAGACACCAAAACTATCGTTTATCAAAACGGAAATAAAAAAGTTGAAACAAAAATTACTGGAGGCAATTGCAAATTGCAGTGGAAAGTAGACTGGGCTATGCGTTGGTTTGCTCTTGGAGTAGATTTTGAAATGTATGGAAAAGATCTAATCCCAAGCGCAGAGCTATCCAATAAAATTTGCAAAATTTTAGGAGGAACGCCACCAGCAGGGTTTGCTTATGAATTATTTTTAGATGAGAATGGAGAGAAGATTTCTAAATCAAAAGGCAACGGAATAACAATTGAACAATGGCTTAAGTATGCATCTCCAGAAAGCCTATCTCTTTATATGTATCAAAATCCGACCAGAGCTAAAAAATTATATTTTCAAGTAATTCCAAAGGCAGTTGATGAGTATCTTTCTTTTTTAGAAAAATTTGACAAACAAGAAGAAAAAGAAAAACTCGGAAATCCAGTTTGGCATGTTCATGATGGCAATCCACCAAAAGAGGAAATAATTATTTCTTTTAATATTTTGCTTAATTTAGTAAGCGTCAGTAATACTGATAAAGAGGAAGTTATTTGGAAATTTATTAAGAATTTTAGCCCAAATTTAGTTAAAGAAAAACACCCTATCCTTGCAAAACTAATCTTAAATGCCATTAATTATTTTAATGACGTTGTGAAGGTTAATAAAAAATTTAGAAAACCAGATCCAACCGAGAAAAAAGCATTACAAGATCTTGCTGAGCAAATTTCTAAAATGAGCCCAGCACTTCAACCAGAAGAAATACAAACCATAGTTTATTCTGTTGGCAAAACTCATTACTCAAAAGAGAGATTAAGAGAGTGGTTTAAAATGATTTATGAGGTGCTTTTTGGAGATGAACAAGGACCTAGGATGGGATCTTTTATAAGTTTTTATGGTATTAAAGAAACGGTTAATTTAATTAATAAGTCTATTAATGATTAGTCATAAAAATGAATTATCAGATTATTAATTCTTTTATTAATAAACTTGACCCCGAACTTGCTCATTCTTTAGCCATTCAGTTTTTAAAAAATATTTATATACCACTTTTTCCATCAAAAGATGATGAAATTTTAAAGATTAATATTCTTGGAAAAGAATTTTCAAATCCAATAGGACTAGCAGCAGGATTTGATAAGAATGCCGAAGTATATGACAAAATATTTGCGCTCGGATTTGGTTTTGCAGAGGTTGGAACAATCACTCCAAGACCGCAAGAAGGAAATCCTAAGCCAAGAGTTTTTAGATTAATAGAGGATAAAGCTATTATTAATCGTTTAGGTTTTCCAAATCAGGGTCTAACTAAAATTAAAACTAGAATTGAAACCAAAAAATTAGAGGGGATTTTAGGAATTAATATTGGACCCAACAAAGATAGTGTCTCACGTATTGATGATTATGTGGAATGTTTTAAAAATTTTCATAATCTATGTAGTTATATATGTGTAAATATTTCATCACCGAATACAGAGAATTTAAGAAATTTTCATCAACAAGAAAATTTAAAAAAATTATTAAGCGAAATTTCGAATATAAAAAATACATTAAATAGTAAAACTCCTATTTTTTTAAAAATATCCCCAGATATCGACGATGACAATATTGTCATGATTTGTAAAAATATCTTAGAATTTAATCTTGGTGGGCTAGTTTTAACTAATACATCAATAAAATTAAGAGATAATTTACTTAGCAAACAAAAAGATGAAATTGGGGGGTTGTCAGGCACTTCTATTAAAGAAACCTCTAATTTAATTATAAAAAAATTTTTTAAAATTGTTAAAAGAAAAGTACCAATAATTGGCGTTGGTGGAATTGATTCAGGAATTTCTGCTTATGAAAAAATAAGAGCTGGAGCTTCATTATTGCAGCTTTATACAGGATTAGTTTATAAAGGACCTTTTGTTATAAGAGCTATTAAACAAGAATTAGCCGAGCTTTTGAAAAGGGATGGTTTCGCTTCTCTACAAGAAGCGGTAGGCGTTGACAGCGAATAAATTAATTACCAAAGTTAAAATTACTAAAAAAGTTAGACGTTTTCTAAGTTTCAAGTACCAAACATTACTAGATTCAGAGAATATTTTTTCATCTATAAAATTAGTCGAAAAAAATAAGATCATATAGATAGTAATTTTTATATCTTTGTTTGAAAAAAAATCTAAAAAAAAAGAAAAAACTGGAACTAAAACACTTAAGGTTAATAATAGATTTTTATTATTAGAAATATCACTATTTAAAATTTTACTCCATTGAGCACCACAAAGAAAAGATAAAATTATATTTGCGTAGAATAAATAAACATCGACAACATAGTTATTAAAATTTGAAATAAAAAATATGATTGTAAGTACAAAAAAAGGAATAAGACCAAGATATCCTAATATTGTTGCTAATTTCCTTTTTTCTATCGGCATTATTAGTATTGTAATTTTTTAAAAATAAAAGAACTGAAGTATCCAATCAATATAGCAAGCCCTACAGCAGTTAATGCATATAGTATCGGATTAGTATTTACAAATTGGTAAATAAAATCTTGAAAGAAGTTTAAATGATCTTGGTTTTCTATTTTTCTAAAGATTTTAAATTTTAGTTCTTCTACGAATAAAGAATAGCCAAATTTTAATCCAAAAATAATAATTATAATAGACATTAGAATTCTAAGTTGCTCATTTTTTAAATTCATTCCAAATCTAGTTCCTAACTGCACTCCAATAACAGATCCAACCATAAGAATAGAAACTAAAATAAGATCAATATTGCGATTAGTAACTGCGTGAAAAAAAGTTACAAATATCATAACAAAAATCATTACAAACAAAGATGTTCCAGGAACAAGTTTCGAGGGCATACCAAAAACATAAATCATTACAGGTATCAAAATAAATGCTCCACCCACTCCCATCATGGATGAAATAATTCCAATTAAGAATCCAAAAAATATTGGAGGAATAATACTTATGTAAAGCCTTGAAGAATTCATTCTAACTTTAAAAGGAAGTCCATGAATCCATGTATGCTCTCGAAATTTTCGTTTTATAAATTTTTTATTTTTTATTCTACGAAACTCAGCAAGACTCTCAATAAACATTAAAAGTCCAACACTAGTTAGTAATACAAAATATAAGATTGAAGTGATGGTATTAATTTTTCCAATTTGAATTAACAATTTAATAAAATAAATACCAATAGTTGCGCCAAAGAATCCTCCAATCAAGATATAAAGACCCATCTTAATATCGACTTGTTTTTTATACCAATGCGCAAACGTTCCCGAGACAGAAGATGCTAATATATTATTAGATCCATTTGCTATCGCATGCATCGGCGGGATGCCAAAAAAAATTAAAACAGGAGTCATTAAAAATCCACCACCAATACCAAGCAAACCACTTAAGAAACCTATGAAACCACTGATTAATAATAAATATAAAATGTTAACATGAACCTCAACGATTGGAAGGTAAACTTGAAACATGAAAATTTTAGGTTAACTAATAATTATTTGACTAATCTTGTAAAAACAAGAAATCAATTGCTACAAATAATCTAGTACTTATAAGATATATCTTGACGTAAATTCATCATCTAACTATATCCCTTGCAGGAGAAAATATGTCTAAACTTTGCGAACTGACAGGCAAGAGACCTCAAACAGGTCATAACGTCAGTCATGCTAATAATAAAACTAAAAGAAGATTTTTTCCAAATCTTAAGAAAGTTTCTTTTAAAAGTGAAAAATTAAATCGTGATATTCGTATCAAGATTTGTACTCGCGCAATTAAAGCTGTAGATTTCAGAGGTGGAATTGATGAGTTTTTATTAAGAGCTAAAAATAAGAATTTATCTCATAGAGTTAAGAAAATAAGAAAACTTTTATTAACAATCGTCCCTCACGTTAAAAAAATTAGAAAAGAAATAAAAGTAAAAAAAGAAGTTAAAAAAATTTAATCCATTTTGATTTTTTCAAAAAAGATATTCTGGTACACGGCTGCTATGGCAACAGTTATTTGCTCATCTAATTATTTAGTTCAATTTCCCTTTAATTATTTTGAACTTAATGAAATTATAACTTGGGGCGCTTTTACATACCCTGTTTCTTTTTTTGTAACGGAACTTGCAAATCGTTTTTTTGGTAAAGTGTTTGCACGTAAAATTGTCTTTATTGGATTTTTTGTTGGGATTATATTATCTTTTATTTTGAGCCTTCAAGAATTTATACTTTCGAGAATTGTTATTGGTTCAGGAGTAGCTTTCCTTGCTGCACAATTATTAGACATTAAAGTTTTTGATTTTTTAAGAAACAAGGCTTGGTTTATTCCTCCTTTAATTTCGTCTCTTTTTTGTTCAATATTAGATACGATATTATTCTTTAGTATTGCCTTTTATGGCACAGACGTTAACTGGATAACTTTAGCCTTTGGTGATTTTGCAGTTAAATTATTAGTAGATTTTGTGATGCTTCTCCCCTTTAGATTCGCAATAGCAAAGTATAAAGTTGTTTAATTTAATTTTCTCTTTTTTGGTTCTTCAATAAACAAATTAGCTAGCTGGTCAATTAAAGCATCACCAAGCTCCTGAACATCTGCAATTTTTAAAGCTTTGCTGTAATAGCTAGTAACATCATGACCAATCCCAATTGCATTAATCTCAACATCTTTTTTATTCTCAATATATTTTACAGTATTCTTTAGGTGTTTTTCTAAGTAGTTACCTGAATTTACAGAAAGAGTTGAATCATCAACAGGGGCTCCATCGGAAATTACCATTAGAATTTTTCTTTCTTCACTTCTTTTTTTCAATCTTTGGTACGCCCATAAAATTGCTTCTCCATCAATATTTTCTTTTAAGATTCCTTCTTTTAACATTAATCCTAAATTATTTTTTCCTCTTCTCCATGGCGTATCGGCAGATTTATAAACAATATGTGATAAATCATTTAATCTTCCAGGATTTTTTATTTTATTTTTCAACCACAGTTCTCTACTTTTTCCACCTTTCCAATTCAATGTTGTAAATCCTAATACCTCGACTTTTACAGAACATCTTTCTAGTGTACGAGATAAGATATCGGCACAAATAGCTGCAATAGAGATAGGTCTACCTCGCATTGATCCAGAATTATCAATTAGTAAAGTCACGACCGTATCTTTAAAGTTTGTATTTTTTTCCTTTTTATAAGAAAGGGAGTTGTGAGGATCAATAACAACCCTTGTTAGTTTTGCTGTATCAAGCATTCCTTCTTCAAGATCAAACTCCCAAGATCTATTTTGAAATGCAAGTAACTTTCTTTGTAATTTATTTGCAAGTCTTGAAATAAAGTTATGGAAAGATTTTAGTTGATTATCTAAATTTTCTCTAAATTTAATCATTTCACTAGGATCAACCATCTCTTCAGCATTAATAATTTTGTCAAATTTATTTGTAAAAATTTTATATTTAACTTCACCGTTATTTTTTTTAAAATTAGAAGATTTGATTTTATCGTTTGAGCTATTTTCATCTTCAATTAAAAGCTCCTGTTCACTTTGATTTGCATCAATTTCAACATCAGGAATTACACTCTCAATACTAAAGTCTTGTTTGTTAGAATTTTTATCTTGATTAATTTCATTATCATTTTGATCTTTAAGTTTATTATCATTTTTTTTCTCATCATTATTTTCACTATCATTAGGACTTAATTTTTCTTCTAATTTTAGAGTTTGAATAATAGAGTTTAAAATATTAGAGAACTTTTCTTGATCACTAATATTTTTTTTTAATAAATCTAATTTATTTTTAATTTTTTCATTAATAATATTATTCCAATTTTTTAAACTTTTTTTATCTTCAATATTGAGACCTAAATTAAGCAGGTGATTTGCTAAAATAACATCAAAAGCTTTTTCAATGCTATTATACATGTCGTCATTTTGTTCTTTAAATTTTTTTTGATAATAATTTTTAAAGTTTAAATTTATTCCTGCAAAATTTTCCGAACCTAGTTTTTCATAACGAATTTTTTCAGCGCTTTTATAAATATTTTTTGAAATTATTCCTCTAGGTTCAAATTTTTTTAAAAGTTCTTGATTGCTATATTTTATTTTTAAAGCTTCAGAATCTGCAAGAGCTCTAATATTCTGATATTCATCTATAGAATCGAAATTAATTTTAGGAAGATTAATAATATTACTTTCTTTGGCGGGCGCGTCTGAGAATATAATATTAAGATCTGCTTTTTTAGATAATGCTTTGATAGTTGATGAGATGGCTATTTTAAAATTTTCTGCCTGTTTTTCACTTCCCATTTTTAAGATTTATTATTACGTTTGCAGATATTTCAGTAAGTTCTTTAGCAAAACATCTTTGAAAATATTCTGCAATAATTGCTCTTTCTAATTCGTCGCAACGATTTAAAAATGATATTCTAAAAGAATAACCAATATCATTAAAAATTTTATAATTATCAGCCCAAGTCATTACAGTTCTGGGACTCATCACTGTTGAAATATCTCCGTTAGCAAGACCAGATCTTGTTAGATCAGCAACCTGTATCATTTTTTGAGCAATTTTTTTTCCTTCAGAATTATTTAAATGAGGACATTTTGATAGTACGATTTCAAGTTCGTTCTCTTGTTTTAGATAATTTAGAGTAGTTACAATATTCCATCTATCCATTTGTCCTTGGTTAATCTGTTGCGTTCCATGATAAAGCCCTGAAGTATCACCAAGACCGATAGTATTTGCAGTTGCAAATAATCTAAAATATTTATTTTGTTTAATTACCTTGTTTTTATCAAGTAAAGTTAATTTTCCTTCGCTTTCAAGTAATCTTTGAATAACAAACATTACATCCGGTCTTCCAGCATCATATTCATCAAATACTAAAGCTACAGGATTTTGGAGTGACCAAGGCAAGATTCCTTCTCTAAATTCAGTAACCTGTTTATTATCTTTTATTATGATTGCGTCTTTTCCAAGTAAATCAATTCTACTTATATGGCTATCCAAATTTACTCTTATGCAAGGCCAATTTAATCTTGCTGCAACTTGTTCGATGTGAGTTGATTTTCCTGTACCATGAAAGCCTTGGATTAAAACTCTTTTATTAAAAACAAATCCTGCAAGAATTGCAAGAGTAGTATCACGATCAAATTTATAAGCATTGTCAAGCTCAGGAACAAATTGATTCTTTTTTGAAAAACCTTCAACCGTCATATCCGTATCAATATTAAAAGTTTGTTTTATAGAAATTTTTATATCGGGAGTGCTTTCAAAAATATTATTGTCCATGATTTACGTTTTTTTGATTATTCCTTAAAAGTGTATAAGCAATTGTTATTTCTTTTAATTTATTTTCAAATTTTTTATCACCGGAATTTGTATCTGGGTGATATTTTTTTACAAGTTTTTTAAATTGTTCTCTAATTTCGCTCCATTTTACATTGCTTTTTAAATCTAGTTTTTTTAAAGCTTCTATTTCTTTTGAGTTATAAACTGTTTTTTTTTCAAATTGTTTAAAATAATCTGCAGGAAAAATATCATGTTCTTCTAAAATATTTCTCCATACTTTATTAAAAAAATTATCTTTTGAGCCAAGTTTAGATGTTGGTTTATGCCAAGTAATATCCGAATGAATAAATTCTTCGATTTTATCTTGTGACATTTCAGAGAAAAAATCCCATTCGTGGTTGTAAATTTTTATATGTTCTGAGCAGAACCATTTGTATTCACCTGCAATTTTTGAAGGAGCTTTAAACTCTCCTGGCTGTTTACATCTTTTCCAGTCACATGAATTATCATTTGTCTTGTTATGAATTTTTAGATGATCATCACAAAACCACTTATATTGCTTATTAATATCTTTCTTTATAAGACCCTGACTAAAAGCTATCTCTTTGCATTTGCTCCACTCACAGATCTTTCTCATTTGCGTAATTTTTTAAATTGATTAAAATTATTATATGTCCGATCTAAAATATATTATCTTAGATAAAATAAAACAAAATATCATATGTGAAAATGTAGAAGTGAATAATAAATCACATTTGCACCAACACCATGTTCAGTCACCAAAAAATAATAATAGTCATTTTGAAGTAATAATTTCTTCTGTGGAGCTTAAAAAATTAAAAACAATAGATGCGCATAAAAAGATTTATGCAATTTTGAATGAAGAAATGAAAAATATTATTCACTCTCTTGAGATAAAAATTAATTAAATTGTTCAACTAAAATAGGTTTAATATTCTTATTTAAGTCGGAAGGAAAAATTCTAGCTTTTCCAATTTTTTTTAATAAAATTAGATTGATTTTAGAGCCTGATATTTTTTTATCATGTTTCATGTAATCAAAAATTTTATTTATGTCATTTTTATTAAAAAGATTTTTAATTTTATAATTAATATTTAATTTTTCGTACAAATTCTTGATACGTTGATAGTCATTGGTATGTAACATTTTCATTTTTACAGATAGAGAGGATGCAATCATCATTCCATATAATACGGCCTCTCCATGAATAAGCTCTTCCGAATATTTTTTTACTGCTTCGAAGGCATGGGCAAATGTATGGCCAAAATTGAGTATCGCTCTTAAATTTTTTTCTTTTTCATCTTTTTGAACTATAATTGTTTTGCTTTTGCAACTTTCATTAATTGCATGCATCACTAAATTCATGTCAGTTAAATTAATTATTGCATGAGAATTCTTCTCTAACCAAGAAAAAAAAGTTCCGTTCATAATTAAAGCATATTTTAAAATTTCAGCGTAGCCGGCAACCAAATGTCTATGTGGTAAACTCTTTAATGTTATTGGGTCAATTAAGACAAGCTTAGGCTGGTAAAAAGTTCCGATCATATTTTTGCCCTCAATAGAATTAATTCCAGTTTTTCCTCCAATTGAAGAATCTACTTGAGCTAATAAAGTTGTTGGAATTTGAATTAGGTTAATACCCCTTTTAAAGATACTGCTTGCAAATCCCGATAAATCTCCAATAACACCGCCACCTAATGCGATTACGCAGTCATCTCGATTAAAATTATATTGAAATAATTTTTTTAAAATAGCATTAGCAAAGTTCATATTTTTTGATTTTTCACCAGCGCTCAAAGTAAAAAGATATTTATTTTTAGATTTTAAAGAAGTTAAGATTGAACGAATGTAAGATTTCGGAATATTTTTGTCAGTTATTAACAAAAAACCTTTCGCTTTTGGAATAATTTTTTTTATTTCTGCACCAGTGTTACTTAATAAATTTTTACCAATAATAATTGGATAATTATTATTATTTAAATTAACTTTAATTGTTATTTTTTTCATAAAAATCTATAATTTTTTCAATAATCTTATTCTTGTTATTTAAATTACAATCTATTTCATAGTTGGCTAATTTATATATTGGGTCTCTAGTTTTTTTTAAATTTTTAACACTTTTTTCAATATTATTTTGATCTACCATTGGTCTTTTTTTAGCATTACGCTTAATGCGACTAATAATCAAATCTTCATCCACATTGAGCCAAATAGACAAGTATTCTTTTAAAATTTTCTTTCTAATAATATCATTAATAAATGCTCCTCCACCTATGGAAATTATTTTTTCTTTGTCATCTTTTATTTTTAAGAAAATTTTTTCTTCTAGTTCTCTGAAATATTTTTCTCCATTTTTTTTAAAAATTTCACTAATAGTAACATTTTCCTCTTTTTCTATTAATTCGTCAGTATCGATGAACTCAACCTTTAATTTTTTTGCAACTTCTTTTCCAATAGTACTTTTGCCGGTACCCATCATTCCAACTAATACTAAGCTTTTATGCGTTGCCATTATTGAATGAATAATTTATTAACATAATTCTAATTAAAATATTATATAATTAATCTGTTATGCCCTTTAGAACTTCAATACAAATCATCTTAGCGGCTATAGCTATTTTGATAGCCATATTTTGCATTCTTTATTATTTCGGTTCAAAAGATATTGTTCTAGAAAAAACAAAAATTATTGAAAAAATTCCTGTAGAAAAATTAAATATAGTTAAATAACAGGCTTATCTAGTAGCTTCCATTCGAACAATTTCGTTATAAGCAGGAACAGTTAAAAAATCCTCGAAATGGTTAGCAATTGACATTTCTTCAAACATTTTTGCAGCACGTTCGTAATTACCTTTTTCAAATTTTTGTTCACCAACTTCTTTTTTAATCTGAATCATTTCTTCTTTAACAATTTTTTTTACATAAGCGGGATCAATTGTTTTACCATCAGCAGTTTTACATTGATGTTTATTCCATTGCCAAACTTGTGCTCTTGAAATTTCAGCAGTAGCAGCATCTTCCATCAAATTATAAAGAGGCACACAACCGTTGCCACCGAGCCATGCAGCTAAATATTGAATTCCCACAGAAATATTTTTTCTAACACCTTCTTCAGTAATAGCTCCCTTTTCAGCTAATAATAAATCGTTAGCTTCAATTTTTATATTACCAGGAATCTTGTTAACCTGATTTGCTTGTGGCATTTTTTCATCGAATA
>SHWR01000009.1 GCA_009693745.1 Candidatus Fonsibacter sp.
TTTAATGTTTCCCATAATTTTGCAAATCCAAGCGGCTCAAAAATCATTAATGTTATGATTAATCCACCAAATACGACTTGCTCAATGGAACTTATGATTGTTGCATCAATCATGCCGTGAAATACATTATTGCCAAGAGCATTTAGTGCAACTGGGAAAAGTAAAATAAATGCTGCTCCAATAAATGCGCCAGAAATTGTACCAAGACCACCAATGATCGCCATAAACATAATTTTAAAAGATAGACTGATATTAAAGGCAGCAAACGGTTCAATATTTTTTAAATATGTGTAAGCATAAAGAGCACCGGCTATACCGCATAAAAAAGCATTAATCGCAAAAGCTTGTAACTTAGTTTTTAAAAGCGAAACACCCATAGACTCTGCAGCTATGTCCATATCTCTGACCGCCATCCAGTTTCTGCCAGTAGCACCTCGAGCCATATTAATTGCAAGTAAGGTTATGATAACCACGATTGCTGCAACCAAAAGATACATCATGTATCCATTAGTAAAGGCCACTCCATTTATATATATTTTTTGAAAAGTAGTTGCGCCAGAAAGGTCATAGTTCTTAAACCAACCGAATTTGTCTATAACCCAAACAATAAAAAATTGTGACGCCAAAGTTGCAACCATTAAATAAATTCCTCTAATACGAAGACTTGGCAATCCAAATATAAGTCCAAGACATGCCGCAATTAATCCAGATAAAACTAATGCTCCTAAGAAAGGCATATCTTGTATTCGAAGCATCATGTTGTAACACGCGTAGGCTCCTGCACACATGAAACCTGCCGCACCTAAAGATAATTGTCCGGTATATCCCATCACAATATTTTGACCTAATGCTGCAAGAGTTAAGCATAGCCAAGGTATTAAGATGGAAGTGTACCAATAATCACTTGTAATAACATTTGGGATTATTAAAAAACCTATCACCAGCAAAACAATAAAATTTATAATGTCAGCTTTCGTATATCTCATAAAAACAGGCTTCATAAATTAAACTCTCCTAATTATTTTTTCTCCAAATAAACCTTCTGGTCTATAGAGTAAAAATAATATTGATAACATATAGGGAGCCCAAGCTTCGATACCGCCTTTAAAGTAAGGTCCAATATAAACTTCTAAAACTTTTTCCACAGCTCCTACAAGTAAACCGCCAACAATTGCTCCAGGAATTGATGAAAATCCTCCAATAATTAGAACTGGTAAGGCTTTTAATGCTAATTCAATAAGAGCAAATTGAACGCCTGCTCTTGCGCCCCACATCATTCCAGCAACCAAAGCGACAACTCCTGCTGCAGACCAAACTAATAGCATGATATGCTTTAGAGGAATTCCAATAGAGCTTGCAGCTCCAGGATCGTCTGCAACCGCTCTCAATCCAAGTCCAATTTTTGTGTATTTGAATAAAAGCGTAAGAAGAGCAATCATAACGAAAGCAACTAAACCTGCTGTTAAATCAAGTGCGCTAATAAATAATTTTAAATTATCAGCAATCCACGGAATAGGAAAATCTCCAATTCCAAGACTTAGTTTTCTAACTTCAACTCCCCATTTTGCTTGTGCTAGTCCTTCAAGAACAAAACCTAAACCAATCGTTGCCATAAGAACTGTATCCTCACTTTGATTCATTAAAGGACGAAGCACTAATCTTTCAGTCAGTAAACCAACCAATATCATTAGAAGAACAACTGCAAAAAAGGCAACACCAAATGGCATTCCGTATTCCATAAATCCACAAAAGGAAAGTACGGCAAAAAACACCATGGCACCTTGCGCAAAATTGAACGTTGAAGATGCTTTGTAAATAAGAACAAAACCAAGGGCTACTAACGAATACATTGTTCCTGATAACAATCCGCCAACAAGAACTTCAAAGAAAAATAAAACTGACTCATTCATGGGCAACTCCTAGGTATGCATCAATTACTTTTTGATCGGCTCTAACTATATCAGGAGTATCATCTCCAATAACTTTTCCATAGTCCAAAACTACAACTCTATCTGAAATATCCATAACCACGCCCATATCGTGCTCTATTAAAACTACAGTTGTTCCAAGTTCATCATTAATTTTTAAAATAAATCTGCACATATCTCTTTTTTCTTCAACATTCATACCGGCCATCGGTTCATCTAATAGTAATATAGGAGACTCTGTTGCAAGAGCACGACCTAATTCTACTTTTTTTTGCAGTCCGTATGGAAGTTTTCCAACTTCTGCATTTTTAATATTTTCGATTTCTAAAAATTTCATTATTTCATCACATTTTTCTCTATTAACTCTTTCTTCTTTAAGCGCTCTTGGGAATTGGAGAGCAACCTCAAGAAAATTAGATTTAGTGTGAAGTTTTCTTCCAATTAAAATATTGTCTAACACTGACATTCTTTTAAATAGGGCAAGATTTTGAAATGTTCTAGAGATTCCTTTTTGTGCAATAATATTTGGTGTAATTGGTTTTATTTCTTCACCATTAAAAAATATTTTTCCTTCTTGAGGTTTATAAATTCCATTAATACAGTTAAGCATCGAACTTTTTCCGGCTCCGTTAGGGCCAATAATTGCTCTTATCTCGTGTTGTAAAACATTGAAGGAAATGTCTGTGATAGCTTTTACACCACCAAAAGTTAAAGATATATTTTTTACTTCTAAGATTGCTTTTCCTATTTTAAATTTTCTATTATCTACCATATTTTTTTAGTGTGGTTTCTTTTCAGCGTCATCTTTTTTTCTTTGACTATCTCTTATTGCGTCTTTAAAATTTAATCTTTTTCCTTTGGAAATACCTAAATATAATTCTTTTACTTTTTCATTGTTCAATAAATCTTTTGCAGATCCCTCCAACATTACATTTCCTGTTTCAATAATATATCCATAGTCAGCATTCCTCAGCGCGACATTGGTATTTTGTTCTGCTAACAGAATACTTACGCCTTCTTTTTCATTTAATTCTTTAACAATATGAAATATCTCAGCAACTAACTGTGGCGCTAAACCCATTGAAGGTTCGTCTAACAAAAGCATTTTTGGTTTTGCCATCATTGCTCGTGCTACAGCAATCATTTGCTGTTCTCCGCCTGAAGTAAAACCTGCTTGGCTTTTTCTTCTCTCTTTTAATCTTTTAAAATAACCATAAATTTTTTCAACTTCTGCATTTAAATCTCCTCTAGATAATTTTCGTGAATAAGCTCCAGAGATAATATTTTCTTCAACTGTTAAATGTCCAAAACATCTTCTACCCTCCAAAACTTGTACCATTCCAAGTCCAACCATCTCTGATGGATTTTGTTTTTTTATTTCCATACCATCATAATTAATTGTGCCCTTAGTAACTTCCCCTCTTTCAGAGGCTAGCATGGTAGATATTGATTTAAGTGTAGTACTTTTACCGGCACCATTTGCACCAAGTAAGGCAACTATTTTGCCTTTTGGAACGGTTAAAGATACGTCATGTAATGCTAGAATGACCTTGTTGTAAGCGACTTCAATATTTTTAATTTCTAGAATATTTTCAGAACTCGTCCCCATTTAATTCTCCTTAATTTTCTTTGGGCAACTTAATTAATAAAAAGGGGAGTGTATACATTAATTTTTATTCACACTCCCCTAAATTATATAAATTAATCTAAAAAAAACTAACTACATTTTTTAGGAGTAATTTTATTTTCTTCAGCATACTTTGCAGCTGATTCTACGATTTGAGCTCTTATAGCTACTGGATCATTAGGTCCTGTCCAATCCTTAATTTTTTTAAAGGCTTGAGCTTTACCGTCCCATTGCATCAAAGCAAATTTACCAGCACCTTCATGCTGTGAACAAGAAAGAGCAAATGGAGCTAACATTCCACCAATGCCTAGCTCTTTCATTCTAGCATCAGTCATATTTATAGCCTCATATCCAGCTCTAAACTCTTCACTGTTAACTGCTTTTCCAACTTTATTGTGCATTTTTTGAGCATTTCTCAACGCTTCAACCCACATAATAGAAGCGCCTAAACCTCTATTATAATAGGCAGTACCTACACGATTTGGATCAGCCATATTTCCTTTTCCAGCTTTGTAAACTTTTTCCTGAATATTTTTAATTAAAGGATAATTTTTTCCAGGAAGCGCATTTGAAACAACGTAAGTTCCATTAGCAGATTCACCAGCAGGAATCATATCCTCCTCGGCTCCACCGAAAGTAACGTACATCATTTTTGTTCTTGGAAAATTAACTCTAGCAGCATTCGTCATCGCTGTTGAATTCATTCCAGAACCTGCACCCCAAAAAGTAACCCAATCAGGTTTTTCTTGTCTGATTTGTAACCACTGAGATTGCTGTTCTAATCCTGGAGGGGCAATAGCAATTTCGACTAATATAAATCCCCACTCTTTGGCAAGTCTTCTCATTGTTGGAAGTGGTTCACGTCCGTATGGAGTATCAATGTGAAGGTGGACTATTTTTTTTCCCTTTAATTTTTCAGGACCGCCGCCTTCTAATTCAGCCATCCATCTTAATTTAACTGCGATTTGTGACCAATAACTACTTGCGGCATTAAATACCCAAGGCCAAACTGTGCCATCAGCAGCATCTGTTCTTCCATATCCGTATTGAGCTAAAACAACTTTGTCTTCTGCCATACGGTTAATAACAGCGTAAGCTCCTGGTGTTCCAAGTGTATCAAATACTACCATTTTCTGACCGTCTTTTGTCATAAGTCTTTGATAGCACTCTACAGTTTTTGCAGCATTGTATTCTGTTTCGCACTCTTGCCATGTCAGCATAACTCCATTTACGCCACCAGTAGCATTCACATAATTCATGTAATCAATTTGTGCACCGTAGTAACCAGTACCCATTGCTGAGTAAGGACCTACACGGCTACTTGGCACAGAAAAGTATTGCGTCTCTTTTGATTGTGCAAATAAATTTCCTGGCAATATTATTGTTGTAAAGAAAACTGCTGCGCTTAAAGCAGAAGTAACTTTTTTGATGTATTTTTTAACCATTAATTGCTCTCCTATTTTTATAATTCAAAAATTATACTAATAAAAAAAATATCATACAAATAATAAATAAAGCTTCTGAGTTATTTGCTAATAACAAAAATATTATCCGCTATTACAACCTTAAAGAGAATCTTTTTTAAGCTAGGTAATTACTTAATTATAATGATAATTTTGGAGAACATGATTGATTTAATTAAAAAAAATTTTAAGCAAGCCTCGTTTGCATTAATATTTTCAGCTATCACCATTGGCTCCCTTTCATTCTTAAGTTTAAAAACTCCCTACGGTTTATTTATTGTTGGGTCTTTTGGTGCAACTATGGTTTTAGTTTTTGGATATCCAGAAAGTCCCTTTTCACAGCCAAAAAATGTATTTTTTGGTCATTTAATTACATCATTAGTTGGTATTTTAGTTTTAAAATTTTTACCCTTTGATCCATTCATGCAAATTGCAATTGCAGTAGGACTTGCAATATTTGCTATGATACTACTTGGAGTAACTCATCCACCGGCTGGCGGCAATCCAATTCTTATTATCCTAGGTGGTTCGTCTTATATTTTTTTGTTAAATCCAATTATTTCTGGATCAATAATCATTATACTTTATGCGATTATTTTAAATCGATTAATTCTAAAAAAAAACTACCCTAATAGCTGGAAAAGTTAAGTTTGCTTGTCAACATATTAAACTACTGTCCGAAATCCAATTATTTACTGTGCAGATTTATTTTTTTATGCATAATTAATGCAACTTAATAAAAATATTAAAGGAGTAAATAATGAAAATATTATGCGTACTATACGATAATCCAAAAAAAGGGATGCCAAAAAAATATCCCCTTAGTAAATTACCAGTTATTAAAAAATATCCTAACGGGCAAACATTACCTACTCCAAAAGGTAGAGATTTTAAACCTGGAACGTTACTTGGAAGTGTGTCAGGTGAATTAGGTCTTAGAAAATTTTTAGAAAAAAATGGCCATGAGTTAGTAGTTACCTCGGACAAAGATGGTAAGGGATGTAGAGCTGACAGAGAATTAAGAGATGCTGACATAGTAATTTCACAACCCTTCTGGCCTTACTATTTGACAAGAGAAAAAATGGAATCTGCTCCAAATTTAAAGTTCGCGATTACGGCAGGAATTGGTTCTGATCATGTGGATCTTCAAGCTGCCATGGATCATAATATTGATGTGTATGAAGTTACATATTGTAATTCAAGATCAGTTGCAGAACATATTGTAATGATGATTATTTCATTAGTGAGAGATTACCATAACCAACATGCAATAGTTAATAGAGGTGGATGGAATATAGCTGATGCAGTTCATAGATCTTATGACGTTGAAGGAATGCATGTCGGAACAGTTGCCGCGGGTAGAATTGGATTAGATGCTCTTCGAAAAATGAAACCGTTTGATGTTCACTTACATTATTTTGACAAACATAGATTACCTAAATCTGTTGAAAAAGAATTAAACTTAAGATTTCACAGTTCAGTTGAATCTTTAGTTAAAGTTTGCGATGTTGTAACTATCAACTGTCCTCTTCATCCTGAAACAGAAAATCTTTTTGATAAAAAGATGATTAGTAAAATGAAGAAAGGTGCTTACATTGTTAATACGGCAAGAGGAAAAATATGTAATAAACAAGCTATTGCTGCAGCACTGAAATCTGGGCAATTGAGTGGATACGCAGGAGACGTTTGGTTTCCTCAGCCAGCACCAAATGATCATATTTGGAGAAAAATGCCTCATCACGGTATGACTCCGCACACATCTGGAACTTCACTTTCTGCTCAAACTCGCTATGCAGATGGGGTAAGAGAAATTCTAGAATGCATCTTCTCAAGAAAACAAGTTAGAAAAGAATACACTATCGTAAGAAATGGTGAACTTGCAGGAACTGGGAAACACTCGTACACAAAAGGTAACGCTACAGGTGGATCTAAAGAAGCTGCTAAATATAAAAGAAGATAATTTTTAATTTTAAATAAAATTATAGGGTTTTGGGACATAATTAGTCCCAAAACCTTGTAAATTATAACTTCAAAAAAAATTACCAAAGTTGAAGATTATAAAAAAGGGCCAGGACCTTTAGGAGGTGTTTTAACTGCCATGAAATGGATCAGGGACAATAATAAAAAATATCTGCATAATTCTCTAGAAAATACTAAAAATAAAGACAGCAAACTTTTTTTTATTAAATCTAATGTTACGAGGCATAATATATTTAGACTATGATCGATTAAATTATTGGATCGATTAGAAGATGATTTAATTAAAAAAGGAGAGCGAAAAGTAGAACTTTGGGTTAATAACATTGGAATTAAAACAATTAATATGGAATTTAAAAATAACGACCCTTTTTTTAATATTAATACCAAAGAAGATTTAGAAAAAGCAAAAGAATTAATGAAAAATAATGATTAGTTATTTACACTCACAGCAGATTTTAAAGAGAGCAGCCATTAAAATTGGAGATGAAATTATTAATAGTGAAAATGCACTAAATAGAGTTTTGTCTTTAAATATTTTTTCAAAACATAATTATCCCGCAGCAAATAATACAGCTTTTGATGGCTTTGCAATTAATTCTAAGGACACTAAATTTTTAAATAAAGACTCAGCTCAAAAATTTAAAATTGTGGGTTCGTTATTTGCAGGAACAAAACCTATTAAAAAAAAGATTAAAAAATTTGAAGCAGTTGAGATTATGACGGGAGGAATTGTTCCAAAAGGTTTTGATACTATTATTCCAATTGAACAAATTGTATTTTATCCAAGTAAAGACAATCCAAAATACATAATAGTTAATAAAAAAATTAACAAACATCAACACGTTAGATTTTTAGGATCGGATTATAAAAAAAATGATTTAATTATTAAAAAAGGAACTATTGTTCAGCCAAATCATATTTTAGCTTTAAAAACTTTAGGTATTAAAAAAATTGAAGTTAAAAAAAAACCCAACATATTATTTTTTTCAACAGGCAATGAAATATCAAATAATGAAAATATTCCAGCGTGGAAGGTTAGAAATTCAAACGGCCCATATATCAAGTCATTAAATGAAAATTTTTTATTCCATTTTATTAATGGCGGAATCTTAAGAGATCATCATGCATCGGTTTTTAAAAATCAGATAAAAAAATTTATTAAATCAAAGATAGATATAATTGTTACATCAGGCGCGGTTTCGGCTGGTAAATTTGATTTTATTCCAAGTGTTATTAATACTTTTAAAATATCTAATTATTTTAAAGGTGTGGCCATCCAACCTGGAAAACCAGTTCTATTTGCAAAGATTAAAGGAAAGCAAAAAGCTCTCTTTGGATTACCAGGCAACCCTTTATCGACTGCAGCGTGTTATAGATTTTTTGTTCATCCTTATATGATGAATATTTTAGGTGTAGAAAACGAAAAACCAATCAAAGTAATTTTAAAAAATAATTTTTATAAAAAGAAACATATAACTCAATTTATTAAAGCTAAATTGAATGGAACAAATAATGGTAAACTCGAATTAGAAGTCTTGCAAGGACAGGAATCTTTTAGAATAAAACCATTTGTACACTCTAACATTTGGGCAGTATTTCCGTCTGGTAAATCTAACTTTAAAAGAGGTGAAATGATTGAAAGTTTTTTCCCTAATCACCCAAACGAAATCTAGTATTATTTTTCCTTAAGACGCGGAATAATATTAATGAAGTTACAAGGTTGAAAACGAGAGTCCAATTGAAATTTTAAAATTCCTTCCCAAGCGTCGGTTACTGCACCAGAAGATCCTGGTAAAGCAAATATATATTTTCCTTTGCATATGATGCCTTGTGCTCGTGATTGAATGGTAGAGGTGCCAATTGTTTTATAACTAAGCATTCTAAATATTTCTCCAAATCCTGGAATATCTTTATCTTTAATTTCATCTAAAGCTTCAATTGTTATGTCACGACCTGTTAAACCAGTGCCTCCAGTACTAATAATTATATCAATTGCTTCATCGCACCATGCAAGAATAGTTTTTTTAATTTGTTCTTTATCATCCTTTAAAATTTTTTTACTAACAACGGCATGACCTAATTCTTTAATTTTATTTACTAATATATTGCCTGAGGTGTCATTTGATTCATTTCTAGTATCTGAAATAGTTAATACAGCAATATTAACGGATATAAATTTTTTTGTACTATCAGTTTTCATAATTATATATCATTAATACCTATAGATTAAAAATATGCTATCCATAATTTTTTTTTTAGTTGCCGCTATTTATGCAAGCGTCGGTTTTGCTGGAGGGACTTCATATTTAGCATTACTAACAATTTATGACGTAGAATATTTGTTAGTTCCAATTATAGCATTGACTTGCAATATTATTGTCGCGAGTGGAAATTGCTTTAATTATGTCAGAGCTGGAAACTTAGATATAAAATTTTTAACTCCTTATTTATTAGGTTCTATACCTTTGGCTTATGTTGGTGGAAAATTTCAAATAACAAATGATTTTTTTCAAATTTTATTATTTTTTTGTCTAACAATCAGCAGTCTTTTACTTTTAGTACAAACAAGACAATATAAATTAGCAAATCAAATTATAAAAAAAATTCCATTTATTATTGCTATTTTAATTGGGGCTATTATTGGTTTAGTGTCTGGAATTGTTGGAATTGGTGGAGGAATTATACTTTCCCCTATACTATTTAATTTAAAAGCAGCTCAGCCAGAGAAGATTGTTATGGCAGCGTCTTTATTTATTTTAATAAACTCTATTGCAGGTTTTTTAGGACAAATTCAAAAATTTAATGACATTTCACAACTACAACCTTATTTGTATTTACCTTTAGCTGTATTATTAGGAGGTCAACTTGGAAATTTTCTTAATATAAAAATACTAAGATCTCATATTCTTGCTTTATTGACATCATTACTAGTTTTTATTGTTGCAATTCGTTTAGGTTTAAAAATATTTTTTTAGTTACTTGTCGCTTTTTCTACGTAGAAAGAAACTGCTTCAATTTCTTGAGGGGTTAAAATTTTATCATTGCCAAATGCTGGCATTATTCCAATGCCATTAATAACTGCTTGTTTTACTTGTGCTTGCGTAGGTTTAAGATCATCTAAACTTGGTCCAATATTTCCTTTAGATTTTGCATTTGCTAATTGATGACAGCTTGCACAATTACCATTTTCATTAAATATTTTAAGACCTAAAATCATTTTGTCTTGATCTGCTTTTAAGCTTAATTGCAAAGAAAAATAAATTAGAAGAGAATTAAAAAAAATTTTCTTAAATTTAATTAAAAATTTATGCAACTGCAATTTTAACACTATGATCTAACCAACCATTATGAGAATAGCCTTCATTGTTCTCAAATCTTAACTTAGGTTGTGATCCTTTTTCATCAGTTGCTCGAGATGCAACTGTATAGTTGCCTTTCTCTAAATTTGCTTCAAATTGAAATTGTCTCCAAGCAAACTTTCCAAGATTAGGCCCTACAAATTTAGCATTCTTCCAAGTTTTTCCTTCATCAAATGATAAAGCAACTCCTTTTAAAGGAGTGCCGTTACTAAATGCAACGCCTGTAAATATAACTTTACCAGTTTTTGCTGTGGTAAGCGGTGAAGTAATCCAACTTTTTACATTTATCTCCCAACACGTACCATCGTTAGTAGTTGCTTTATCACCAATTTTATAAACTCGGTAACGAGTAGACATCATTTTAAAATCAGACTCTTTATCAGTGAAAACTAATTTATTAATATGTTTGATATTATTTATTCCATAATATCCAGGCACAACTAATCTAAGCGGACCTCCATGTGCATTTGGAATTGGAACACCATTAATTTCCCAAGCCAATAGACAATCTTCATAAGTTGAAATTGGAACTGATCTTTCAACAGCGCCCTCTTTAGGATCAATATCCTTTGGTGCATCAGCGCCTGTTCCTGTTATAAATTTAGCACCAGCACCAAGTCCACCACAAAGTTCCGCTAAATACTTAACTGAAACTCCTGAAAAAGTAACACAAGCTGCACTGCCAGTATCCCACTTAGTTCCACTTGGACCATGAGCAAAAAATTTACGGCCATTTCCTGAACATTGAAGAACCATAGGAGTGATCTTAAGAGGCATTCTTTGTAGTTCAGCTAATGTGAATGATGTTGGTTTTTGAACTCCCTGAACATCTAATTTCCAATCAGGTTTATTTCCTATTTGTTGATCATTTAAGGAATTAACATTATTTCTAATGTACATATTTTCAATTGGAGTAATAATACCATTTCCGATCATATCCCGGTGAGTTTCTATTGTTCCTTCAGAGTGAATAATTATTGCATTTCGATTTTTCCACTTTATATATTCTGGAGTGGCTTTAGGAGTAGCGCTAGTATGATCGGCTTTTGCAATATTAATATTAAAGTTTGAAATAGATGAAATAGCGGCCACGCCTGCAATAGCTGCTGAACCTGTTAAAAAAGATCTTCTATTTGAGTTTGTAATTTTTTTCATATTTAGTGACTTAAAGATAAGTTTGTAAGAAATAGTATACGCCTTTTAATAAGATTATGTTTCACTTTTCAGTTGAAAAAAAATCTTTTGACTATCTTACTATTATAGATTGTAATCTCTAATCGATGGTTCATTTAAAAGATAATTTTGGCAGAACTTTTCCATATTTTAGAATTTCAATTACTGACGTTTGTAATTTTAAATGTGGTTACTGTCTGCCTGATGGTTACCAAAAGCCAGAAAGTAAAAAAATCTTTTTGACAATAGATGAAATTAGAAGAATTGGGATAGCCCTATCAGAACTTGGTGTATGTAAAATTAGACTAACCGGTGGTGAGCCAACTGTACGAAAAGATTTTATAGATATTGTTAAAAATTTAAAATCTCTTTCAGGAATTAAAAAAGTCGTAATGACAACAAATGGTTATAATCTAAAACAGATCGCAAAATCTTTAATGGAACAAAAGATTGATGGAATTAATATTAGTATCGATAGTCTAAATAGAGAAAAATTTAAATTTATTACCGGTATAGACAAGCTTGAAGATATTCTGGCCGGTCTTAAACTTTTACAAGAAAACAATTTTAGAAAAATAAAAATTAATGCAGTTTTACTTAAAGGGGTGAATGATAGTGAAGAAGATTTTAATAATTGGCAACAATTCGTAAAATCTAACCATATAGACTTTCGTTACATTGAATTGATGCAAACAGGGGATAATTTAGATTATTTTAAAAAATACCACGTCTCTGCAAATGTATTTAGAGATTATTTATTAAAGAATGAATGGATTCATCAAACCGCAGGCTTTGATTCTGGACCAGCCAAAAGTTATATTCGTAAAAATTTTAATGGAAAATTTGGAATTATAGCGCCTTATTCAAAAGATTTCTGCAAAAGCTGTAATCGTTTGAGAATTACAGCTCAAGGAGATTTGAGACTATGTTTGTTTGGTGAAACTGGAATATCTTTACGAGCTTTATTGCAAAGTGATGAACAAATTCCTGAACTTAAAAATTTAATTAATAATCAACTAAATTTTAAAAAAGAATCTCATTATTTGGAGTTAGGAAATACCGGACTAACACCTCATCTTGCAAGCATTGGAGGATAATGACAAATCTTAAAATTGTAGACACGACTGTTTTAAAAGATTGGGCGAAAGAAATTTTTACCAACAATAATTTTCATATGGTAGATGTTTCCCAAAAACAAAATACTCACCGTAAAGCTTTAGCTATGGGAAAAATATATGTGGGTGAAAAAACGTTTAAATTAATTCAAAACAAACAAATGCCCAAAGGCGACCCTATCTCTTTAGCAGAAGTAGCTGCTCTACTTGGTGTTAAAAAAACTAGTGAAATTATTCCACTGTGTCATCCTTTAACTGTAGATTACAGCTCAACAAAAATTATTCAAAACCCAAATGACTTTTCACTTGATGTATATTGTGTGGTAGCGGCATTCACTAAAACAGGAGTTGAAATGGAAGCAATCATGGGCGTGAACGCAGCATTAGTTACTATTTATGATTTATGTAAAATTGTAAATCCTGATCTTAAAATTGAGGGTATTCGTTTACTCATTAAACAAGGCGGCAAGACAGGAACTTGGGTAAATCCAAATGGTCTTCCAGAGTTCTTACAAGATTTATTCTAAAAATTTAAGCAAGAAATGTGTCTACCTTATTATGAAAATTAAAATAAAATTATTTGGAAATTGTAAAGATATTTTTCAAAATTCAACTCTACATTTAAATTTTGATAAAAAAATAAAAGTTAGAGATATCAGAAGTAAATTAATAGAGATTATTGAAAGAAA
The DNA here is from genome assembly GCA_009693745.1 of Candidatus Fonsibacter sp. GTDB lineage: Bacteria > Pseudomonadota > Alphaproteobacteria > Pelagibacterales > Pelagibacteraceae > Fontibacterium > Fontibacterium baikalense. The sequence goes on from SHWR01000009.1 coordinate 13,335, forward strand.
ACATTCCACAAATAAATCTTATAAAGATCTTATAAAAAAATCAGCTTTTTGTTCAGAACAAAATGAAATTGTAAGTGATTCATATGTGCTAAAAAAAGATAAAATAATTTCAATTATACCACCTATCGGAGGTGGTTAATGTTACACGTAGCTATTGTTGATACAAAAAAAATTAATATTACTAAAGCAGAAAAATTTATAAAAGATATTAATGCTGGAGCTAGTATATTTTTCGTAGGAAATATTAGAAAAAATAATAATAATAAAAATGTAATAGGAATTACCTATGATGCTTTTAATAAATTAGTTATAAAAATATTTAAAAAAATTTACAGTGAAGGAATAAAAAAATTTAAATTAAAAAAAGCAAAAGTCTTTATTGAGCATGCAAAAGGATATGTACCATTAGGCAAGCCTTCAATCATAATTGCAGTATCTTGCAAACATAGATCTGAAACCTACCAATTATCTAGATATCTTATTGAACAAATTAAAATTAGAGCACCCATTTGGAAAAAAGAATATTATAAAAATCAAAAATCAGAGTGGCTTAAAGGAACTTCAATTAAAGTTAAATAGCACTTAATTATATAAAAAATCAAAATTTAACGCTTCTCTTTAAACCTTTAAAACGTTTAAAATAAATAGTACTACTCCCCTCACGGTCTTGTAGTGAAACGGATATCATCCTAGTCTTCGAAACTAGAGTTCTAGGTTCAAGTCCTAGCAAGACCACCAAAATTATTAATCATGTCTATTAACGAATATAAATTTGAAATAACAGATGAAAAAAATAATACACGCTTAGACTCGGCTCTTGCCATTCTAATCCCAGAAATAAGCAGAACTAGAATTAAAAATATTATTAGCGAAGGTTTCGTTAAAATTAATAAAATTCAAATAACCCAACCTTCAGTTAAAATAAGATCGTCTGATATTATAGAGGTTTCAATACCTGAGCCTAAGGAAGTTAATATTTCAGCAACAGATATTAAACTAGACATTCGTTACGAAGATTCTGATCTGTTAATCGTTAATAAATCTCCTGAGATGGTAGTTCATCCTGGTGCCGGAAACTTTGATAATACTTTAGTAAACGCCCTTATGTTTCATTGTAAAAATAAACTTTCAACTATTGGTGGAGAATTAAGACCTGGAATAGTTCATAGAATTGATAAAGGAACTAGTGGTCTGTTGGTAGTTGCAAAAAATGATAACGCTCATATCTTTTTATCTAAGCAGTTTGCAGAACATACCATCAAAAGAATTTATGAAGTTCTTGTTTATGGAAGAATGAAACCAAGTTCTGGACAAATTTCTTCTATGATTGGTAGAAGTAAATTTAACAGAAAAAAAATGAGCATTAATACTTCCAGAGGAAAAGATGCTATAACAAATTATAAAACTATAGAATTTTTTTCTGGTAAAAAAATTCCTGATATGAGTTTTCTTGAATGTAAATTGGAGACAGGAAGAACACACCAAATTCGTGTTCATCTTTCATCTCATAGTAATCCTATTATTGGTGACCAAATTTATGGAAAACAAAATAAATTTATTAGAGATATTGATCCTGAATTTAAAGAATTATTGGAAGGATTTAAAAGACAAGCTTTACATGCAAAGTCTATAGGATTTATTCATCCTGTAACAAAAAAAGAGATGGAATTTGAATGTGAAAAGCCAAAAGACTTTGAAAATTTACTAAAAACAATTAAAAAGCTTAAGTTTTAATATCTTGTTTTACAAGTTATAATTACCACATAAAAACAATGGAAAAAATTGAAAAAAATTCAAATCTTCCTACGCTTACACCTGAGGGTAGTTTAAATTCTTATTTATTAAAGATTAGAAAATTTCCAATGCTAGAGCCTAAGCAGGAATATATTCTTGCAAAAAACTGGCGTGAAAAAGGAGATAGAGAGTCAGCTCACGCTTTAGTTACAAGTCATTTAAGATTAGTTGCAAAAATTGCAATGGGCTACAGAGGTTATGGTCTACCCGTTGGAGAATTAATATCTGAGGGTAATATTGGTCTAATGCAAGCAGTTAAAAAATTTGATCCCGAGAGAGGCTTTAGGCTTGCAACTTATGCTATGTGGTGGATTAAAGCTTCTATTCAAGAATACATTTTAAGATCCTGGAGTTTAGTTAAAATTGGAACTACTGCTGCACAAAAAAAATTATTTTTTAATCTTAGAAAATTAAAAAATCAAATTTTTGCTATTGAAAGTGGTGATATGACTAGTGCTCATGTTAAAGAAATAGCAAGTCGACTAGACGTTAATGAAGATGAAGTTATTTCAATGAATAGACGAATGGCAGGAAAAGAGCAGTCATTAAATGCTAAAATTTCTGATGAAGAAGAGAGCGGTCAGTGGCAAGATTGGATTGTAGATGAAAATGCTGATCAGGAATTATTAATTTCTCAACGCCAAGAATTAGATCAAAAGCATGCTTTATTACAAACTGCTTTAAAAGTTTTAGATGAAAGAGAAAAAGATATTTTATATGATAGAAAACTTATTGATGAACCAAAAACTTTAGAGGAACTCAGTCAAAAATATAAAATTAGCAGAGAAAGAGTGAGACAAATTGAAAATAGAGCTTTTGAAAAGGTTCAAAAAGCTATGTTAGAAAATATTAAAACAAAACCTTTCATTACGCATTAAAAGGATCTTCAACAAAAATCGTATCATCTCTTTCAGGACTTGTTGAAATACTTCCAATCTTAACTCCTATGAAATCCTCGATTGCTACAATATAAATTTTTGCTTTCTCAGGTAATTCTTTGTAATTTCTTATTCCTTTTGTTTCCGACTTCCAGCCTTGATAAGTTGTATAAATAGGCTCTACTGCAAATTGATCCTCTGATGCGCTTGGAAAATAATCGATTTCTTTGCCACGCAATTTGTAACCAATACAAAATTTAATTTCATCTAATGTATCAAGAACATCTAATTTAGTTAGGGCAATTCCAGTAATTCCTGAAATTATTGCTGATTGTTTAACAAGAACTCCATCGAACCAACCACATCTTCTTTTTCTGTTAGTTACAGTTCCAAACTCATGACCTCTCTGACCAATAAGTTCTCCTGTTGGATCTTTAAGTTCTGTTGGAAAAGGACCCTCACCTACTCTAGTTGTATAAGCCTTAGTAATTCCAAGAACATAATCAATTGTTTTTGGACCACATCCTGTACCAACTGATGCAGTTCCGGCTACTGTATTAGATGATGTAACATAAGGATAAGTTCCATGATCCACATCGAGTAATATTCCTTGAGCCCCTTCAAATAATATTTTTTTATTTAATTTTTGGTATTCATAAATTTTTTTCCAAACCGGTTGGGAAAACTTTAATATTTCAGGAGCTATTTTTAACAATTCGTTAATTAATTCGTCTGATTTATATATTTTCTTTTTTAATCCTTTTCTGATTGCATTATGATGCTCTAAAATAACTTCTAATCTTTTCTCTAAATTTGTTTTTGAACTTAAATCCATAATACGAATAGAACGTCTACCAATCTTATCTTCATAAGCTGGTCCTATTCCTCTTCTTGTGGTTCCAATTTTAGATTTTGCCGCATCTTCTCTGATCTCATCCATTTCTTTATGGAAAGGTAAAATTAAAGTTGCTGTATCAGAAATAATTAAATTATTTTCATTAACATCAACTCCTTTCTTTTTAATTTCTTCAATTTCCTCTAATAGCGCCCAAGGGTCGATAACAACTCCGTTCCCAATAATTGAAATTTTATTACCTCTAACTATTCCAGATGGAAGTAATTTTAACTTAAAAACTTTGCCATTAATAACTAATGTATGGCCAGCATTATGACCTCCTTGAAATCTAATAACGACATCAGCTTGTTCTGAAAGCCAATCCACTATCTTCCCCTTGCCCTCATCGCCCCATTGAGAGCCTACAACTACAACGTTTGTCATAAGTAAATTTTTAAGATCCTTTTAAATCTTTAAATTATTTATTTTAATAAAGCCATATGATTAATTGGGCCATGTCCTCTTCCAAATCTTGGATTTAGTAGAATTGCTTTGTGCACATATTGAATGGCGCGTTTGCACGATTCGTTCATATTATAATTTTTAGAAATAAAAGAAGCGATTGCACTAGATAAGGTACAGCCTGTCCCATGTGTATTTTTAGTTTTAATTTTCTTATTTTTAAAAATTTTAATATTATTTTTTGAAATTAATACATCTTCAATGAAAGATTTATTAGTATGCCCACCTTTTATAAGAACAAATTTTGGTCCAAATTTTAAAATTTCTTTTCCAGCTTTAATGACATCTTCTAATGTCTTAATTTTTTTTTTAATTAATGTTTCAGCTTCTGGAATATTTGGGGTTACTAATAATGCAAAGGGTAATAATTTTTCTCTTAAGTAATTAACGCAGCTTTTACTGATTAATCTATGACCTCCTTTTGCAACCATCACAGGATCAATTACGATATTTTTTAATTTATTTTTTTTAATAGCTTTTATAACTTCTTTGATCACGCCTACATTATGCAGCATGCCAATTTTTACAGAATTTGGTCTAATATCCTTAACAGAAAATGAAATTTGATTAGAAATTTCTTTTGGTGACACATGTGCGATTGATTTAACTCCTGTTGTATTTTGAGCGGTAATTGCAGTTATTGCTGTCATCGCATAAACACCAAGTGATGTCGCTGTTTTAATATCTGCTTGAATACCGGCTCCACCACTAGAGTCTGAGCCTGCAATAATTAATAGTTTAGACTTTATTTTCAATGTTAAGTGTAATTCAATATTACTTTTTTAACTTCATTCACAGTATCCTTCATTAATCTCTTATCTGAAGTCTCAACCATTATTCTAATAAGATTTTCTGTACCTGATTTTCTAACTAATAATCTACCCTCTTGTTTTAAATTTTTATCGATTTGATTAATTTTTGCTTTAAGAGCTTTATTTTCAATAATATTTTTATTTTTAACTTTAATATTTTCTAAAACTTGTGGAACTTTATTAAATACCGAAAATACTTTGCTTGCTTTTCCCTTATTTTTTAAAGAATTCAAAACTTCTAAAGCAACTAATAATCCATCTCCTGTAGTTGCAAGATTTCCAAGTATAATATGTCCTGATTGTTCTCCTCCTAAATTATATTTCAAACTATTCATTTTTTCTTTAACATATCGATCTCCAACATCAGCTCTGTGGAATTTAATATTATTATTTTTAAAATAATTTTCTAATCCCAAATTAGTCATTAATGTTCCAACAACTCCGCCTTTTAAAATCTTTTTCTTCTTCCAATTTTTTGCAATCATTGCAATGATTTGATCACCATCAATAATTTCACCTTTTTCATCACACATAATAATCCTATCTGCGTCACCATCAAATGCTATGCCAATGTCTGCTTTATGGGTTTTTACAGATTGTTGAATAAGTTCTGGGTGCATTGATCCGCAATTTTTATTAATATTAAATCCATCTGGATTAATTCCGATGGCCACAACTTCAGCTCCTAGCTCTCTAAGCAAAACTGGAGCAGATTTATAAGAGGCGCCGTTGGCGCAATCTAGAAATATTTTTACTCCGGATAAATTAAATGATTTCGGAAAAATATTTTTTAATATTGTTATATAATTTTCAGTTGCATCTTCTAGTCTTTTAGCTCTACCTAATAAATTTGATTTCACAAAGTATTTTTCAATTTTATCATCAATTAATTTCTCAATTTGTTTTTCAACTTTATCTGAAAGCTTCATTCCATCAGGACCAAATAATTTTAATCCATTATTGGTATGAAGATTGTGAGATGCTGTTAACATAATTCCAAGATCTGCTTTCATAGATTTTGTTAACATAGCAAGTCCGTTTGTTGGCAAAGGTCCTAATAATAAAACGTCCATACCGGCGGAAATAAGACCAGACACTAAAGCTGGCTCAAGCATGTAACCGGATAAACGAGTATCTTTTGCTATGATTGCTTTGTGACGTTGTTTATCTTTATTTGAAAAATATGTTCCTACTGCAAGACCAAATTTAAAGAACATTTCTCCAGTAATACTGCCTTTATTAACTTCGCCTCTAATGCCGTCTGTTCCAAAATATTTTTTCATTATTATTTCTTCAAAAATTGAGAATAAACTTTAAGAGCTTCGCTCGTTTCTTGTATATCATGAACTCTAAATAGCTGAATACCTTGTAAATAAGAATATAGAACAGATGCTATTGTGCCTCCTAATCTTTGTGAATTATCTTTTTCACCCATAATTTTACCTATAAAACTTTTTCGTGAAGGGCCCACCATTATTGGATAACCAAGACTATGAAATAAAGAAATCTTAGAAATAATTTCTAGATTATGATCTAAAGTTTTTCCAAAACCAATACCTGGGTCAATAATAATTTGCTCATCTGTAATTCCGTTGTTCTTTAAAAATTTAATTTTATTTTCAAAATAATCAAAGATATCTAATAATACATTTGCATAAAATGGATTATTTTGCATATTCTCTGGAATACCTTGTGAATGATTTAAAATGATTGGCTTTCCTGAATCTTTTACAATTTGATAAGATTGCTGATCAAAATCTAATGCCGATACATCATTCAACATATCAACTCCTATACTTATGCCATGCTGCATTACTTTGGATTTTCTCGTATCTAAGGAAATTAATTGATTTGGATATTTCTTTTTTATTAATTGAATTGTTTCTGATACTCTTGCAATTTCATCATGATCACTAACTGGTTTTGCTCCTGGTCTTGTTGACTCTCCGCCAACATCAATAATGTGAGCTCCATAATCAATCATGTTCTTAACATGATCAATAGCTCTAAAAGTAGTATTATATTTTCCGCCATCTGAAAAACTATCTGGAGTAAGATTTAAAACTCCAACCAAAATAGGATTTTTAAAATTTAGATTAAAAATGCCATTTCTTTTTGAGATTATTTTATTTAAATCACTTTCAATTTCATTCCTAAAATTTAATGTTCCTAATTCTATAACACTATATTCTTCAACTATGTTAGTGTCAGATTCTCTTTTTAAAATTTCTACTGATAAAAAACCTACATCATCAAATCCGCACAGACTTTTAGCAGTTCCTTCTTGAATAAAATAATTTGCTTTTTGGCCAAAGACAAAATTAGTTGGCCTTATATAAATACTCTTCATGAAAGAAAAGTTAGATTAGCTTTGCGTATTAGGCTTTAAACCTATCGTTCCTAAAACGCTACCTAGTTTTTTCTTAGTTGAGCTAATTTCTTCATTTCCAGATAAACGTTTTGGATAAATATTTTGAAAAACAATTTTTTTAATTTCTTCACCTGATAATGTTTCATAAATTAATAAAGCTTTTGCAACTTTGTGCAGTTCATCAACTTTTTCTGCTAATATTTTTTTAGCTCTAGCATAACCGGCATCGACGATTTTTTTAATTTCAAAATCAATTTTTTTAGCTGTATCCTCTGAAACACTTTGTGTTCTAGATACAGATCTTCCTAAAAATATTTCCTCTTCATTTTCTTGGTAAGCAATAGGTCCTAATTGATCGCTCATCCCATATCTCGTAACCATGTTTTTAGCCATTTTTGTAACCATTTCAATGTCAGATGATGCTCCTGTGGTTACATTATCATAACCAAATATCATTTCTTCCGCAATTCTTCCCCCCATGGCAACAGAAATATCTCCGAACATTTTTTCTCTAGTTACGGATAATTGATCTCTTTCTGGGAGTCTCATTACCATTCCTAAAGCTCTACCTCTTGGAATAATTGTTGCTTTATGAATTGGATCTGAAGTTTGTTCATATAAAGCAACAACTGCATGTCCGCTCTCATGATAAGCAGTTAATGTTTTTTCTTCTTCCGTCATGACCATAGATTTTCTTTCTGCTCCCATCATTACTTTGTCTTTTGCTTCCTCAAGATCAGACATAGTAACAATTCTTTTATTTTTTCTTGCAGCAAGTAATGCAGATTCATTAACAATATTTGCAAGATCTGCACCTGAAAAACCTGGTGTACCTCTTGCAATAATTTTAGGATTTACATCTGGACCTGTTGTAATTTTTTTAAGATGCACTTTTAAAATAGCTTCTCTGCCAATAATATCTGGATTAGATACTACAACTTGTCTATCAAAACGACCTGGTCTTAATAAAGCAGGATCTAAAACATCCGGTCTGTTTGTTGCAGCAATCAAAATAACACCTTCGTTAGTTTCAAATCCATCCATTTCAACAAGTAACTGATTTAATGTTTGCTCTCTTTCATCGTTACCTCCGCCTAAACCAGCGCCTCTACTTCTTCCAACAGCATCGATCTCATCTATAAATATAATACAAGGAGCACTTTTCTTTCCTTGTTCAAACATATCTCTAACTCTAGATGCTCCAACTCCAACAAACATCTCAACGAAATCTGATCCTGAAATTGTAAAGAAAGGAACGTTTGCTTCCCCTGCAATTGCTCTTGCTAATAAAGTTTTACCTGTACCTGGAGGTCCAATAAGCAAAGCGCCTTTTGGAATTCTTCCTCCTAATTTTTGAAATTTTCTGGGATCTTTTAAAAAATGAACAATCTCTTCTAGTTCTTCTTTTGCCTCTTCAATTCCAGCAACATCTTGAAATGTAACTTTACCATGAGCTTCTGTAAGTAATTTTGCTTTTGATCTTCCAAACCCCATAGCTCCGCCTTTGCCGCCTTGCATCTGACGCATGAAAAATATCCATACTCCAATAAGCAATAACATAGGGAACCATGACAATATTATTCCCCATAACGAAGGTCCTTTTTCTTCTCTAGGCCCTGCAGTGATTGCAACTCCTTTTGCTGACAATTTTTCAACTAAATTTGGATAATTCGGAGAATAAGTTTTAAAACCTTTGCCATCTCTAAAGTTACCTGAAATCTCACTTCCTCTGATATCAATAGAAGCAATATTTCCTTTATCGACCTCTGTTAAAAAAGTAGAAAAAGGCATTTCGCTTTTTCCAGAGATTGATCCTGGATTTTGGAAAAGATTATATAAGCCTAAAACGAGTAGAACGATGACGCCCCACATCATTAAATTGCGCAAATTCATAATTTAAAAGTAATCATTATTATAGATTAAACAAGTACTATTCTCAAATAAATCTAAGATAACGCACTGCAAAACTACCATTTTTTATGTTGTATTTCTTATTCTTAAAATTAATAAAGGGAACAAATAATAACTCTCCTTGATTATTCCAAAAAGAAGGTAATGTTTTTTTTGCATGCACTGGAATCTTATTTGCATAATCATTGAATCTATTTTTTCTTAAATACTCAATTCCATGATTTCCTAATTTTTTAACAACAAACTGTTGTTGATTATTTAAGTTTTTGCAAACCAAAAAACGATCATCCCAATTTTTTCTTTGTTTTATTTTATTCAAAGTTTCAATCGCAATATTTCTATCTTCTCTAAAAAATGAAATTATATTCTTATTTTTTTCAATTAAGCATCCTCCTAAAGTTGAAGATTTAAAAGATTTTACTGGTAAATTCTTCATTAAAGTTTTTAAACTATCTGATCTTGGTGGATAATATTCTCCTGAAACAAAATGAATTGCTTTAATAATAATTCTAAAAATTACTTCTTGCGCTTCATTATTAAAAATTGATGATTTCAATGTTGCGTAACCTTCTTTATAAAAATTCAAGTATTTCTTTTCTGATTTAAAAATATAAAACTCCAATGAATCTTTAGCAGTATTAAGATTTTCGATAGTTTTGATGATACGGTTTGGATCAAACCCTTCTTTCTGCAACTTACTTTGCATTTTTCTAATTCTAACTCGTAAAAATTTATCATTTTTATTTGAAGGATCCTCGATCCATGACGAATAAGATTTCTTAGTGACGCTTAAAAGTTCCTTTTTATTAAAAGTTAATAAAGGTCTTAAAAGATAAAAGTCTTTATTATATTCAAAAATATTTTGTAATGAGGTTAAGCCTTTAATACCGCTACCTCTAATTAATCTTATATAAAAATTTTCAATTAAATCATCTTGATGATGGGCAATAATAAGAAATTTAATTTTATTTTTTTCACAATATTTTTCAAATAAGTTATATCGAAGATCTCTTGCTTTCTTTTGAATGTTTGATGAAAATTTTTCACCTTTATAAGTTAAAATCTTATTTTTAATTTTATTCTGCGTTAAATTTTTCGAAGTCCGTCTTGCTTCAATAGTAGATTCTTTTCTTAGTTTGTGATCAATAATTAAAGCAATGAAATCATTATCATTTTCTAAAGAATATAACTTTGCAAGGGCGCTTAAAGCTAGACTATCGCTACCACCTGAGACTGCAATTGCGAATTTTTCTTTACCTATAAAAGACGAAATTTTTTCTCTGAAACGAAAATAAATATGATTTATTTTTTTATCTTCTAATAATTTAAGATTAACTACAGTTAAATCTTTTCTTTTCATAAGATGATTTTTGTAAGATTGCAGCATCAATCTTAGGATATGCTTTTTTTAAATTAGCAATCATTTTGCAACCTTGATCTACTTCGCCAAGCTCTGCAAGAGCAACACCTAATTTTAACAAATTTTCAGGAGCTTTTGAACTATTAGGGTATTTTTTATAGCCCTCTAAAAATGCTTCTGCTGCATCCTCATACAGCTGTCTAATATAAAAAGTCTCTCCATACCAAAATTGAGCGCTGCCTGCGAGTTCATGTTTTGAATGAGTATCTACGAATTCTTTAAAGGCAATTTCTGCTTTTTCAAAATCTCCACTTTTCATAATATTCATAGCGTATTTATACTGTTCGGCGATTGATACTTTTGGCAAAACTTTTGTTTTAGGGTTACTAATTTTTTCTTTTTCCTTTAGTTTAATATTTTCTTTTTCGACAGATTTCTCCTTAATGATACTTTCTTCTTCAGAATTAATCTCTTCTGAAATAATTACTTCTTCTGAATTTAAAATATTATCATCGCTTTTTTTTATTTGTGAAGATTTTTTTTCAACAGCAACTTCTTTGGGGGCATTAACTTTGTTACTAATAGCTTTATTGTTTTCTAATTGCTGAAATCTTAACTGACTATCGTTTGAAATTTTATTCAATCGATCTGACAATTGTTGAAGTTTATAATTATTTTCCTCAAATTTTGATGTCATTTGTTGGATTTGTTTTTCCAATTCTGAAATTTTAACTAACTGTCTACTTAAGGCCTCATTCATAACTACATTGTCTGATGGCATAGCAATATTCTTGCTATAAACAGCTTTTTCTAAAGTTTGAATATCTTTTTGAATTTTTTCTAATCTATCTAACAATTCACTCATTTTATCTTGCTGTGCAAAAGCAACATTTGTAAAAAAGATAATAATTAAGACCTGTAATAAGTATTTATTTTTAAAAAACATGTTCTCTTGTTTTATTTAATTTAAATGGCAAAAAAAAGACCCTAATGAGTTTCACATTATGGTCTTTTATAAATTTTTTAATATTAATTAGTTTTAACTGTTACTGTTCTTCGGTTTTGCGACCAAGCTAAAACATTTGAAGCTGGATTAGCAGGTTTTTCTTTACCGTAGCTTATAACTTTAATTCTATTAGCAGCAACACCATTACTGATTAAGTAGTTTTTAGCAGCTGTCGCTCTTCGCTCTCCAAGAGCTAAGTTGTATTCTCTTGTTCCTCTTTCGTCTGCATGTCCTTCAAGAACAACATTTAAAGTTGGATTAGCTTTTAAATATGTAGATTGCTTAGCAAGAGTTGCGGTAGCAGCTGAAGTTAAATCTGATTTATTTGTTGCAAAAAATATTCTATCTGAAATTCCATCAGCTAAATATTTAACTGTTTCTGTTCCAGTATAAGCATCATCTGTTGGGGCGGTAGTAGCAGTAGCAGTAGCAGTAGCAGTAGCAGTAGTTGCTTGTTGTTTTGTTGCGCAAGCACCTAAAAATAAAGTTACTATTAGAACTAAAATAACTTTACTTAAATTATTTAATAACATTATTATTCCTTTGTTTATTAATCTTTTAAAATATGTTGATATTTTAATAAGCCAATAAATGCAATTAATAAATTAGTTTTTCTGTTTTTCAGATAATAATCCAGACCAAGATGGGTCTGAAGCATCAGTTGGAGTTTGAATTAATCTCTCATTATAACCTGTTAAATCAATTGACCATAATTTTGCTCCACCTCCTCTTCCCCCACTATCAGAGGCAGTTTCTCTATAAAATATAAGTACCCTTCCGTTAGGTGCCCAAGATGGCGCTTCTTGATAATAGTTTTCAGTTAATAATCTTTCACCAGAACCATCGGATCTCATAACCCCAATATAAAATTTATTTTTATATAATTTAGTAAAGGCAATTAAATCGCCTCTTGGCGACCAAACAGGTGTTCCATAAAGTCCCTCGCCGAAAGATATTCTTTTGACATTCGCGCCATCACTTTTCATTGTGTAAATTTGCTGAAATCCACTACGGTCAGAATTAAATGTAATATAAGAACCATCTGGAGAATAAGAAGGTGAAGTGTCTATTGATGGATGGTCTGTTAATCTTTCAACAACTCTTGTCTTAATGTCCATTGTATAAATATCAGAATTGCCTTCCTGGGCAAAACTCATAATTATTTTTTTTCCATCAGAAGAAAATCGTGGGGCAAAGGTCATTCCTGGAAAATCTCCAACTAAATCTTGTATTCCTGTCTCGATATTTAATAAATAAACTCTGGGTAAATTTTTAAAATAAGACATATAGGTTACATTTTGACTTGTTGGACTAAATCTAGGAGTTAAAACTAATTCGTTGCCTAATGTTAAATATTTAATTCCATAACCATCTTGATCCATTACTGCTAATCTTTTTTTCCTATCTACTTTTGGACCAGTTTCAGATACGTAAATTATTCTAGAATCAAAATAACCCTTCTCTCCTGTTAATCTTTCATAAATTTTATCTGAGATTATATGAGACACTCTTCTCCAGTTATCAGAAGCTGTATAAAAAGCTAAAGCCGATAATTCTGTTGCTGAGACAATATCCCATAATTTGAATTCAACTTTAACTCTGCCATCTTTTTCTAATGAAACTTTTCCAGTAACAAGTACCTGTGCTTTTATAAAAGACCAATCTTCAAATCTTGGTCTATTGTGAGCAACTTCCGGTTTTTGAATAAAAGATTTTTTTTCTAAAGCAAAAAATAATCCAGATCTTGAAAGATTATTTTCTATAAGTTCAGGAATCTTAACTTCAAGTTGTAATTTTTTTATATTATCAGTTAAATTTTCATCTAAATAAAAATTAGAAACTGCTAATGGTAAAGGATCTAAATTCCCTCTGGTAATATCAACGGAAACAAGGCCGAATGATTTTGTTGTTAAAAAAAAAAATAATATAAAAACTTTTAAAATTTTATATTTCATACTTACCCTTTTAACATTTCTTTAGCGTCAAAGTTTAATTGCATTTCTTTCCATTTTTCATAGTCTGTCGATGGCACCTTGAGAGGATTGCATAATTTAACTGCTCTTAGTGCGCTTTCTGCCAATATTTTATAATAAGTTTGTCCTGCTGCATTCATCCTTGTTTGATCTAAAATTTCACTACTAATTAAAGACCCATCTTTATTAAGTTTAACTTTTACTCTAACAGTTAAATTTTCATTATAAGGGAGTCCTATCGGTATATTCCAGCATTTAAATATTTGAGCTTTGATAGCATCTTCTTGGGTTATGGTAAGTTTAGATGCAACAATATTTTTTTGCTGACTTTGGGTCGCTTCTATATTTGGCTTGTTGTTTATTTCTGCATTATCTTTTTTTGACTTATCTATCAGAGCAGAAATTTTATTAGGGTCAAAAATCTCTTTTTTTTCGAACTCAGAAGTCTGTTTAGTTAAGTCTTCAACTTTAACCGGATTTTGCCTTTTTTCTAATAATTCTTTAATTTTTTGTATATTTTCAGGCAAAGGAACTGCATCCGGTTTTTCTTTGGGTATAATTTTGGGAGGAGCTTGATTAGTAACCACTTTATCTTTTATTTTTTTATCAGTCTTTTCTCCATCTGTAACTTTTGGAGCATAAGGAAGATTTGTTCTATCTCCAATTTGAACAAGATCAACAGAAATTAGTACAGGTACTTGAACTTTTCCCACTAAAAAAGGTAAAGCTAAACTGCTGAGAACAAGAATTAAGAAATGTGCTATAAAAGAAATCTTGAGACTCTTTTGCATGACATTATTTTTTACTTTTAGAAACAGGTGGTCCTGAAATCAAAGCAACTTTTGTAAATCCGGCTCTTGAAAGCAATCCCATTACCTCCATGACTCG
>SHWR01000055.1 GCA_009693745.1 Candidatus Fonsibacter sp.
TGAAGATATTTCAAAAGAATGTATTCAAATGATTAGAGATAAAATTGGACCTGTGGCTGCATTTAAAAATATAGTTGTTGTAAAAAGACTTCCAAAAACAAGATCTGGAAAAATTCTAAGAGGAACAGTTGGTAAAATAGCAGATCAAGTTCCTTATAAAATGCCAGCAACTATTGATGACCCTGTTATTTTAGATGAAATTAAATCTTCTTTGATTGTTGCAGGAATAATTAAAAATTAAAATTCCAAAGGTTTTCCAAATTTAGCATCAACAATTTTTTTATCCCAAGAAGCGATTTTTCCATTCACAATAGTTCCAACTGGAAAACCTTTTACAGTCTTATTATTAAATGGCGTCCACGCACATCTGCTTGCAATCCAATCGTTGGTAATTTTAAAATTTAAATTCATATCAATAACTGTAAGATCTGCGTAATATCCCACCTTGATCTCTCCTCTTTTTTTTATATTGAAAATTTTACAAGGATTAATGCTTAATAATTCAACTAGTCTTTGAAATGTAAGTTTTTTATTATTTACATGATCTAGCATAATAGGAAGCATAGTCTGAACTCCAGTTAGACCAGATGGACTTTCTGGGTAAGTTTTTTGTTTCTCTTTCAATGTGTGCGGAGCATGATCTGACCCGAGCATATCAACAGTTCCATCTAATAAACGTTTCCATAAAACAACCTGATGATCCTTTGTTCTTATTGGAGGATTCATCTGTGCCAAAGTCCCAAGTTCCTCGTAACAATCAGGCGCAAATAGAGTTAGGAACTGCGGAGTTGTTTCAACAGTTACATATTTTT
Organism: Candidatus Fonsibacter sp.; assembly: GCA_009693745.1. Taxonomy (GTDB): domain Bacteria; phylum Pseudomonadota; class Alphaproteobacteria; order Pelagibacterales; family Pelagibacteraceae; genus Fontibacterium; species Fontibacterium baikalense. Next base: position 813 of record SHWR01000055.1, read on the forward strand.
TATTATTTGCTAAAAAATCTATCTCTTCTTTGGAGGATACGTGTAAAATATGTATTTTTTTCTTATGTTTATTGGCAAAACCAACTACTTTTTTTGTTGAGGTTAATGCAACTTTAGAATCTCTCCATACAGGATGAGTCTTAACATTCCCCTTTTCAATTAAAACTTTTTTTTTTTGCAATAAATCATCATCTTCTGAATGAATCGAAACAATTCTTGGACTTATTCTAATAACTTCTTCAATAGCTTCGTCTTTTTTTACAAGCAATGTTCCAGTTGATGAACCTATAAACATCTTAATTCCACAGCACCCCTCCAGGTTTGTAGTTTGCTTTATAAACTCAAAGTTATTTTCTGTTGCTCCAAAATAAAATGCATAATTGCAATGCATTCTATTTTTTGCTCGATCTAATTTATCTTGAAATCTTTCAAAATTATCAGTAGCTGGGTTGGTATTAGGCATTTCAAAGACGGAGGTGATTCCTCCCAAAATTGCAGCCTTGCTACCGCTCTCTAAGTCTTCTTTGTCAGGATTGCCGGGTTCTCTAAAATGAACCTGTGTATCTATGGCACCTGGAATAATAGTAAAACCTTTCGCTTCAAGAACTTTATCTCCACCTTCGTTGATTGAGCCTATTTTAATAATTTGATTATGTTTAATTCCAATATCAGTTTGTGTGAGATTATTATTTATAAAACAATTACCGTTTTTTATAATTAAATCATATATATTGGACATCTAAAATTTAATACACCAAAGTAGATAAACGTACAATAATGGAAATAGATAAAGCTTATATAACTTTAAAAGGTTTTATTAGTATTAAAGGTGAAGATAGTATCGATTTTATACAAAATATTATTTCTAATGATATTAAAAAAGTAAAAGATAATAACTGTGTATTTGCGTCATTATTAACTCCTCAAGGAAAATTCTTATTCGAATTTATTATTTTTAAAACAAAAAATATTTTTTTAATTGAATGCAATAGTGAATTAATAAAAGAATTATTCAATAAACTCTATAATTATAAATTAAGATCCAAAGTCGAAATTAAAATTGAAAATGATTTAATAAGTATTGATATACCTTTTATAAAATTTAAAAGTCTTAATATTAATAAATTAAATCTAATTAATTATAAAAATTACCTAATTTTTGAAGACCCTAGAATAAAAAATACTTTAGCAAGAGCAATTATAGAACAATCTAAAATTAAAGAGTTTTTGAACGACATAAATATTGAACTATCTAATGAAAAATATTTATTAGAAAAAAAACTATTTGATCTTGGTATTCCATCTAAAGACATTCAAAAATTGCAAAATCAAATATTTTCCCTTGAGGCAAATTTTCTTGAATTAAATGGAATTGATCAAAAAAAAGGATGCTATATTGGTCAGGAAAATACTGCTCGAATGCATTTAAAAAATAAGGTCAATAAAAGATTATTAGCAATTAAAACTATAAATGGAAAAGTTAAAGAAGGGCAAAAAATTAATTTAAATAATGAAGAGATTGGAAAAGTTTTAATAAACGATTTATTTCCATTTGCATTAATCAAAATTAATAAAGACAGTAAAAATTTGATTATTGATAAAGAATTAAAAACAGAAACAGCGTCTATAAAAATTGATATCCCCAACTGGATGGTTATCTAAGTAGATGGTGCGGTCAGAGAGACTTGAACTCTCAATGGATTGCTCCACTTGGCCCTCAACCAAGCTTGTCTACCAATTCCAACATGACCGCAAATAGCGCTGTTTTAACCAATTTAAATATTAATTTTACTATAATAACTTAGTGAATTATCATTTATAAATTATAAAAATTTATGAGTTTTCAGCTAGAGTTTACCAAAGAAATTGAAAAAAATACCGCAAGTATTTATCAAAAAATAAAATCTGTTTTGCCAGAATTAGAATGGCCTTTATATGCTCCTTATATTTATAAAATCAATGAGCTAAAAAAAAAGAAAAATGCAGTTATTTTAGCTCACAATTACCAAACTCCTGAAATTTATCATGGTGTTGCTGATATTATTGGTGACTCTTTAACTTTAGCGATTGAAGCTGGAAAAACTAAAGCAGATATTATTATTATGGCAGGAGTTCACTTTATGGCTGAGACGGCAAAAATAATGTCTCCTAATAAAAAAGTTCTAATCCCAGATATGAATGCAGGATGCTCCCTTGCTGAATCTATTAACGCAGAAGATGTTAGAAAATTAAAGAAACAATATCCAGGCGTCCCGGTAGTTACGTATGTTAATACTTCTGCTGAAGTTAAGGCTGAAACAGATATCTGTTGCACTTCAGCTAATGGGGTTAAGGTTGTTGAATCTTTAGGTGTAAAAGAAGTTATATTTTTACCTGATGTCTATCTTGCAAAATATGTCGCCTCACAAACTAAAGTTAAAATTATTCCTTGGCATGGAAAATGTATGGTTCATGAACAATTTACAGCTCAAGAATTAAATCAACTTAGAAAAAGTTATCCTGATTTAGTAATTGTTTCTCATCCTGAGTGCCCTCCTGATGTTATTAAAGCTTCTGATTTTACCGGTTCAACTTCTGGAATGATTCAGTATGTTAAAAATAATAAACCTAAGAATGTATTTTTAGTCACTGAGTGTTCAATGAGCGACAATGTTCAGGTTGAAAATCCAGAAACAAATTTTGTCAGACCATGTAATTTATGTCCTTATATGAAAAAAATACAGCTACCAAAAATCTACGATTGCTTAATCAATGAAACGAATGAAGTTTTGATTGATAAATCTATTATAGATAAAGCAAGACTTCCTATTGAGCGTATGATTAAAGTTGGTCGCCAATCTAGCCTTGCCTAATGGAAAGTTTACATACTACTGATGTTATTGTTATTGGATCTGGAATTTCTGGACTGATGACTGCAATTTGCCTTTACCCAAGAAAAGTTACTTTGATTTCTAAAAAAAAGTTAGGCGAAGCTTCATCAAGTGCTTGGGCGCAAGGAGGAATTGCTGCGGCAGTTGGTAAGGATGATAGTCCAAAAATTCACTTTGAAGACACTATTAAAGCAAGCTCAGGCTTAAGTGATGAAAAAATTGTTAAAATTATAACCGAAGAAGCCGCTTCTATTATTAAATTTCTAGAAGAAAAAGGAGTTAATTTTGACAAAGATGATCTTAAAAATTTTTTAATGTCTCAAGAAGCTGCTCATACTAGACGTAGAGTATTAAAAGTAAACGGCGACAGTTCAGGAAGAGAAATTATAAAAACTTTGATAAATAACATTCAAAAATTAGAAAATATTACAATTCTGGAAGATGTGACCGTTGATGAAATTATAGCTGAAAATAATAAGGTTATTGGTTTAATCGGTCGTCATATTGGAAAAAATATAGTTGATAACTTTACATTTTTTAAAGCACCTAATGTTGTCCTTGCAACAGGAGGTCTTGGTAGTATTTATGAGCACACAACAAATCCAAGAGATATTTACGGTGAAGGTATTGCAATGGCCGCGCGTGCTGGTGCTGTTCTTTCTGATATGGAATTTGTGCAATTTCATCCAACCGGTATGGATGTTGGACTTGATCCAACGCCATTATTAACTGAAGCACTTAGAGGAGACGGTGCTAAGTTAGTTGATGAAAATAATAATCAATTTATGAAATCAATTCACCCAAGCGGGGACCTTGCTCCACGCGATATCGTTGCTCGTGAACTACAAAGATTAAAAGATCTTGGTCATTCAACGTTCTTGGATTGTAGAAAATTCACTAATGAACAATTAGAAACAATGTTTCCAAGTGCTTACAACTTTTTAAAAAAAGCTAATATTGATTTTACTAAAGAAAAAATACCTGTAACTCCTGCCGCTCATTACCACATGGGCGGTGTATTGGTTGATGAAAATGGAAAATCATCAATCGAGGGTCTTTGGGCTTGTGGTGAAGTTTCATCAACAGGCGCACATGGAGCAAATAGACTTGCTTCTAATTCTTTGCTTGAGGCTTTTGTTTTTGGAAAAAGAATAGCAAACTCAATTAATTCTGAAGTTCTTAATAATACTGACGATAAAAATATAAATTTTAAAAAATATTTACCAAAAGAAAAAACATCATCACGAATTAGAGCAAAAAAATATATTTGGCAACTTAGAAATATCATGAGTGACTTTGTCGGAGTTTATAGAAACGAACAAAAACTTAAAAAAGCATTCATTGAAATTGATAGAGTAGAAAGAGAAGCAAAAGACTTATCTGCAAAACTTAAAGATATGATCTTAGTATCAAGATTAATTACTTATGCAGCTTACTTAAGGAAAGAAAGTAGAGGAGCTCATTTTAGAAGTGATTACCCGACATCTAATGAAAAATTTTTATTTAGAAAACAAATTACTTTAAAAGAAATGGAAGAATTCTTAAATAAAAAAGAGTACATAGAAAAAGTTGCATAGAGTATGTTAAAATCTAAGCTTATCACTAGTGGCTATATAAAAAGTATTGTTGGTGCTGCTTTATTTGAGGATCAAGCTCAAAAAGATATTACAACGGATCTTTTGGTAAATAAAAATTCTATTACTTCAGCAAAAATTGTTACAAATGAAGATGGCTTAATTGGTGGATTGGATTTTGCAGATGAAGCTTTTAAGCAAATTGATAAAAAGACAAAATTTAAGAGAAAATTTCAAGAAGGATCATCTATTAAAAAAGGTGATATTATTGCTGAGATCAAAGGATTGACTGGTTCAATTTTAAAATCTGAAAGAACTGCCATTAATTTTTTAGGTTTAATATCAGGAATTGCAACGAAAACCCATTATTACGTTAACCTCGTTAAAGAATATAAAACAAAAATTTGTTGTACGAGAAAAACTTTGCCAACGCTTAGGGCTATTCAAAAATATGCAGTAACTCTTGGAGGTGGTACAAACAATAGATTTAATTTATTTGATGAAATTTTTATAAAAGACAATCATATTTCTGCATCACAGAATATATTTGATCTTGTACAAAATGCCTTGAGATTAAACAAAAGCGGAAAAATTATAACAGTCGAAGTAGACACTTTAAGTCAGTTAGAAGATATTCAAATGTTAAATTTTAATAGGTTATTATTAGATAATATGAAGACAGATGAAATTAAAAAAGCTTTAAGCATGATTGGTAATAAATATGAAACTGAAGCATCTGGTAATATTAATGATAAAAACGTTGTTGATTATGCAAAAACGGGAGTTAATAGAATTTCAATTGGAAGGCTTACCCACAGTCCTCAAAATTTAGATATTTCTTTAAACTTTAATTAAATTTAATTTTAGCAACTAAAATTAAAAAAGCTAAAAATAATGTTATAATATTTGCAAATATTATAGGAAGATTATTAGTTAACACGCCGTAAACTAACCAGCTAGCAACTCCGATTGTAAATATTAAAAACATCGACAAAGAAATATCTTTAGTTCTCTTAGTTTTCCAAACTTTATAAGCCTGTGGGACAAAGGCAATTGTTGTGCAAAAGCCAGAAAAGAGTCCAATAAAAGTTATATATTTTTCCATTAATTAATTAGGCTTAAATCTTTTTTATAAACAGAACTTTGAACTCTAAATAAATTAAGTAAAGTATGAGGAAGATAATCATGATTTAATTCCTTATTAGCTATGTTTTTAATCTTAGATAAATTAATATTTTGACTTTTTACA
>SHWR01000056.1 GCA_009693745.1 Candidatus Fonsibacter sp.
TTGTGAAAAAAATTTTTCGTTTAATTCAAAAAAACTATCATTTATTAATATAAATAATAAAGAAATTAATTCCATTTTGTTAAAAAATAAAGATGAGGATTATTTTGTATTTAATTATTATAACTTAAGACCCAAAAAAATTATTTTTATAAATCAAAAAGTGGACAAAGATGAATTTGAGAATCAAAATATTGGTGGGAAAGTTATTGGCGAAATTAAATCAGCAAAAGAAATTAATGTTATTTTCTCAAATGAAAATAAATATTTAAAAAATTATTATCTTAATTTTTTTTTAGGATGTTTCTTAAAAAAGTATTCTTTTACAAAATATAAAACAATTTTTAAAAAAAATGAGAATTCAAAAAAAAAAATAAATTTCTTAATCACTTCATCAAATAAGAATTTTTTTATTAAGATTAAAAATGATATTGAAAATATTGTTAACGGAGTTTTTTTAACAAGAGACTTAGTTTCTGAACCACCTAATTATTTAAATCCAGAAAAATTTGTAACTGAAATTAAGAAACTTTCGAAGCTAGGTCTTAAAGTTAATGTTTTTGATTATTCAAAAATGAAAAAAATTGGAATGAACGCTTTATTGGGTGTTGCTCAAGGAAGTAAAAATTTGCCTTATTTTGTAACTATTACATGGAAGCCAAATAATTCAAAAAATAAAAAACCACTTTCATTTATTGGAAAAGGAGTTTGTTTTGATACTGGTGGTATTTCTTTAAAACCAGCTAAATTTATGGAAGACATGAAGTATGACATGGCTGGAGCAGGAACTGTTGTTGGTTTGATGAAAACTTTAGCTCTTAGAAAATCTAAATCTTATGTTGTTGGTGCAGTTGCATTAGTCGAGAATATGCCTGGTGGTTTAGCTCAAAGACCTGGTGATATTGTAAAATCTTACTCCGGTAAAACAATTGAAGTTTTAAATACAGATGCAGAAGGAAGATTAATTCTTGCTGACGCAATTTATTATATTGATGAACAGTATAAACCGGAATTAATAGTTGATTTAGCAACACTTACTGGAGCAATAGTCGTTTCTTTAGGAAGTGAATATGCTGGCTTATTTTCTAATAACGATAAATTGTCAGAAAAATTAATTAAAGCAGGAGAAATTGAAAATGAAAAGCTTTGGAGATTTCCATTACATAAAAATTACGACAAGTTAATGGACTCAAAAATTGCAGACATTCAAAATATTAATTACTCTGGAGGAGCAGGGTCTATTACAGCTGCGCAATTTTTACAGAGATTTTTAAAGAATAGTACTCCTTGGGCTCATCTAGATATTGCTGGCATGGCTTGGACAAAGAAAGACTTAGATATTATACCAACAGGAGCGACTGGTTTTGGAGTTAAATTATTAAATAAATTTATAGAAAAATATTACGAATAATATGGAAAAGACTTTATCAATAATCAAACCTGATGCTATTGAGAGGAATTTAATTGGTCAAATAGTCAGTATTTTTGAAAAAAACTCTTTAACAATTCATTCAATTAAAAAAATTAAATTATCTAAAAAAATGGCTGAAGAATTTTATTTTGTTCATAAAGAGAGACCTTTTTTTAATGATCTTTGTACTTATATGAGCTCAGGTTCTGTTGTAGTTATTATATTAGAAGGAAATAATGCAGTTGCTAAAAATAGAGAAGTTATGGGAGCAACAAATCCAAAAGATGCCGCAAAAGGAACTATAAGAAATTTATACGGTATTTCTTTAGATAAAAATTCAGTTCATGGTTCTGATAGCAAAGGAAACGCTAAAATCGAGATTGATTTTTTTTTTAAAGAATAGTTTCTAGATTATTTTTCACAAACAATATCTATCGCTTTTGGATAAATTGAATGCTCTGCCTTTAAAACTCTTTTTGCTAGAGAACTTGGGTTGTCTGCTTTAAGAACTTTAACTTTTGTTTGGATTATTTTCTTTCCTGAATCAAGTTTTGCAGTTACGTAATGAACTGTAGATCCTGAATATTTATCACCTGCTTTTATAGCTCTTTCATGAGTGTTTAAACCTTTGTATTTTGGAAGAAGTGAAGGATGAATATTAATAATTTTAAATTTACATTTTTGAATAAATTCTTTTGATAAAATTTTTATAAAACCTGCTAAACATAGTAAATTAATTTTATTTTTCTTTAGATAATTTAAAGCTTTTTTTTCAAATTGAGGCATTTTTTTTACTATTGCGTAATTAAAAATTTTATTTTTTTTAGCATAAACTAATCCTTTAGCCTCTTTTTTATTTGAAATAACTAATTTGACTTTCCAATTAGTATTATTTTTTTTAGAGTATTTAATTAATTCTTTTAAGTTAGAACCTCTACCAGAAATAAAAACGCAGACATTAATATTTCCAGTTAATTTTTTCATTTAATATAATTTTTTTATTATTATTACTTTTTACTATAATTCCGATTTCATAAGGCTTTGAAGATTTATTAAAAACTTTTAAGATTCTTTGATAACTTTTCTTATCTGCTATTATGCAAAACCCAACGCCACAATTAAATGTTTTAAGCATTTCATGATCGTGAACACCATTTGATTTAATCCACTTTGTAACTTTATTAGGTTTGATTTTCGAAAGATTTATTTTCGCACTATAATTATTAGGAATGACTCTAGGTAAGTTCTCAATAATTCCTCCACCCGTGATATGTGCACAGCCTTTAATTAACTTCATGCTATGAAGTTTTAATATTTCTTTAACGTAAATTTTAGTAGGAACTAGCAAATCTTTGTATAATTTTTTATTATTTTTAACTTTAATTTTTTTATCTTTCAGAATTTTTCTTATCAAAGAATATCCATTAGAATGAGCTCCTGTTGAAGGTATTCCTAATATTATATCACCGTGTTTAATTGAATTTCCCGTGATGACATTTTTTTTTCCAACGATACCAACAGCAAAGCCAGCTAAATCAAAAGAATCTCCAGTATATACACCAGGCATTTCTGCCGTCTCACCACCGGATAAAGAGCAGCCAGCAATTCTACATCCCTTTGCTATTCCAGATAGTATTTGTTTATATTTTTTTTCAATAACCTTGGGTATTGCAATATAATCTAAAAAGACAATAGGTTTTGCGCCCTGCACAATCAGATCATTTACACACATCGCAACTAAATCAATACCAATTGTTCTAAAATCATTTAGATAATTTGCTATTTCTAGCTTAGTTCCAACTCCATCAGCTGAAGTTACAATGAGAGGGTTTTTAATTTTATATTCTCCTAGATCAAATACAGATCCAAAGCCGCCTATATTTTTAAAGTTTTTAATTTCACTTCCTTTAATTTTTGTAGATTTTGATAATTTAGAAATGAATTTAACCAGATTTGTGGTTTTTTTGATATCAACACCACTTTTAAGATAGGTAAAATTTGAATTATTCATTAAAAAAATATTAACACTTCAGCAATACACTTGTTTTCTTATTTTACAATCAGTTTTTAAATAAGATTTTTTATAAAAATAATGTAGTTTTAGGTTTTTTTATGAAAGATCAAATAGTTTTTAAATTTCCAGATAAAAGTTTTTATTATGAGGAAGATTTTTGCGTAGGAGAAAATAATTATGAAGCTTATAAATTAGTAAAAGAATGGCCAAATTGGAGTTTTAAGGGAATCAACATTTACGGACCAAAAAAATCTGGAAAATCTTATCTAACAAAAATTTTTTCTGACAAGACTAATTCTAAAATTTTTGATGGCAGAAACATTAATAAAGATAATTTAGACTTTATAATAAATCAAAAAATTTTGATAATAGAAGATATAGAATTATTTAATGATGAAGTTTTTTTTCAAACTATTTTAAATGATTTTATAAGTAAAAATAAATTTATTTATTTAACTTCTAATAAATTAGCAGGAAGTATTTCATTTCAATTAAAAGATTTAATCTCACGTTTAAATTCATTAGCTGTAGTTGCAATTACTAATCCTTCTGACGATTTATTTTATCAAATTTTAACAAAGATGCTTTCCGACAAACAAATTAATATTACTACAAAGGAAGTAAATTTTATTTTAAAAAATATTGAGAGAAGTTACCACGCTGCTTCAAAATTCGTTAAAAACTTAGATGAATTGTCATTGATGTATAAAAAAAAGATAAATATAAAAATTATTAATCTAGCATTAGCTGATATTAGTTAAATTTACTAAAAGTTTTTTTGAAATCTTTAGTTAGTTTTGTCAAATTTTTAATTTCTATATTTTTTAAATTTTTTGAAATAATTGAAATTTTTTCATTTTTGATATTTTTTATAATTTCTTTGTCCGAAAATACCCAGCTTTTTGGAAGATTTATTTTTTCTGCTATTTTATTTCTAAGACTTATTATTCTAATTAATTTTTGATTATTCAAAATATTATCACCTAATTTTTTTTTAAAAATAACAGGATAACCATTATAAGAAATTTTAAAAATTTCTTTTTTTATTAGCTTATTAAATAATTTTAATTTATTTTTTTTAATTAATTTATTATTCAATTTTTTAGAAATTATTTTAAGATAATAAACGTCATTTATTAAGTAATTAATCCTTTCATTATTAATTGGTCTTTTTAACCAATCCTCTTTCTGTAGTGACTTGTCTAAATTAATCTTACAAAAATCATGTACCAATTTCTTATAAGAGGGCACTTCAGTATAACCGCTAAGCGATGCTGCGATTTGAGTGTCAAAAACACTAAATAAAATTTTTTTAACTATTGATAAAAATATTTCTAAATCTTGTCTGCACGAGTGAATTACTAATGTATTATTTTTTTTATTTAAAGATTTAAATATCTTTTTAAAATTAGTATTATTTTCTAAACAATCAATAATCCCAATATTTTTTCCATCAAAAATAACTATAATAGATATAATGGCTTTATATGTTGATCTTCTGTCAAATTCTGTATCAAAGAAAAATTTTTTTTTATTTTTAATCTTTGCAATAAATTGATCTAGTTCTTTATTGTTTTTAATAAATGAGAAATTATGATTGTTTTTTTTGAACATTAACTGTATCTCAATTTATTATTAATAAGGCTGGTTTGATTTGAATAAATATAGAACTCACAATTGCGCAGAACTTACAATTAATAATATTGGTAAGCAAATTATTTTGTCCGGATGGATACACAAAAAGAGAGATCACGGTAACTTATTATTTATTGATTTACGAGATCACTATGGAATTACTCAGTGTGTTATTGATAATAAAAATGAACTTTTTTTAGCACTTGAAAAAATCAAATTAGAAACAGTTATCCGAATAGAGGGAGAAGTTGTTGCAAGAACTCCGGAGACAATTAATAAAGAACTTGTGACAGGTTCGATTGAAGTTTTAGTTAAAAATTTTAATGTATTGGGTTTAACTAAAGAACTTCCTTTGCCAGTTTTTAGCGATCAAGAGTATTCAGAAGAAATAAGATTAAAGTATCGTTATTTAGATTTAAGAAGAAAAAAATTACATCAAAATATTATTTTAAGATCTAATGTTATTTCATTTGTTAGAAAAAAAATGGAGAGTCTTGGATTTTTAGAATATCAAACTCCAATTCTAACCTCTTCTAGTCCAGAAGGAGCAAGAGATTTTTTAGTTCCAAGCAGATTAAATCCTGGTAAGTTTTACGCTCTTCCACAGGCACCTCAGCAATTTAAACAATTAATTATGGTATCTGGTTTTGATAAATATTTTCAAATTGCACCATGTTTTAGAGATGAAGACGCTAGAGCAGATAGAAGTCCTGGCGAATTTTATCAATTAGATATTGAAATGTCCTTTGTTGAACAAGAAGATATATTTCAAGTAGTTGAGCCATTGCTTTATGAAGTTTTTACAAAATTTAGTAAAGGTTATTCAATTAGCAAAACTCCATTTAAAAGATTTAAATATAAAGATGCAATGCTAAAGTTTGGAACAGATAAGCCAGACTTAAGAAATCCGATCGAAATTAGTGATGTTACTGAAATTTTTGAAAGAGAAGATGTTAAATTAGAAATATTTAAGAAGTTAATTCAAAAAAAGTCAATTGTAAGGTGTGTTGTTGCAAAAAACGTATCTTCTAAACCAAGGAGCTTTTTTGACAATTTAGATAAAGGAGCAAAAACAGAAGGAGCTTCAGGATTGGCTTATATTATTCTTAAAAGTAACAATGGAAAATTAGAAGGAAAAGGACCTATAGCTAAATTCTTCTCTGAAGATGCAATAAACTTTTTGTGTAAAAAAATTAACGCTGTAGGTGGTGATGCTATATTTTTTGTATGCGATATTAAGAAAAATGCTGAGAGATTTTCAGCGTGGGCAAGAACGGAGATTGCAAAAAATTTAGAATTAATAAAAGATAACGTATTTGAATTTTGCTGGGTTACTGATTACCCAATGTTTGAATACAATGAAATTGATAAGAAAATTGATTTTAGTCACAACCCATTTTCTATGCC
>SHWR01000057.1 GCA_009693745.1 Candidatus Fonsibacter sp.
ATTTCTTCATCATTCATATTCATTGAGTCAATCCAGATAGCATTAAAAGCTTTATCGACAAAAGATCTAAAAAAATTATCTTTCTCAGCAACTAATGCTGCTCTCATTAAATTAAGAGTATTTATAGGAAAAAATCTATTGAATTGATATTTGACTTTATATTTATCAGCCCAAAGTTTGCAGTCTTTAATTAAATATCTTGCTTTTAGAGGAATAAATGCTGGAGCGGTAATACCTGCTAATTTATGAAGACCACCCACAAGAGTTGGCATGTAATTAACTTTTTCTCCAGTTTCTTTTTCAAATTTTTTAATTTGAGTGTGAGCGAGGTATGAATAGGGACTTCCAAAATCAAAATAGAAATCTATTTTCTTCATAGTTATTTATAACTCTGAAATAAATTATTTACTACTAAGACTTAATCAAATAATTTTAGTTTTTGTGCAGCAAGAAGTCTTAATATTAAATAAACTCCAAGACCAACAGGACCTACAAAATAAGTAAGCACTAAGGGGACTAACACTATAAATTGAAGAGCTTTATTTTTAGCAGCATCTGATGCAATCCAGGCGCCAACAACAAGATTTGCAGTTAAGAAATGTATCCAAAATAATAATAATACGTTTTTGTCACTTAAGATTTTTTTTAGCTGATCAATCCCCATATAAAGTTCAAATGTTTTACCTTTATCTAGAATGTTTGAAAATATTCCCTCTGGAGTATTTATATAAATATAAAAAACGTAGAAATAGGTAAAACCTAATATTAGTGGAACAAGTATACTGTTGATTAAAACTTTAGTTCCATTCCAGCCAGGTAAGAACGCCAGAAGAATCCATAATGGAATGACACCAATGTTCGTAAAATGGTAAATCATTTCAAGGGTAAAAAAATCTTTTAAAGTGTTAAGCATGTGTTAGTAACGATTATTATATGAGATTCAATAAATCTGCAAAACAATCAATAAATAGTAGAGAAGATATTAAAGAGCTCTCTTTAAAATATCTCGATAAATATCAACCCTCAAAAAAGGATCTTCGAATTTATTTATATAGAAAAGTATTGGATACCGACTATTTAGACAAGGATAAGGAAAGTATTTTAAGGGATATAGATATAGTTATTAGTAACCTTGAGAACATAGGGGTTATAAACGATGCAATATATTCCGAAATAAAATCAAAGAATTATTTAAAAAAAGGCTACTCCTTAAATAAAATTAGAATGAATTTAGCCCAAAAAGGTATTGATGGTGAATTGTTAAAAAAAACTATGAATGATATTCAAAAAGATAATGTTGATTCTGATTTTTATGCAGCAATTAAAATATGTAGAAGAAGAAGGATAGGGCCCTATCGTCCCGATGCGAATAGAGAGATTTTTTATACAAAAGACACTGGTGTTTTAGCAAGAGCAGGATTTAGCTATTCAATTTCCAAAAATGTATTGGGTTTAGATAAAAAAGAACTTAAGATTTTTGAGAAGAAGATTTAGATTTTTTATTTCTTTTTTTAACTACAGCTAATTCATTAATTTTGTTCCTTAAAATATTTGTGACAACATAAAATAGAATAACGCCAAATAACGAAACTGAACTAATAATTATTAAAGCAATATCTAATTTCATTAAATAAAGTCTTAATTAGTTAATGAAGCTATTTTTGTTTTTTGAAGATTTTTGATTAGCTTTTGCAACTTTGACAATTGTTTTATTTAAAACATTTTCATCTTTGCAAATAGTCATCTCTTTAAGATTGAATTTACAGTCTTTAGAAGTTGCAATTGATAGAGCATGTTCTGAAACTTTTTTTCCCGTTTCTTTTTCAATACCATAATCTGTGATTGTCATTATTATCGATGAGGGAGTTAGAAAAGATTCAATTAAACTAGCAGACAGCAAATTTCCGCATGAATTTAATGTAAACGTTAATAATATAATAAATATAAATCTCATTTTTATAATTTAGATTTACCTAAGTTCGTGTATTAAGTGAATCATTATTTAAACAAGTTATTTGATCTTTTTAGTATCATTGCAGGATTTGCAAAATTCTTTTTTCCGTAAGTTATTTTTCGACCAGTGAATGTAGTCAATATTGCTCCAGCATGTTCAGCAATTGCATGACCCGCAGCTATATCCCATTCTTTTGCTCTGGCTCTTACTGCATAAATATCAAACTCACCAGCAGCTATTAGACAAAATTTCAACGAACTTGAACATTTTATAAATTTTGTAACATTATTTTTTTTATGAATATTTAAAATAATATCAGAAGGAGTAGGGCTATTAGATAAAGCTAAAATCTCATTACTTTTTGATAATTTTTTACAATTTAATTTAACTTTAATTTTTTTATTAATTTCGTAAGCATTATTTTTACCAAAGGAATAAAATAATCTTTTAAGTTTTGGGGCGTATATTACTCCAAGGACAGGTTTTTTATTTAAGATTAGAGCAGCATTTAAAGTGTATTCTTTTTTATTTTTTATATATTCACGAGTTCCGTCAATTGGATCAATTAACCAGAAATTATTGTTATTAAATTTTTTTATTTCATCAACATTTTCTTCAGAAACTATTTGAATATTAGGAGTTAGCTTAGAAATTTTTTCTTGTAAGATTTTATCTACTAATAGATCTCCATTAGTAACGGGAGTGTTATCCTTTTTTATAGTAATTTTAAGATTTTTACCTGAGAGTTTAATACTCTCTTTCCCAGCTTCATAAAAACTTGGAATTAAGTCTTCAGCTATTTTTTTTAAATTAATTTTTAACATTTATTTTTTCTAGCAAAACTTTGTCAGCCATAATCGTTTTTTTTCCAGCATTTTCAAAGTTAACAGTTACGATATTTTTAATAATAGATTGTATTTGACCGGTTCCCCATTCTTTATTTTTAGGATTGATGACATAGTCACCAGGTTCATAATCAAAAATCATTTTTTATTTATACTTATTTCCTTCTATAATGTAAGAGTGTCCAAATATTGTCATGACAACAATACTTAAAACAAAATTGAATAATAATTTATTAGGACTAGACAAACCACCAAGCGAAACAAAAGTTGTGGTTGCAATGTCGGGCGGCGTTGATTCATCAGTTGTCGCTGGTTTGATGAAAATGAATGGTTATCAAGTTATTGGCATGACCTTACAGCTTTATGATTATGCGCAAATTAATAAAAAACCAGGCACTTGTTGTGCGGGACAAGATATTTATGATGCAAAAAGAGTTTCTGAAAAATTGGATATCGATCATTACGTTTTAAATTATGAGAGTAAATTTAAGAATGAAGTTATAGAAAAATTTGCAGATTCTTATCTTAGAGGAGAAACGCCCATTCCTTGTGTAAATTGTAATCAAACAGTAAAATTTCGAGATTTATTTGAGTCAGCAAAAAACTTAAAAGCCGATGCATTAATCACCGGTCATTATGTAAAAAAAATTATAGATAATAATCTTTCTAAAATGTACAGACCGAAAGATTTAAATCGTGATCAGACTTATTTCTTGTTTGCAACAACACAAGAACAATTAAACTATTTACATTTTCCATTAGGAGATCTTCCAAAAGAAGAAACTAGAAATATTGCAAAAAAACTTAATTTAGAAATTGCTGATAAACCCGATAGCCAAGATATTTGCTTTGTACCAAATGGTGATTATGTTTCTGTCATTGAACGTTTAAGACCAGAGGCGCATCAACCTGGAAATATAATTGACACTAAAGGAAATATCTTAGGAAAACATGAGGGGATTATTAATTTTACTATTGGACAAAGGAAAGGAATAAAAATTTCAGGAGAAATTCCTTATTACGTAATTAAAATCAATTCAGAAACTAAAGAAGTAGTAATTGGAAAAAAAGAAGATTTAGAAATTAAAAAACTTAAAATTCAAGATATTAATTATCTTTCTGATAAGCAAAATGATTTTAATCAAAATATATTTGTTAAAGTAAGATCAACAGGAAAGCTTATAGAGTCAAAGCTAGATGTTAAGACTGGAACGGTAACTTTTGAAAAGAGTGAGTTTGGTGTATCCCCAGGTCAGGCTTGTGTATTTTATAAACCCGACCAATTGGGCGTTAAAGTTTTAGGTGGTGGCTGGATAAGAGCTACAGAGTAAAAGAAATTATTTCTTTTTATTTCTTCTTCTGTTTCTTCTTATTTTTGAGCCAACTTTTCTTCGGCCTCTATGTTTTTTTGGGTATCCCATTTTTTATATTAAAAGTTTGTATTTAAATTAATTACCAAAACAAAAAGCAAACACAAGTACGTTTTTTAAAATAGAATTTGATTTTTTTCACGGTTATGATTTAACAGCGTACATGGGGATTTTTAAAGACAATCCAGAAATTGTTTACCGATCAAATTTCGATAAGAAAAATAGAGCTGATATTAGAACTTTAGTTCTTGAGAAAAACGCAAGAGATAAACACGATAAAAAAATCCAAAAAAGAATTATTATAGCCTTATTTTTTTGCTTAATTATTGGAGTAGCTTTAACTTTAATTAAATAATTTTAAATTTTAAATAGTTATTAAATGTTTACTCAATCTTTTGAGGAATTAAGCATTAAAACAAAAGGTAATAGATTAATTAAGATTACAGAAAAAATATTAAATTTTGTTGATCACTCTAAGATTTCTAGTGGAATTTTAAATATATCAATTTTACATACAAGTGCTTCATTAATTATTCAAGAAAACGCAGATGATGATGTTCAAAAAGATATTCTTAATTTTTATGATAAATTAGTACCAATGAATGAAGATCTGTATATTCATAACACAGAAGGAAAAGATGATATGCCAGCTCATATCAAATCTACTTTGACTAATAGTAATTTAACTTTGAGTATAAAAAATAATAAATTAATTCTTGGAACCTGGCAGGGTATATATTTATTTGAACATAGAATTGAACAACAGATAAGAAAAGTTTTTTTACATCTTCTTGGAGAAAAATAATTATGAGTTCTTCATTAAATATTGTTTTAATAGTAGGTAGTGCGCCTGACGCTTTAACGATTAAAGATCAAGATCTGTCTTTATTTTCAAGTCGCGTTGTTATTAATAATGCTTGGCAATTAATAAAAGATTGGGATTATTTAATTTACCCCGAAGACTTTCCCAATAAGCATTTACCTTCAGATACAGTCTTGGCTAAGAAAAAAATAGTTACTGCTCGTGAATTCGTACCCGAACAAAATTTTTTTGGAGGATTTGTTTATGGCGGAGGTACGATGGCTTTCACAGCTGGTTATTGGGCCTTAGGTGTTTTAAAGCCAGATGTTATCGCATACTTAGGTTGCGACATGATCTATCCATCAGAGAAAAGCAGAGCAAGTCATTTTTATGGCAATGGGCAAGCAGACCCTTTACGCTCAGATATTACGTTGCAGTCCTTGGAAGCAAAGTCTGTTCGTTTAATGGCGCTTGCGCAAATACATAATTGCTCAGTAGTTAATTTGTCGAAGTTATCTGAATCACGATTACTATTCCCACGCACTTCAATAACTAAACTTTTAAAAGAAATTGAACAAAAAAATTCACTTTGTTTACAAGACATAAAATTAGATTCTAAATCTGTAAAAAGAGCTTTAGATCTCGAAGAAGAGTTGGCATATATGGTTCCATCGGGAAGATATTGGGAGTCTTTAGGAGAATTTAACCAATTCAAATTAAGTGAAATAGATTCTTTATGGCTCAAGTCCGTGTCTAGAAGAGAGTTATATTAATTTTGATAACGTTATATGACCGTAATCAAAGATTAAAACATAACTATTATTCACAAAAGTTTATACTTATGTTAATCAAAACACCTTAAAGGCAGAGTAAAACTGTGAGTTTAACAAATGGCGGGGTAGCTCAGTTGGTTAGAGCGCAGGACTCATAAGCCTGAGGTCGGTGGTTCGATCCCACTTCCCGCTACCAAAAAAAAATTTAATTATTTAAATCAAAGATAAATTTTTTACATGTTCTGAAAATAGAGCAGCACCTTTTTTACAATTCTCAATCCAATCTAATTTGGCATTTTCATTTGCTTCGTCTGATATAAATTTAAAACATCTGAATTTTATATTTTCTTTTTTGCAGATTTTAGCAATTGCATACGCTTCCATATCAACCACATCTACATTCATTTCAATATTAGATGTAACAAAACTATCTCCAGAACCGCAGGAGTATCCATTTTCGGACAGAATAATTTCCTTTATTTCATCAAAAGGAGTTTCTCCAAGCGCAAAGTTTAAGCCTCTAGCATCCATGTCCCTCTGATAAAATTTTGTGCATTCTATTAATCCTTTTAAACCCCTTTTTAATGAACCGGCGGTACCAAAATTTATGACTT
>SHWR01000010.1 GCA_009693745.1 Candidatus Fonsibacter sp.
AAAAAACCAAATAATAAATATAAACTTAATAAAAAAATATTTTTTAATTCAAAAATATCTATTTTAGATAGTAAAAATAATTTTATTCAAACAACAATTGGGTGGATTTTAAAAAAAAACGTCATATCTGTAAATTTTAAAACGAAACATTTTCTTGATAATTTTAAATTATATCTAAATACAAAATATCTATGGGGAGGCAATAGTCCTAAAGGATTAGATTGCTCTGCCTTAGTGCAAGAATTATTAAAGTTTAATAATATATATTGTCCGAGAGACTCTAAAGATCAAAAGAAGTTTTTTAAAAAAAAAATTGCTATGAAAAATATTAAAAAGGGAGATTTATTATTTTGGAAGGGCCATGTTGCAATTGCACTAAATAATAAAAAATTAGTACACGCTTTTGGTGCTAAAAAAAAAGTAATTATAATGGACATAAAAGAAACTATTAAAAAAATAAATATGAAATCTAAATTGCCACTACTGTGTATTAAGCGTATTAAAAAATTATAATTAAAAATAATTTCGAAAATGAGAACATTATTTGCAGTGATTCGGTCATATTTTATGCCTATTTTGTTCTTGGCAAATAACAACAGGTAGTATGTCGAAAAAAATTAAATACTAAAAATGTCTTTATTAGAAAAAAAAATTATTGCTGTTCTCGGTCCAACAAATACCGGCAAAACCCATTTTGCAATCGAGAGAATGCTTCAGTTTGGTTCTGGGATTATTGGATTTCCTCTTCGCCTACTTGCAAGAGAGGTTTACGAAAAATGTATTCAAAAAATTGGAGTTGAAAAAGTTGCTTTAATAACTGGTGAGGAAAAAATCATTCCTCCTTATGCAGATTATTTTTTATGTACCGTTGAATCTATGCCTCTCGATATTGATGTAGAATTTGTAGCAATAGATGAAATTCAAATGTGCGCTGATCCAGAAAGAGGTCATATCTTTACTGATCGTCTATTAAATATGCGAGGAGATAAATTAACAATGTTTCTAGGCTCTAATATTATGCAGAACATAATAGAAAAGTTTATTCCAGAAGTTGAATTTATATTTAAAGAAAGATTTTCTAAACTTTCTTATTCTGGTCATAAAAAAATATCCAGGCTTCCGGGAAGAACAGCGATCATTGCTTTTTCTATTGATGAAGTTTATGCACTTGCAGAGTTTGTCAGACGACAAAGAGGTGGGGCAGCGATTGTTATGGGTTCTTTAAGCCCCAAAACAAGAAATGCTCAAGTTGAATTGTATCAATCTGGTGATGTTGATTTTCTAGTTGCAACAGATGCAATTGGAATGGGAATTAATATGGATATTGATCATATTAGTTTTAATAGCCTTAATAAATTTGATGGCAAGCGAAACAGGCATCTTCGTCTTACAGAAATAGGACAAATTTCAGGACGAGCAGGAAGATATATGAATGATGGGACTTTTGGTATCACAGGAAAATGCGATGAATTAAGTCCTGAACAAATAGAAAAATTAGAAAATCATAAGTTTGATAGTGTTATAAATATTTATTGGAGAAATTCTAATTTAGATTTTTCAAACATGGAAAGTCTTTTGAATAGTCTTGATCAAAAACCTTATGATTATAGTCTTTTAAGAAATAAAGATTTGTTAGACGAGAATGTATTAAAAACTTTAATAATAAAAAATAATAAGATTAAAACTGATTATAAAAATAACAACCTATCTACTTTGTGGGAATGTTGTCAGATACCAGATTTTACAAAAAGCTCTTATAATGAACACATTGATATTATTAGAAAAGTCTTTGAGTTCTTATCTTCTGATAAGGGAAAAATATCTAATGAATGGATGCGGGCACAATTAACCGGCCTCGACAATGAATCTGGCAATATTGATACAATTGCGAATAGAATTTCACATGTAAGAACTTGGGCTTATGTTTCGTATAAAAAAAATTGGGTGGAGAATAGTGATTATTGGATAGCTAAAACAAAAGATATTGAGGATAAGCTTTCTGTAAAATTACATGAAGAATTATCAAAAAGTTTTATTGATAGAAGAATAAGTATTCTATCTAAACATTTAAAACAGGATGCAAAATTAGAAACTAAAATTTCAGACAAAGACGAAGTAATAATTGATAAACAATTTATTGGTACCATCAAAGGTTTAAAACTTAACTTAGATTTTTCAAGTACAGCTTTGCAAACAGATATTAAATCTATAAAAAAAGCAGCACGTCAGGGAGTTATAGAGGAATTAAGAAAAAGAATTAATAATATTGTTAAAGAAAATATCAACTCTGCAGCATTGGAACTAAAAGAAGATTTTAAGATATTCTGGAAAGAAAATCCGATTGCAACAATTATTCCTGGGAAGGATTATTTAAATCCAAAAATAAAACTATTAATTGACGACTCTTTAGATGTAGAGGAGCAAAGTGAATTAAAAAATTATTTAGAAAAGTGGGTAGATAAAGAAAAAAATACCCACCTTAATGATTTAATTAAAACTTCAAAAATTAATTTAAAAAATAGCTACGCTCGTGCTTTGTATTTTAGATTATTTGAAAATCACGGAGTATTAAAAAGATTAGATGCTAATGATTTGCTAAAAAACTTAGATAAAGAACAAAGAGCTAGTATTAAAAAAATGGGAATTAAAATAGGGAGATATCATATTTATCAACCTTTGATGATAAAACCTAAAGCTGTTAACCTAAAAATAATTCTTTGGAATTGTTTTAACAATAAAACTCAAAGAGAAAAATGTCCTACTTTCGGATTAAATTTTTTAAAAAATTTTGAAACAAAAAATAAAGAATTTTTGTTAATATGTGGATTTGAAACTTTTGAAAATTATATAATAAGGGTTGATATATTAGAAAAACTTTTTATAAAAATCCTAGGCTCAACAAATAATAATCAATTCTGCATATCTTCTGAAATGCTTAACCTTCTTGGATGTGGAAAAGAAGATTTTGAAAAATTATTAAAATTAATGAACTATAAAAAAAATGATAAGAACAAAGATATATATAGTTATGATTTTAAACACAAAGATAAGAAAAGAGTGAAAAAAGATGATATTAAAAAGAATATCAATAACCCTTTTGCTTCTCTAAAAAACTTACCTTTGAATAATTAAATAATGCACTGTATTTTTAAAAATTATAATAATATTATTAAAAATTATTTATTCTTATAAGCTTATAAAGATCAAACATGACATACGTAGTAAATGACAATTGTATAAAATGTAAACTAACTGATTGCGTTGAGGTTTGTCCTGTAGATTGTTTTTATGAAGGCGAAAATATGCTGGTTATCAATCCAGATGAATGTATTGATTGTGGAGTTTGCGAACCAGAATGTCCCATCAACGCAATCGAGCCAGATACAAATAAAAATACTGAGAAATTAGTAATCTTAAATAAAGAAATGTCTGCAAAATGGCCAAATATTAATAAAAAAAAAGATCCACTTCCTGATGCAGATAAATTTAAAAATTTACCTAACAAACTTGAAAAATATTTTAGCGATAAACCAGGCGCGGGTAATAAATAATCTTGTAAGCTTGTATTAGCTAATTGGATGCTATATTAAGCGCCATGGAATTTCTGAAAAAAATCATGAAGAATAATAAGCCTAAAGCTAAAAAGAAAGATTTAGTCGTTAAAAAAAATAAAAAAACTAAATTAGAAAAAAAACTACCAAAAAAAGAGGTTATTAAAAAAGAAATTCAAAAAAAAGAAAAGCCTTTAATAGAAATTAAGCCTAAAAGAAAACGTGGAAGACCTAAGAATCCAGAAACACAAAAAGTTATACAAAAGCCTGCATCAGAGCAAAAACCTCTAACTGCATTTCAAAATGCGGCAACTGAAATTATAATTACTAAAGTTAAAAAACAAGAATCTGATAAAAAAATTTATAAAATAAAAGATCATGTTATTTATCCAAAACACGGTGTTGGTCAAATTGTTGCTATTGAGAGTAACGTTATTGCAGACATTGAAATGACTTATTATAAAATTCAAGTAACTAAAGATAAATTAGTTTTAACAATTCCCGTTAACCAACAAGGAAACCTTAGACCTATATCAAGCGTAAACCAAATTAATAAGGCAATATCTATCTTGAAAGGGAAACCAAAAATTAGAAGAACTATGTGGAGTAGAAGAGCACAAGAGTATGATCAAAAAATTAACTCGGGTGAAATTTATCAAATTGCAGAAGTGGTTAGAGATTTAAATAAAAATTCTGACATTCCAGTTGATCAGTCTTACAGCGAAAGGCAGTTATTTGAAAAAGCTTATGATCGTTTATTAGGAGAGGTGGGAATTGGAATGCAACTTAGTAATGAGGACGCTAAAAAAAAATTAGATAAAGCTCTTGGCAAAAAAGAAGCTGTAACTGCAGAACCTATATAAAAAAACGCCCTTCAATAAATTTGAAGAGCGTTTTTCTTGAAAACTCAAAGAACTATCTTCTTCTTTTTGTTGCTTTCTTAGCTGGTTTTCTTCTAGGAGATTTTCTTTTCTTAGAAGTTTTTTTAGCTGCTTTTCTTTTTTTAGCCACTTTTCCCCCTTTACGTTAATTGTCACTTAAATAATTTAAGTGATTCGTATTTACAAATACTTAAAAACATATCGTTTACTAAGTCAAACTGTTATTTGTGCATAAAAATTTTAAAAATGAATCAAATTTTTTTTGATTTGAATATTATTGATTTACAATAGTTTTCTAATATTTTTTTTAAATTAAATATTGTTTATATTTTATTGAAATGCACTCGTAGCTCAGCTGGATAGAGTACAAGTTTCCTAAACTTGGTGTCGGAAGTTCGAATCTTCTCGAGTGCACCACATCAAAAATAAAGTTTTTCTAGTTGATCTCCAAAAACTTTTTTTACTTGATGTCTTCGTATCTTCATTGTGGGAGTCAACATTTCATTCTCAATTGTAAACAGATTATCAATAATTATAAATTTCTTAATTTTTTCAATAATACTTAACTCTTTATTAACTTTATCAATAATAAATTGTATTTTATTTTTTCTGTCCTCCAACTCTTTTGCAACGACAATTAACGCAACTAAGTAATTTTTATTATCTCCATATACGTAGCTTTGAATAATTTCAGGATAATTCGCTAATAAATTTTCTATTTTACTTGGAGCAACATTGTCTCCGCCAGCACTTACAATGATATCTTTTTTTCTATCTGTTATTTTTAAATAGCCTTCATGATCAATTTCTCCTAAGTCTCCTGTATATAACCAATTGTCTTTTAATATTTTTTCAGTCTCATTTTTATTATTCCAATATCCAAGCATAATATTTTCTCCTCTAACTAAAATCTCACCGTCGAAGGCTATTTTTACTTCCACATCCTTAAAAATTTTTCCAACAGTATCAACTTTAATTCTATCAATTGAATTGCAACTAACTACTGGTGATGCTTCTGTTAACCCATACCCTTGCAATGTTGGCAGACCTAAAGAATTTAAAAATATTCCAACATTATAATCCAATGGTCCACCTCCAGATATAAAAGCTTTTATTTTTCCACCAAATTGATTTTTAATTTTTCTTCTAACAATTAAATCCAGAACCAAATTTAGAATATTTTCAATAAAAGTCATTTTTTTAAATAGTAATTTTTTCTCACCTAGTTCTAATGTTTTATTAAAAATAATTCTTTTAAAAATACTTTGGCTATTTAAGTTAATTTTAATTTTGTTCATAAGATTTGTATAAAATCTCGGCACCGCGGTCATAATTGTAGGTCTTGCAATTTTTAAATTAGTTAATAACTTATCTAAACTTTCCGAGTAAAATATTTTAGCTCCTAAACTTAATTGGACAAACTGAACGGTATGTTCATAAGAATGTGAAAGTGGTAACCAGGTTAGAAAGGTATTTTGTTTTCCTTTAATAAAATATAAAAAATCTAAAGCACCTTCACAATTTTTTAATATTCCGCCATGTGATAATACAACTCCTTTTGGTGTACCTTGTGTGCCAGAAGTATAAATAATACAAGCTGGATCTTTTCTTGTTATGCTCTTATTTCTATCTATAAAAAATAATTTTGTGTCTTCAGTGTCAATTTCTTTTTCAATAATATCCCGGAAATTAATAATATTATCTGATGCAACTACATTGTTTTGATTTAAAAAAATTATAAAATTAAAATTATAATTAATTTTTTTTGCTGCTAATAAAACATTGTTCAATAGCTCAGCACTGGAAACGATGAGTCCTGTGGGCTTGCAGTCATTAATTGTAAATGCGAAATCACTTACTGTGTAAGTGGTATAATTTGGAACTGTTATTGCTGAATTGAGTAATATTGCAAGATCCGCAATTAACCATTCGGGTCTATTTTCTGAAACTAATAATACTCTGTCTCCTTTTTTAATATTCTTTTTATTTAAAAAATTTGCAAGTTTCAAAACATTTTTTTTAGTGTCAGACCAGGTGTATGTCTGAAATTCTTTTAAATTTAAATTATTAAAAAATAAATGGTCTTCTTTTTGATATTTTTCACATTGCAAAAAAAATATTTTATTTAAACTATTAAAAGATGAAATCTGCATAATCATTAGTGTACTTTTTTAAGCTATTTATTCTACAATAGTTATTTTACATGCTAATAATAAAATTAAATATATAACCTTTTTTAAAATGAGATCTTTATATAATAAAATTTTATCTATCTGTTCAAAAAAACAATCAGAAAAATTTTTATATTTTATCAGTTTTATTGAAAGTAGTGTCTTTCCGATTCCAATAGTTTTTTTAATGATTCCAGTGCAATTAGTAAAAAGACACAAAGCATTGACCATTGGTTTTTTTGTAACTTTATTCTCGGTTCTAGGTGGTGCTCTAGGATATTACTTAGGATATTTTTTTTACGATACTATTGGGGCAAAAATCATAAGTTTATACGGATATCAAGAATCTTTTATTCAATTTACAAGCTCAATAACAAAAGAAATGGAGTTTTGGATTGTATTTTTTTACGCATTCACTCCTCTTCCTTATAAACTTTTAACTATTGGTAGCGGATTCGTACAATTTAATTTTTGGATATTTATTATTGGCAGTTTTATATCAAGATCAATTCGGTTTTTAGCAATAAGCTATTTAATCTGGAAATATGGTGAAGGTATAAAAATTTTTATAGAAAAATATTTAAACATTTTATCAATAATAAGTTTGATAATATTATTAATAGGTTTTTTTATAATAAAATACTTGTATTAATTGGTGCGGAAGGAGGGATTTGAACCCTCACACTCTTTCGAGCAATAGATTTTGAGTCTATCATGTCTACCGTTCCATCACTTCCGCAAATCTTAATTTTATTTCTTATTAATAAAACTAATCTTTATTAAAATCGCAAGTATCAATCAGATAATAAATAATTCTCCATGACTGATCCGATAAGATTTTTGAAAAAGCTTAGCAATACCATCAACAATATAGAAAACTACTGGCGAAATAACTAAAGATATAACAAATTGTTCAATTTCAAATTTTAATTTCATTTTTTAATTATATAAATTCAAATATACATGACAAGTTAATGTTAAAAAATATATTAAATAAACTTATAAGATTAGCGGGACATAAATTAGCTAGATATGTTTTGGCTGTTTGGTGTTTTCTTGAAAATATATTCTTTCCGTTTCCTTCCGATGCTATCGTAATCCCAATGTCTATCTCTAAACCAAAAAAATGGTTTGAAACTTTTATGATTGCAAGCATTGCTGCCTTTTTAGGAGCAATTGTTGCTTACGGTATCGGAAGTTTTATGTTTAATAAATTAGGAATACATATATTTGAGCTTTCAGGAGTAGATGATCCAAAAAAAATTTTAGCTATTTTTTATAAAAAGAGCACAATGATAGCATTTGCTTTCATTCTTTTTATTTCAGGTTTTACTCCTTTACCTTTTAATTTGCTCGCAATAACAAGCGGTTTTGTTGGTTTTAATTTTTTATTATTTGCCGCAACTGCTTTTTTTACTAGAGCTAGCAGATACTTTTTATTGAGCTATCTTTTTTCAAAATATGGATCTAAAATTCAAGGACAGATCAATAAAAATTTTTCATCTTTTTTAATGTGGGTCATTGGAAGTTTTGTCATCGTAATCGCAGGAATGTATTTATTTTATGTTAAATTCCCACAATATTTTGCTGCTTGAAAAATAGAATCTATAAATATTTTATATATATCTTCCTAATTAACATTCTTGTTATTATTTCAGCGCTATTTATTGAGTATTTTTTACGAGTTAAACCTTGTGCTCTATGTATTTATCAACGCTATCCATATTATTTGATTTTATTACTCTCTGCTTTATTTTTCTTAAAAAACGAATGGAAAAATCAATTAATAATTTTAATAATTACAACATCAGTTGTGAGCTTTTTTATTGCTTCATACCACGTTGGGATTGAATATGGACTTATTAATGAATTATCTAGCTGTAAAACTGAAATTGATAAAAATATATCTAAAGATATTCTTTTAAAAGAATTACAAAGTAAATTGGCCCCCTCATGTAAAGAAGTAAGTTTTAAATTATTTGGTTTGTCTTTAGCCTCAATTAATATGATTATGTCTTTTATTTTAACAGTTTTATATTATAAAATATCTTTATGGACAAAAAAAATAAACAAATAGCTGAAATGATTAGAGTCAACCATGCTGGTGAACGTGGTGCTATAAAAATATATGAAGGACAATTAAAGGCTCTTAAATTTTTTAATAAAGACCCAGAATTACAAAATACTATTAAAGACATGCGTGATCATGAATTGGAACATTTACAATTTTTTGAAAATCAAATTATTAAAAGAAAAGTTAGGCCAACGATTTTACTTCCATTGTGGGATATTCTTGGTACGGCCCTTGGCTTTGGTACAGCATTACTTGGGAAAAAAGCTACAGCTTTATGCACTTCTGCTGTTGAAGAAGTTATTAGTGGTCACTATGGTGAGCAAATAAATATTTTATCTAAAGAACATAAAGAAGAAAAAGAACTGAAGGAAAAATTTATTAGATTTAGAGAAGAAGAACTTGAACACAAAAATACAGCTGAGAGCTTAGGTGCTAATAATGATGGTTTATATTCAATTTTAGATAGCGTGATAAAAAATAGTTCTAAATTAGCTATAGCTATTTCAAAAAAATATTAGCTTTCAAGCTTAACGTCCCAATATAAATAATCTAACCAGCTTAGATGTAAAAAATTTGGAGGAAAAAATTTTCCATTATCATGCAACTCTTCCACTGTTGGACGGTATGGTTTTATTTTTGGAATCATTCCACTGGTATGAGGAAGTTTTCCTCCCTTTTTTACATTACATGTACAACACGCTGACACTACATTCTCCCAACAAGTGATGCCTCCTTTGGACCTTGGTATTACATGATCGAATGTTAAATTTTTATTACTTCCACAATACTGACAAGAAAACCTATCTCTTAAAAAAACGTTAAATCTTGTAAAATTTAGAAAATCGGAAGGTTTTATATATTTTTTTAATGAAATTACGCTTGGCAATTTCATAGAAAAAGAGGGACTTCTAATTTCTCGGTCATACTCCGAAACTATTGTCACTCTACCTAAAAAAACATCACGGACAGCATCTTGCCAGCACCATAATGATAAAGGGTAATAACTTAATGGTCTGTAATCTGCGTTCAATACAAGGGCTGGACACTTGTCTAAGGGTACTGAATTAGATTCTGTAATAATCATTTAATACACAATTGATATATCAATTTTATTTATAATCAAAATATTTATTTTTTATTGATATTAATAAATTCTAGACCTAAACTTAATCCTTGCGCTGGAATAGAATGACCACAACTCTTAAAAATTTTAGTTTTTACACTAAATTTATTCTTTAATAAAAAATTTTTTGCCTCCATCATTTCTTCTAGAGGAACAATATTATCACTATCTCCATGCATTAAAAAAATTGAGGGTTTTGATTTAATATTTTTTTCTAAAAAATTAGGGTCATAAATTTTTCCTGAATAACCTATTACTGCCGCAATCTTACTAGAATTTGTTAATGCATAATGTAATGACATCATTGTTCCCTGACTAAATCCTACTAAAAATAACTTTGAATAATCCAAATTTAATTCTTCGAGCTTTGTATTAATAAGTTTTGTTAATTTTAATATTGAATCTTCTAGTTCTAAATTAATTTTTTTATCATTATCACTCATAAGATCAAACCATTCAAATCCCCCTGGATTTACTGAGCAGATGTTTGGAGCGTTGGGTGAGGTGAAATAAAAGTCTGGCAAAAATCTTTGCCAATAATTTCCAATATTAATTAGATCTTTTCCATCAGCACCATATCCATGACAAAAAACTATTAAGTAGTTTGCCTTAGAAGAAGTTTGTGGTAAAGAAGTTGTCTTTAAAAATATATTTTCTTCAATTAATTTCATTAATATTTTATTTTATATATTTTTAATCATTTTATGATAATTATTTCTTTATGTCAGACTTAAGTCGTATTATTGCAATAGTTGCTTTGATTGTTGTTACCGTAATACTTATGCGTGGATTAAAATCATTTTTTCTTGGCAGCAATATTGATGATAAAAGAAAAAGTAACAAACTAATGCAGTTAAGAGTTATTGCTCAGTTTGCTGCTATTGTTATTTTAATGACTCTATTTTATTTTCATAAAAAATAGCTCTACAAATTCTTTAGCCAACTGATAAATTTTTCATCAGCGAAGTTAATAGAACCTACAACTCTTGCTATTTCTTTGCCATTACGGTCTATAATAAGTGTTGTTGGCAAGCCTCTTAAGCCAATCTTGTTAGCTAAGACATACTCTGGGTCGTAATAAGTTGAAAAATTCTTTACTTTTAAATCAGCAAAAAATTTATCAGTTTTCTTTTTATTTATTTTTTCAAGATTAATAGCAAATATTTTTATTTTATCTTTACCCATAATATCGACTAACTTATCAATAGAGGGCATCTCTTCCTTACAAGGAACGCACCAAGTTGCCCAAAAATTAATCAAAGTTATTTGATGATCAAATTTATTAAATTTTAATTTTTTACCTGAGAAATCTATAAATTCTTTGTCGATGATTTCTTTTGGCACTTCGTGCACAACTATGTTCTTAAAAGGAAGATCTTTAATAGGTTGTGATAAAGACTGATTAGTAATAAATAATAATAAACTAGCTAAATAAACTAAATATTTAAAAAGATTACGTAAAAAGAACATAGTTTAGTTTTATATATTATTAAAGATATGACTAAAGAAAATAAAAATAAAGTGTGGGGTACAAGAGTTAAAAAACCTACATCAAAACTTTTGCAATCAATTAATTCTTCAATTGATATAGATAAAAGATTATTTAATGAAGACATTAATGCATCTATTGCTCATTGCGAGATGCTATCAAAACAAAAAATCATTAAAAATGAATCTGCTACTAAGATTATTTTTGGATTAAAAAAAATTAAAATAGAGATACAGAAAAATAAATTTAAATTTAAAAAAGAATATGAAGATATTCATCTTAATATTGAAAAAAGATTATTTGAAATCATAGGGAATCATGCTGGATTTCTCCATATAGCAAGATCAAGAAACGATCAGGTAGTAACAGATTTTAAACTTTGGATAAAAAAATCTACAAATATTATTGATAAAAATTTAACTTTGCTCATCAAAAGTTTTTTAAACAAAGCTAAAAAAAATATTGATGTAATTATGCCTGGATTTACGCATCTTAAGAATGCACAACCAGTATTATTTTCTCATTATTTATTAGCTTATGTAGAAATGTTTAAAAGAGATAAAAAAAGAATTAAAGATTTCTTGGAAAATATTAATGAAAACCCATTAGGATCTGCAGCTCTCGCTGGAACTTCATATAATATTGATAGACATTTTACTTCAAAAAAACTTGGATTCAAAAAACCTACTGACAACTCTATTGATTCAGTTTCTGATAGAGATTTTGTCATTGAATTTTTATTTATAGCCTCTTTATGTTCAGTTCATCTTTCAAGGCTTGCTGAAGAAATTATCATCTGGAATTCAGATCTTGTAAATTTAATCACTCTAGAAGATAGTTTATTAACAGGATCCTCAATCATGCCTCAAAAAAAGAATCCAGACTCTGCAGAATTAATCAGGGGTAAAACGGGAAGAATATTTGGACAATTATCTTCTATGTTGACTACTATGAAAGGCTTGCCACTTGCTTACTTTAAAGACATGCAAGAAGATAAGGAGAGTGTATTTGATTCATACGATAGTCTTTTGTTAAATATACAGCTTGCTGCAGAATTAGTAGACGGAATGAAACCAAATAAAGCTAAAATGCTAGCTGCTGCAAAATTAGGTTTTACTACTGCAACAGACTTTGCTGATTATTTAGTAAAAAAAGGAATGTCTTTTAGAGATGCTCATAAAAAATCTGCAACTCTAGTTAATATTGCTGAAAAAAATAATCAAACACTTGATGAGTTAGACTTTTTAACGATAAAAAAAGTTGAAAAAAGTGTAGAAAAAGATGTTTTAAAAATATTTGATCTAAATAATTCAGTTAATTCAAAAAAATCTTATGGCGGAACATCACCGTTTAATGTTAATAAAATGATAAAAAAATATCAAAAAGAGTTTAAATGATTAGAATTTTATTAATATTATCAATATTATTCTCAATGGTATCTTGTGGTGTAAAGAATAATCCTACTTACCAATCTTATAATAACAATTTTGAAAAGCAACCTCTAGAAACTAAAATTGATATCAAAACTATTTGATGAATTTTCTAAAGTTCAAAAATAAAAAATTATTTTTTGAAAATATTGCTATATCAAAGATAGCTGCAAGAATTAAAACTCCATTTTATCTTTATTCTTTAAGCCAATTAAGATTTAATTTTAATAATTTTAATAAATCTTTCAAAAAAACTAATCCTATCATTTGCTTTTCAGTTAAATCGAATTCAAATTTAAAGCTTATTTCTGAACTAAAGAAAGTTGGCTCTGGAGCTGACGTTGTTTCAAAAGGCGAATTAAAAATTGCACTTAAGGCAGGAATCCCCCCCAAAAAAATAGTTTTTTCTGGCGTTGGAAAGACAGAAGAGGAGTTAGATTTTGCAATTAAAAAGGGAATTCTTTTAATTAATGCAGAGTCAGAAGCTGAAATAAGAAATATTAATAAGATTGCCGAAAAAAATAATAAAGTCGTGTCTGTAGGAATTAGAATTAATCCTAATATCTCTGCAAGAACAAATAAAAAAATATCTACAGGAAAAAAAGATAATAAATTTGGTATTTCGATGAATGCTTGTTTAGAAATATTCAACAATCAATATCGCTATGAATATATAAAATTTGAGGCAATTAGCGTTCACATTGGTTCACAGATTATGGACATTAATCCTTTCAAAAAAGTTTTAAATACACTGTCAAACTTTAATAAAAAAATTAATCTGATTGGAATAAATTTAAAATATATCGATCTAGGTGGAGGGACTGGTATTCCCTATTCAAATAGTGAGAAGAACTTTAATCTAAAACAGTATTCAAATCTTGTTTTTAAATTTAAAAAAGAAAATAATGTAGAAATTATATTTGAACCAGGAAGATCTATTTGTGGTAATACTGGAGTATTGGTATCTAAAGTTATTTACTTAAAAGATTCGCCTGGAAAAAAATTCGTGATTATAGATGCTGCTATGAACGATCTAATAAGACCCGCTTTATATGGCGCAAAACATCAAATTCATCCTTTGTTAAAAAATAGTTCTATTATTAAAAAAAATACTGAGTTTGTTGGTCCGGTATGCGAGAGTTCGGATACATTTATTTCTTACAAACAATATCAAAAACTTAATGAAGGAGACTATGTTTGTATTAACAACATAGGAGCTTATGGAAGATCTTTAGCTTCAAATTATAATACAAGACCTTATTCTGCAGAAATCTTAATCAATAAAAGTAAATATCAAGTAATAAAACAAAGGCAAAAATTGGAATCTTTGATTAATTAAATGCAACTTTTAAGATCTCTGGTATTTAATTTTGCAACTTACTGCGGCTCTTTTTTCTCAACAATATTGGCTTTGCCAACTTTAATAATGCCAAAGGCAGCGATGCAATGGCTAGCTCGTATGTTGGGTTTTTATATTATTTTTTGTGTAAGATTTATTATTGATACAAAAATAATATTTAAAGGACTAGAAAATATACCAAAAGATAGAAAGTTTTTTGTAGCCTCTGCACATCAATCTATTTGCGAAACTTTTGTTTTTAATGCTGTGCTTAATGCTCCTATTTTTATTGTCAAAGCTGAATTATTTAAAATTCCATTTTATGGGTGGTGTATAAAAAAATTAGGATTTATAGGGACTAAAAGAGAAAAGATTACTAAAGATCACCTTATTTTTTTGGAAAAAACTGCTGAAGCTATTCATAAAGAAAAGTCTCCTTTAATTATTTTTCCACAAGGAACGAGAATTAAAAATAATGAAAGAGTTCCTTTAAAAAAAGGAGTTTCAAGAATTTATGAGAAAGCAAATGTTGCGTGCATACCTGTTAAACTAAATACTGGCGATGTATGGCCTAAAGATAGTCTTCTTAGATTTCCTGGAGAAATTTGCATTGAATTTAAAAAACCAATTGAACCAGGTTTAAATACGAATGATTTTATGAGTAGGCTTGAAAAAGAAATTTATGATTAATTTTTTCTTCCAAAATTAGGAATATTAATATCTTGGCCAGCTTTAATTATAGCTTTTCTAATCTTCCTAGTTTTAGAGAATAGTTTAAACAATTTATTTCCATCTTTTTTTGTGATTGCGCGCTTCAAATTACTTAAGTCTAAATTAAATTTTTCTAACATATGAAGAATTTGTTTACGATTATTAAGAGCGATATCTCTCCACATAGTGGGGTCTGAGGATGCAATTCTTGTAAAGTCTCTAAATCCACTAGCACTATATTTAATAACTTCTGACTTTGTATCTTTTTCAAGATTAGCTGCAGTTCCTACAATGTTATAAGCTATCAAATGAGGAATATGACTCGTGATTGCCATAACTTTATCATGATGTTCAGCTGACATATGCTGAACTTTGCAACCAATTCTTTTCCAGAAATTATTTAATTTTTTTAAAGAAGTAGGATTTTTTTTATTTAGTGGAGTTATGATGCACCATCTATTTTTAAATAAATCGGCAAAACCAGCTTCCGGACCGCTTTGCTCTGTACCAGCTACTGGATGCGCAGGAATCCATATAGTATTTTTATTAATTAGTTTACTAACCATTTTAGTTACAGAAATTTTTGCTGAGCCAACATCAGTTAAAATACTATTCTTTTTTAAGTTATTTCTAATAACTGAAACAATATTCTTATAAGTTCCTAGCGGGGTACAAATAATTACTAAATCAGAATCTTTAACACTTTTTTTAAGATTTGGCTCGATAAGCCTAGTTATCTTTAGTTTTAAAATTTTTTTTAAAACAAGCTTAGACTTATCATGAGCAACTAAACTTTTGCATAAATGATTTTTTTTAATTGCTCTTGCGATTGAAGATCCGATTAAGCCTAATCCTATTATGGTTATCTTATTAAACATCAAAAATTTTATTGAGTGTTTTTATAAAAAGATTATTTTCTTTATTATTTCCAATAGTCACTCTTAGTGAATTAAGTAATCCATAACTTTTCATTTTTCTTAATATAATCTTTGACTTAATAAATTTATCATAAACCTTATCTGCTGTTATTTCTTTATTATCAAAACGCATTAAAAAAAAGTTCGCCACAGGAATATTGGTTAAAATTCCTAAATTTATAAAATTTTCAAAAAAAATATCAGCCCATTTACTATTGTGTTCTATATTCTTTTTTAACCAATTTTTATCATTAAGGGACTCTACGCCGGCTTCTTGTGCAGCTGCGTTAACATTAAATGGTGGTTTAATAAGCTTCATTGCAGAAATAATATTTTTTGATCCATGCCCCCAACCAAGTCTTAGACTAGCAAGACCATATATTTTGGAAAAGGACCTAGTAACTAAAACATTGCTAGAGCCTTTAAATAAATCTAAGCCAGATGCATAATCCTTATTAATGACAAATTCAAAATAGGCATCATCAACTACTAATAAAATATTATTGCGCAATTTTCGTCTAAGCAATAGCATTTCATTTTTATCTAAATATGTTCCTGTTGGATTATTTGGATTAGCTAAAAAAACAATTTTAGTTTTAGTAGTTACCATCTTTAATATAGAATCTATATTTGCTTTAAAATCGTCTTCTGCTGCCAAGATAACTTTGCCACCATGAATTTTCCCATAAATCCTGTACATTAAAAAACTATACTCGGTAACAATGACTTCATCATGTGGTTTTAAAAATAATTGGCACGCTAAGCTAATGATTTCATCAGAACCATTACCGACAATAATATTGTTAGGATTTAATTTTAAATTCTTGGATATGGACTTAACTAAAATATTTGAATTTCCATCTGGATATCTAGATATCTTTGCACTCTGCTTAATAAATGCAGAAATAGCTTTTTTGGAAGGCCCTAAAGCAGATTCATTAGCAGAAAGTTTAATTGGATTTTTAATATTTTTTATCTGAGATAATCCACCTACATATTTTAAATTATTAAAATTTTTAAATCTTAGAACCATATTTTTATAAATATTTACTGATTTTATTTTTTAATTAACACAATGCTATTATGGTTGATACTATTTATAAAAATAAATCTTATAAAATTTTTAAAAACAACAACAAGACAGTCAATAAAACTGAATAAATTGACAATAAATTATGCCTGAGATAAAAATCGTTTGCGCTGATTTATCGAATTGCGGGCGCACATAACAGCTAAAAAGGTAAAAATCACTTCAAAGTGTTTTTAATTTAAATGAAATTAGAGTCAAAAATAGTAATAGATTTTATAAAACCATTTTCAAAAGTTCTCGATGTAGGTTGCGGTGATGGAAGTATTCTTCTTCACTTAAAAAAAGAAAAAAAAATTGATGCTAGAGGGATTGAAATTGATCACGAAAAAGTTAAAGAAAGTCTAAGTAAAGGTCTATCTGTTGTTGAGGGTGATGCCGAAAAAGATTTAATTAATTATCCAGATCAATCTTTTGATTATGTTATTCTAACACAAACGCTACAAGCTTTTTACAAGCCAAGAAAAGTTTTGCATGAACTTCTGAGAATAGGAAAAAATGCGATTGTTTCTATTCCAAATTTTGGATATTGGAAAGTTAGATTTAGTTTGCTCCTTAAAGGAAGAATGCCAGTTACGAAAACACTACCTAATACATGGCATGATACGCCTAATTTACATATGTGTACTATTAAAGATTTTTTTGACTTGTGTCATTCTGACAAGATTAACATAATAAAATCAATCGCAGTGACTCGAGAGAAATCTTCTATAGTTTCAAATTTAAATTTAGAAATAAAAAATCTTTGTTCTGAGTTTGGTATTTTTTTAATTAGTAAAAAAAACTAATTATTCTTTAATTATGAATATTCATATTATTCCTTGTCTAAATGACAATTATTCTTATGTGGTTGAAAATAAAAAAACTAAAAATGCATGTGTTATTGACCCTTCAGAATCAGTACCTGTTATAAATTTTTTAAAAAAAAATAAATTAAATCTAAAATATATTTTAAATACCCATCATCATGCTGATCATATTGGCGGAAATCTAGAACTTAAAAAAGAATTCAATTCTCAAATATTAGGTTTTGAAAAAGATAAAAATAGAATTCCAGGAATTGATATCTTTTTAAGTGATAAGCAGATTTGGAATTTTGAAGGCTCTGACGTTTTAGTAGAACATGTTCCCGGTCATACATCTGGTCATATATTCTATTATTTTAAAAATGAAGAATCAGTTTTCACGGGGGATACTTTATTTTCTTTTGGTTGTGGAAGATTGTTTGAAGGTTCTTATTTAGAGATGGTAGATTCTTTAAAAAAAATTAAGTTGCTACCAACCAAGACAAAAATATTTTGTGGACATGAATATACAATTAATAATTTAAAATTTTGTATGGAAATAGATAAGAATAATTCTGAATTAAAAGAAAAGTATAATCAAATAAACAATAATATCAAAAATAAATTACCTAGTGTACCTTCTAGTTTAGGTGATGAGATGAGATTAAATATTTTTCTAAAATTTGATAATTTAGAATTTAAAAAAAGACTAGGATTTGAAGATCTAAATGAAGTAGATTTTTTCAAGAAGATTAGAGATCTAAAAGATAACTTCTAAAAACCAATACTCTTGGGCATAATCACAATCTTGACAAGCCAAGGTGGCTATATATATTGCCCAGACCTAAAAGAAATTACATATGACTTTTGCAGTAATTAAAACCGGCGGGAAACAATATAAAGTGTCAGCTAATGATACGATTAGAATTGAAAAGATTGATAACGAAGCAGGTAAAAAGTTCGATTTCAAAGAAGTTCTTTTAACTGCGGACAATACAACAACTGAAATAGGTTCTCCAATGATAGATGGGGCATATGTTGAAGCGGAACTTTTAAAACAAGCAAGAAACGATAAAGTTATTATTTTTAAAAAAAGAAGACGACAAAATTCAAGAAGAAAACGCGGGCATAGACAACATGTTTCAATAGTGAAAATTCTAAAAATTTATGGTAAAAGTGGAAAACTTTTATCTGAAGCTAAAAATATAACTTTAGAAAAACAAACTTCAGAAAAAAAGACTGAAACCGAAGTAACTGCAAAAAAATAGATAATAAAAAATGGCAACAAAAAAAGCTGGTGGATCGACGAAAAATGGACGCGATAGTGCTGGTAGGCGATTAGGCGTTAAAAAATTCGGTGGCCAATCTGTAATAGCTGGTAATATTATTATGAGACAAAGAGGAACAAAAATGTTCCCTGGAGATAATGTTGGTATGGGAAAAGATCATACTATTTTTTCTAAAGTAAACGGCGTAGTAAAATTCGAGACAAAAAAACTCGGAAGAACTTACATTTCAGTAATTCCTCAATAAACCCAGTTTACTTTTAAACTGAGATTTTTATTAATAATCAATAATATGATTGTATGAAATTTTTAGATCAAGTTAGAGTTATGATTAAGGCCGGTGACGGAGGAAATGGCTGTGTTGCTTTTCGGAGAGAAAAGTTTATTGAATTTGGGGGACCGTACGGAGGCGATGGTGGCCAGGGAGGATCAATAATTGTAAGAGCAGTTAATGGTTTGAATACTTTGGTTGATTATCGTTTTGCACAACATCATAAAGCTCAGAATGGGTCTAATGGTTCTGGAAATAATAAGAGAGGACTGTCAGGGAAAGATCTAATTTTGAGAGTACCTGTGGGAACTCAAATATATGAGGAAGATAAAAAAACATTATTATTTGATTTAATAAAAGAAGATCAGGAATATGTAATAGCTAAAGGTGGACAAGGTGGTCTTGGTAATTCAAAATTTAAAAGTTCTACTAATAGATCTCCAAGAAAATTTACTTATGGAAAAAAAGGAGAAGAATTTATAGTTTGGCTTGAATTAAAATTAATTGCTGATGTTGGAATTATTGGTTTTCCAAATGCTGGGAAATCTAGTCTTCTCTCAATATCAACAAGAGCCAGACCAAAAATTGCTAACTATCCTTTTACAACCCTGAACCCAAATCTTGGTGTCGTTTTTATTGATAATAAAGAAATAATTATTGCTGATATACCGGGTCTAATTGAGGGTGCTCATAGTGGCTCAGGTCTAGGTGATAAATTTTTAAAACATATAGAAAGGTGCAAAAGCATTATTCATATGATTGATATTAATGAGCATGATTTAGTCGATAAATATAAGATTATTAGAAATGAACTTAAAGAATTTAACCCTGAATTAATAAAAAAGAGAGAACTTATTGTATTTAATAAGATTGATTTAGTAGACGAGAAAGAAAAGAAAGAAAAAATAATGAATTTTACTAAAAAAATTAAAAAAAAAGTTTATGATATATCTGTTGAAAAAAATATTAATGTAAAAAATTTATTGCGAGCTATCTAAATGGATATTTTAAAATACAAAACTATTGTAATCAAAATAGGCTCTAGTCTAATTGTTGACGGAAAAAATAAAATAAAAAAAAATTGGTTTAATAAATTAATAGAAGATATTGAATTTTTAATAGGAAAAAATAAGCAAATTATTATTGTCTCTTCTGGTGCAATCGCTCTTGGTTGTGATTTGTTAAAAATAAATAAAAAAAATACAAAACTAAGCCAATTTCAGGCAATAGCAGCCGTCGGTCAAATCGAATTAATTAATATTTTTAAAAAAGCATTCGAAAAGAAAAAAATTAAAATTTCTCAAATATTACTTACTTTAGAAGATACAGAAGAAAGAAGAAGATCGTTAAATGCTAAAGAAACAATCAATAACTTATTAAAAATGTCTGTAATACCAATCGTAAATGAGAACGATACAGTTGCGACTTCAGAAATAAGGTATGGTGATAACGACAGATTAGCGGCACGAGTTGCTCAAATATGTAACGCCAATTGCCTAATTATGCTCTCAGACATAAATGG
The DNA here is from genome assembly GCA_009693745.1 of Candidatus Fonsibacter sp. GTDB lineage: Bacteria > Pseudomonadota > Alphaproteobacteria > Pelagibacterales > Pelagibacteraceae > Fontibacterium > Fontibacterium baikalense. The sequence continues at coordinate 20,638 of SHWR01000010.1, forward strand.
TCTTTATTCTGCTGATCCAAAAAAAAATAAAAGCGCAAAAATAATTAAAAAAGTAACAACAATTGATAAATCTATAGAGTTGCTCGCCTCTGAAAGTATTAGCTCTTACGGTACCGGTGGAATGATAACTAAAATTAAAGCTGCAAAAATTTGCATGCAATCTGGTTGTGATATGATTTTAACAAGTGGAATGATTAATAATCCTATAAAAAATATTATTAAAAATAAAAATTATACCCTATTTGAATCTCAATCATCAACTTTGAATGCAAAAAAACAATGGATCTTAAATTCAATTGCAACTAAAGGTTCGATAATGATTGATGAGGGTGCTGAAAAGGCCCTGAAAAATGGCAAAAGTCTTTTACCAATAGGTGTAACTGCAGTTGAAGGGAATTTTAATCGTGGTGACGCAATCTATATTATAAATTCAAAAAACAAACGTATAGCAACAGGCATCTGTGCTTACTCTAGTTTAGATGCTAAAAAAATTATTGGATTTAAAACTGATAAGATTAAAGAAATCTTAGGTTATGTTAGCAGAGGGGAAATAGTTCATATAGATAATTTAGTTTATCAAGCTGGGTAAATTTATGAATAATAGTTATTTAGATAAAATAGGATTTAATGCTTTAAATGCATCAAAAGATCTATCCCTATTAAATGAGAAGAAAAAAAATAAAGTTCTTACAGATTTTTGCAAAAATTTAAAATTAAATAAAAAAAATATATTAAAAGCAAATAGAATTGATATTTCAAAGGCAAGTAGAAAAGGTCTTAGTAAAAATTTAATTGATCGATTAGTTCTAAGTGACAATAAAATTAACTACATAATTAAGTCTATACAGGAAGTAATCAGGCTCAAAGATCCAACGCAAAAAATAATATCAAAATGGAAAAGGCCTAATGGAATGGTAATTAATAAATATACAGTCCCTATTGGTGTTATTGGAGTTATATATGAATCTAGACCAAACGTTACTTCAGATGTTGCAACTCTATGTTTTAAATCTGGGAATGCAGTTATTTTAAGGGGTGGAAGCGAAGCTATTCAAACAAATAAAGTTATTTCAGAATATTTTAGAAGATCCTTAAGAAGAAATAATATTAACGAAAATTGTATTCAATTAATTAATAATACAAATAGAAAATTAGTTGATTATATGCTTTCAAAGATGGAAAGATTCATTGACGTTATTATTCCAAGGGGAGGAAAAAACTTAGTAAAAAAAATTGAAAAAATGTCAAACGTTCCAACTATTGGACATCTAGAAGGACTGTGCCATGTCTATATCGATAGATATGCAAATTTAAATATGGCAAAAAAAATTACACTCAATGCGAAAATGAGAAATACTAGCATATGTGGAGCTGCGGAAACTTTATTGGTTGATAAAGCTTGTGTAAAAACTCATCTAAAACCAATTTTACAGTTACTAAGTATAAGCGGATGTAAAATTATTGGTGATAAGATTACCAAAAAAAATTATATGAATTCTAATATTTCTTTAGCAACAGAACAGGATTGGAAAACAGAATACCTAGACTCTATAATTTCAGTTAAGATTGTAAATGGCGTAGACGAAGCGATTGAGCATATCAATAAATATGGAACTCGTCATACAGATGGCATTGTTACCAATAATAAAAAAAATGCTTTATTATTCTTATCCAAAGTTAACAGCGCAATAGTTTTGCACAATGCTTCTACTCAATTTGCAGACGGAAATGAATTTGGCTTTGGAGCTGAAGTAGGGATATCTACAAATAAATTACATCCTCGAGGCCCTGTTGGACTTGAGCAGCTAGTAACTTATAAATATCTAGTAAAAGGTAATGGGCAAATTAGACCTTAATCTTTAGATTAAATTATAATGAAAATTGGTATTCTTGGTGGAACTTTTGATCCCCCTCATATTGGGCATTTAAATATTTCATTAGAAGCAATTAAAAGATTTCATTTAAATAAAGTTATATGGCTTATCACAAAAAAAAATCCTTTAAAAAAGAATAGTTCATTCAACGAAATTTCTAGTAGAATAAAATTATGTAATGAGTTTATAAAAAAAAATAAAAATATAATTAAAGTTCAATATACTGAAGAAAAAACTGGATCAAATTTCTTATTTGATAATATAAGTTATATAATTAATAAATCTGTAGATCATAAATATTATTTTATTATGGGTGCAGATAGCTTCATTAAATTTAACCAGTGGAAGAGATACAATGAAATCTTAAACAAACTATCCATCATCGTGATGAATAGGCCTGAATTCTCAATAAAATCATTAAATTCTATAGCTGCAAAAAAGCTAGAAAAATATAAATCTTTAAGCTTAGTCTCAAAAGATAAGCAACATAGATGGTATTTTTTGAGCACAAAAGGTATGAATGTTTCATCGTCAAAAATAAAAAAAATAATTAATGCAAAGTAAAAAAAAAGAAGCCCTTCTAAAAGAAATAATTAAAATTCTTGATAATAATAAAGCAAAAAATATCGCAACTATTGATCTTGCAAACAAAAGTTCTATTGCTGATTATATGATAGTCGCTAGCGGAACATCTTCTAAGCATATTCAATCTGTTTCTGAAAATACAATTGAAGAATTAAAAAAAATGGGAATTAAGGGTTGCAAAATTGAAGGTAAAGATAGTGATAACTGGAAACTAATAGATGCAATTGATATCATAATTCACATTTTTCACCATGAACAGAGAAAAAATTATGAGTTAGAAAAAATGTGGGCAGATGTCATTCCAAATCAAAAAATCTTTGTTTAATGAAAATTAAAATTCTTTGTTTAGGTAGACTAAATAAAGATGAAGAAAATGAGCTATGCAAAAGATATGAGAGTAGACTCAAAAGTTTAAAAAGTAGTGGGATTACTAATTTTGCAATCGAACATATTTCAAAAAAAGAACTTGTAAATGTAATTAAAAATAAAAAAGAAAAAAAAATTATATTTCTTAGTGAAAATGGACAAGATCTTAATACTGAAAACTTTAGTAAAAAATTAAAGAAACTAATTAATTCAACTATTAAAGAGACATTATTTATTATTGGAGAACCAGAAGGTTTCACAAATTCCTTAAATAAAGAAAGTTTTGAAGAGATATGTCTGAGCAAACTGACTTTTACGCACTCTTTAGCCAGAGTAATACTAACTGAACAAATTTACAGATGCGCTACAATTATGTTAAACCATCCCTACCACAGACAATAATAATGAAAAAAATTTACTTATTACTTACAGTTATATTTTTAAATTTATCTTCACAAAACGCTTTTTCACAAAAAAAAGATGCTCTTTATGAAAAGTTAGATTTGTTTGGAGATATTCTTGAAACAATAAATAAAGAATATTTTAAGCAAATTAATGAAGGTGAAGTCATTGATGGGGCAATTAATGGGATGCTTCAATCTTTAGATCCTTATTCATCTTATATGAGTCCTAAGACATTTAAGAGTATGAATACTGAAACTAAAGGAGAATTTGGTGGTCTTGGTATTGAAGTTACAATGGAGTCTGGGCTTGTAAAAGTAATATCTCCAATTGATGACACGCCCGCTGATAAAGCCGGGATAAAATCAGGAGATTATATTATTAAATTAGACAACAAGCAGGTCAAAGGTTTAACTTTAGATGAAGCGGTAAACACTATGCGTGGCAAAAGTGGCACAGCAATCACATTAACTATTAGAAGAATTGATGTTGATGAACCAATAATTGTAAAATTAGTTAGAGAAATAATTAAAACTAAATCTGTTGTTTCTGAAGTTAAAGACAATGTAGGTTATTTAAGATTAAGATCTTTTAATGAAAAAAGTGGTGATGAATTAATAGAGAAGATTAGAGAAATAAATAGAAATAAGTCAAATATAACAGGTTATATTTTAGATCTAAGAAATAATCCTGGCGGCCTTCTTTCACAAGCAATTAAAATATCAGATGCATTTTTAGAGAGTGGAGAAATTGTATCTACAAAGGGAAGGGATCCTAAAGATATAAAAGTTTATAATTCTAAAAAAGGGGATGAAATTGGCGGAAAGCCCCTGATTGTGCTTATTAATAAAGGATCAGCTTCTGCATCTGAGATAGTAGCTGGAGCTTTAAAAGATCATAAACGAGCAATTATTATTGGTGAAAAATCTTTCGGTAAAGGGTCTGTTCAATCTATTATGCCACTGTCTAATGGTGGTGGGTTAAGATTAACAACAGCTAAATATTACTTACCAAGCGGAGAAACAATTGAAGAAATTGGGGTTCAGCCAGATATTAAAATTGAACAACAAAAAGATAATTTTAAGATAAATGATCCGACAAACGATAATCAATTAATTTACGCTCTTAAACTTTTAAAAACTTCATGAAAGATTTAACCAACCTTCCTTATAGAAAAGGTGTTGGAATAATGCTTCTTAATCATGAAACTAAAGTTTTTATTGGAAAAAGGATTGATAGTACAAAGGCATGGCAAATGCCTCAGGGCGGCGTTGATAATAAAGAAGATGTTGAATGCGCTGCTAAAAGAGAACTTAAAGAAGAAACTGGAATTATATCAATTGAAATTATAAAAAAATCAGGGAAAGAGTTTATTTATGATTTACCTAATGAACTACTTGGAAAAATTTGGAATGGTAAATATAAAGGACAAAAGCAAACCTGGTTTCTTGCAAAATTTATTGGAGAGTATAGTG
>SHWR01000058.1 GCA_009693745.1 Candidatus Fonsibacter sp.
GAAAAACCTCTTTCAAGTTTAGTTGAAATTAAAAGATTAATTAATAAAGATGCTTCATTAAAAGATGAAAGACAGACTTTTTATAAATTACTAGATAGTGAGAATAAAAAGATAGGAATAAAAAGTTTTTTTGAAAAAACTAAACCTGAGTGGAAATAATTCCTTGTTCAAGAGAATTGATAAATTGCAACAATATTAAGGTTGATGAACTTATAAATCTAATAGGTTGTTGTTCTCGTCTGTTTCTGAACCAAAAAATGCCGCTTCTTCTTCTTCGGTTATTGCTTTATTATTTATAATTGCTTGTTTCATTATAAATATTAAATCATTCAAAGATTCATCACTAAGTCCAATAGTTGTAAATCCTTTATTAAATTTTTCTTCGTACTGACTATGAATAAGCATAAATTCGGCGGTCATAATTTTTTTAATCCTTCTACTATTTGTTTAAAACTCTCATTCGTTCTTGGTGCATAATAATTCATTAACTTTTCATATATTTTTCCTTCATCTGAATTAATTAACGTACCATATTCTGCAAATGCTTCTAGTGCTTTGGGGTAAGAATGGAAGAGTTGGAAAAAAATTTAAACCTTTAAAAGTATGGCAAAAATACACGACTATACTGTTTTAAAAACGGACGGACAGTTTGAGATAAGACAATATAAAAACTTCTTAACAGCCTCAGTTGAAACCGATGGTGAACGTGAAGAGGCAATCAGCAAAGGTTTTAGAATTTTATTTAAATATATAAGCGGTGAAAATAGAAACAAAGAAAGTATTTCAATGACAGTTCCGGTTATGCAAAAAAGTTCTGGCAATAATAAATGGAATATTTTTTTTGTAGTTCCTAAAAAATTTGATCTGCAAAATGTTCCTCAGCCTAATGATCAAAGTATAAAAATTAAAAATAATGCTGACCTTAAAGTTATTGTAATCACCTTTTCAGGATTATTTAGCGATAGTAATATTAAAGAGAATGAGATGAAGATTAGAAATTATATAAAAGAAAAAGGACTAAAGATTGAAGACCATGCAATTTATGCTGGTTATAATGCACCTTGGACGCCTTGGTTTTTAAAGAGAAATGAAGTTTTGTTTAGATTGGTAAATTAAGATTATTCGCGCTGCTTTATAAATTATTTTTTTACGGAATATTCCACTATTAATTAGCTAAATATATAACCAATTATTGTAGAAGCTAGAATTACGATTGGCATAATAAAGCGTGATTTAAATGTATAGAGAATTCCAAGACTCAATAAAAATAAAAATATTATAAAAATACTTGAATTCATAATCGGAATTAAAAAGTCAATTGCAGTAATAATTAATATTCCAACAACTCCGGCAGATACTCCGTCTAAAAATCCATGCAAAGGTTTATGTTTTAGTATTTTTTCGAAATATTTATGACCAACAAGAGTAAATAAAAAAGCGGGCAAAAAGATTGCAATTGTAACAATTATTGCACCATTTACACCCGTTGCCATGTAACCTAAGAACGTTCCAAACATTAAAAGAGGCGTTGGCAAGACACCTGTTAAAGCGATACCGTCATTAAAAACATTTTCAGTAACATCTACATAATTTCCAACAATTCCAGATTTTAAAAATGGTAAGGCAGTGTAGGCTCCACCAAATGAAAGTAATCCAGCTTTTAGACCCTCTAATAACAAACTAGAATTTGATTGGTAAGTTGAAAAATATTTTAATAGTTCAATATTTAAATAACCTGTTACTGCAATAGATAAACTTATAATCCCAATAGCAATTGCTAAAATATTATTTTTTTTAATGAATAAATAATAGCATGTACCACAAATCAAAATATTAATTAAAAAATTTAATCCAAGCCAAGTTAAAACAAAAGATAAGATTCCAATTAAAATTAATTTTTTATTAATTAAAATATGTTCAGATATTTTGTGTGAAGCTTTTATAATTAAAGCCGCAACAGCAGGCTTTGCTCCGATAAATAATGGAAGCAATATTACAGGGCCAAGTAATTTATAAAAATATGCAAGTATAAATATAAAAATAAAACCTGGTAACATAAAACCAAGTCCTGCTAAAAATCCTCCAAGCCTCCCAGCTTTTACCATGCCAAGATACACACACATCTCATGAGCTTCAGGGCCTGGAAGTACTTGGTATAAAGATAAAGCTCTATTAAATCTTTTTTGATTAACCCATTTTTCAACTTTTACTAACTTTTCTCTGATCATGTTGATTTGAGCAACAGGACCGCCAAACGCTAAAAAACCAAATTTAAGGAAAGTAAAAAAAATTTTAAAATATTTTTTCATTTATAAATTTTAACCTATATTCAATTATTGATAAGGTGTTCGAAGAGGTGATGTTTAACTCTAAAGAACCAAACAAAAATATAATTAACGTTAATTATTACTAAGTTTTATCCTTAAAAAAACCCATTAATATTGGTCTTTTATTAGGTATTGACTTAAACGCATATATACCTATTATTTGCATAACTGATTTGCAATTTTTGCATAGCTTGTAACTAACATAGAAAAAGGAGCTAAAATGCTAGAAGGTTTAAAAGGTTTAATAGCCAAGAATTTTGAAAATAAGCAAAAGGAAAAGAATATCGACAATATTAACCGTAATATGAAATCAGTTGATACTTACGGAAACGGTACAACAGGTTACAGAATTAAAAACGGTGTAAATGCCGGTAAAGTAGTTGGTCATATAACAAGACCTAAAGCAGAAATTTAAGGTTTTATTTAATTGGCGAAAGCCAAGTAAATGAAAATCCTATAGCTCAACATCTCAAAAGATCCCTTTTCAGAATAGACTATAGGTATGTCTGATACATAAATATTCAAGCTGATTTGTAATAAATGCATTGGATGCATAGCCATAAATTGTTGTAATAACAAAGTTATGCGAGTTACAAAAAAAAGAACCTTTGTTAAGACTGCAATCTACCGTGTATGGATATTATTAACCTCTTATCTTTTTTTAGTTTTAATTAGCGCATCAAATGCTTTTCGTTTTTCCATTTTATCACCCCCTACAGCTGAGGGATCTTTAAATCTCCAATGAACTTGCAAGGGATGTCCTGGCCAAATAGGACACATTTCTTTTGCAGCGCTGTCACAAACTGTAATAACTATATGCATCTTTGGTGAATTTGCTTTTGCAAATTCATCCCAACTTTTAGAATAAAGTTTTTTAGTGTCATAGCGCATCTCTTCAGCAATTTCTTTTGCGATAGGATTGATATCTGTTTTAGGAGAGGATCCCGCACTAAATCCTATAAACTTACCTTTACTCAAAGTATTTAATAATACTTCAGCAATAACTGATCTTGCTGAGTTGTGAGTGCAAAGAAATAAAACATTTATCATTACCTAGTTTTATCAAAAATTTATTACACTTATATGACAATAAAGATTTAAAAATTATACTTGCATTTTAGTAATTTGTTATGTTATAACATAACGTATGTTACATAATGACGATTTAGTCCTAAATATTATTAAAAATAACACAAAACCACTGACGGCTTATGAAATTTTAAGCAAACTACAAAAGTTAAAAAAAATTCAGCCTATGTCTGTTTATAGATCTCTTAAAAATTTACAAACACAAGGCAAAATTCACAAATCCAACCAGAACAAAAGCTTTTTACTGTGCAAAGATGGCGATCATAAACATAATCACAATCACAATCCAGTACTAGTTATCTGTAATGATTGTGGAAAAACTGAAGAGTTAGAGGTTAATACTTTTGGTAAGTTATTATCTAGCATTAAAACAAAAGCTAACTTTCAATTTCAGAACTTTCAAATGGAAGTTTCTTCAACTTGTAAATCTTGTAATTAAATGGAACACTTCTTAGAGCATTTTGAATATTTACAAGATCGTGAAATTCTAAAAGGCTATGTTTTTGGTCTTATTCATTCAGGACTTATTATTATTGGTTATTATTCTGGATGGAGTATTAACCGAGCGCTTAAATTAATATCTAATGGTTATATTGCAGGAATTTTTGGCGCAATTCTTGCCCATGTTTTTGCAGATCTAATAGCATCATTAGCAGATCCGCACATGCGTTCAGCAACTTTTGGTATTGTTACTGGGGGGCTTATTCCTCTTCTATTTATTCCTTTTCTTGAAAAGTATGTATCAAAATCAAAACACCACATCATGGTTGGTGATCATGAAGATATTCAAAAAGATTTAACAAAAGAACATAAATGAAAAAAACGTTAATAATTTTTTTAATAATTTTATTTAATCAATCAATTGCTTTTGCCCAAGCTAATCCGCATGAACATTTTTCTCTAGATTTTATTCCTGAAGATTTTGTAAATGTACGAGGATTTATTTTTGGTATTGTTCATACTGGCTTATTAGTGGTTGGTTATTATACCGGCTGGAGCCTGAATAGAATTATAAAAGTTGTCTCGAACGGTTATATTGCAGGATTATTTGGTGCAATGATTGCACATGTTGTAACCGATCTTATTTCATCCATAGTTGATCCAAGTATCCGTCCCATGACGTTTGGGATTTTACTTGGGGGAATAACTCCTTTTATATTTATCTCTTTACTTGAAAAATATGTGGTTAAATCTAAGCACCACATTGTTGTTGGCGATCATGACGACATTAAAAAAGACTTAGAAAAAAAACATAACCATTAAGGAAAAATAAAATGAATAAACTTAAGAAATTAATTATATCTACTTCAATATTAGGTTTTGCAACTACCACCGCCCATTCACACTATGATGTTTTTGGAGGTGAGCTTGCGATAAAGGCAGGATTTCATAGTCAGTATATATCAAAGGGAGCAGATGAAAATTCCGATCGACCTGCATATTCTCTGTCGGCAACATTTGAAAAGTCTTTAGGAGTAGTTGATTTTTATATTGGTTATTCAACAATCTCAGCAACAGGAAATAATTACTCTATGGAAGATGCAAGATTTTTAGGAATTACCAAAAAAATTGATTCAATTACTGCTGAGGTCGGTTTATCAGAAACTCTTAAAAAGGGAGATAGTAAAAGTAATCAAAATAATGATGTGGATTTTATTTATAAATTAACTTTTTAACCTGAAAAAGCTCCTTACTCGGTAGGCCTTGTTTACACAGTTAATGATACTGGCGGCAGCAAAACTGATACGCGTGGAATAAAAGATAAAAATTATAAAGAAATTAATGCAAGTTATGACTTTAAAGTTTTAACCGCATCAGTTTCTTATGGTGAACAGCAAAATGATCGAGATATTAAAACACTTGCTCTTAACAAATCGTTTATGGAAACTGATTTCACTCTAACTTACAGCAATGTAGATAGAAAACATACGGAAAGCGCGGTAAATCGAAATAGAGATTATTTAGTTTTAAGTGTGAGTAGGGAATTTTAGTTAAATGAAAAAATTAAGTTTAAAATTTTTAATTTTATTTAGCATCTTTACTTTGTTCTCCAATCCATCCTATGTGAGAGATCCTGCTAAAATTAAAGACGGCACACTTATTTCAACAAATAATAATATGACTCTATATGTTTTTGATAAAGATTCAGAGGGTAGCGGTAAATCAGAATGCAATGATCAATGTGCTAAAAATTGGCCTCCTTTTAGTTTAACCGAAAAAGAAAAATCACACGGTCATGGAAAATTTAAAGTAATTACGAGAAATGATGGCACATTGCAGTGGACAACTAAAAGTGGAAAACCTTTATATTTTTATGCAAAAGATGAAAAGCTAGGTGATAAATTGGGTGATAATTTAAATAATCTCTGGAAAGTTGTTAAATAGAATTTTACTTAAAATTTTTAACTAAATATTTTATTTCTGGAATACGCGTGTGCGTATTTTTGCTTCCTAGAATAATAATCGCTCGTTTACCTTTATCTGTTTCCATTAATAGTGCAATGCAACCTCCCGCAACTCTAATGTAACCCGTTTTGCTAACCAAAAACTTTTGATGTTTACCAACTAACGGATTGGTATTTTTAAATGATAGATATGTATTTTTTAATTTAATTTTCATTAAA
>SHWR01000059.1 GCA_009693745.1 Candidatus Fonsibacter sp.
GAAATGTTATATTATAACAATAAAAAAAATATGAACAAATTTAAAAAATTATTAACTACATCAGTATTTTTATCGTTTTTAACAGTTCCTGCATATTCAGCTCCTGAACATAAGCATCTTGAAATTTTAGGTGGAGAGCTTTTATTTGGAGCAGGAGTTCAGAGTCAGTATGTATCAAAAGGGTTTGATGAAAATTCAGACCGACCAGCTTATTCATTAAGCGCAACATTTGAGAGATCTTTTGGATTTGTTGATTTTTATGCTGGCTACTCTACGATTTCTGCAACTGGAGATAATTATTCAAGAGAGGATGCAAGGAAAATAGGCTTTACTAAAGATATTGCAGATTTCACTTTTGAAATTGGTCTTGCAGAAACTCTTAAACACGGGAATAGAAAAAACAATCAAAACAATGATGTTGATTTTGTTTACGGTTTAACTTTTCAGCCTGAAAAAGCAGCTTATTCAATAGGACTTCTTTATACAGTCAATGATACGGGCGGAGCTAAAACTGAAACAAAGGGCATAAAAGACAAAAATTATAAAGAGATTAAAGTAGGTTATGATTTTGATCTTTTATCTGTATCAGCTTCTTATGGGGAGCAACAAAATGATCGAGAAATTAAAACACTTTCTCTTAGTAAATCTTTTATGGACACAGATTTCACTCTTAGCTATATCGACGCAGACAGAAAGCACACTGAAAGCGCTCTAAATCGTAATAGAGATTATTTAGTATTTAGTTTAGCGAAGGAATTTTAGTTTCAGGACTTTTCCAAAAAGGATTGATAGTTAAACATTCTTTTTTACTGTAATGAGAGTTATTCTATCATCTTAACATTCAGCTGATTTAGCTGAATATGTAAATAGGAACAGAAAAAATATAATTAATTTTAACAAATATTTTTTTACCATCAGTAATTTATTAATAATTTCTAACTAAATATTTTACTTCTGGAATACGCGTGTGCGTATTTTTGCTTCCTAGAATAATAATCGCTCGTTTACCTTTGTCTGTTTCCATCAATAGTGCAATGCAACCTCCCGCAACTCTAATGTAACCCGTTTTGCTAACCAAAAACTTTTGATGTTTACCAACTAACGGATTGGTATTTTTAAATGATAGATATGTATTTTTTAATTTAATTTTCATTAAAGAAGTTTGTGAAGATTTAACAATGAGTGGATAGTGTTGTGCAGCAAGCACTAACTTCACTAAACTTTTTGAAGTACTAACGTTATCATTATTAATTCCTGAAGCATCCACGAATGAAGTGTCTTTCATTCCAAGTTTAATAGCCTTTGCATTCATGGCATCCACACAAGCCTCGGTGCCGCCTGGATAATTTTCACATAATAAATCCGCTGAATGATTATTAGATCTAATAAGAGCAAGTTGTAAATGTTGCTGTCTTGTAAATTTTTCAATTCTTACATTTAAATCTTGATTGGCATCAAGAACCACCATGGCGGTCATTAATTTTGTAATACTTGCAATACTATGAAGATCATCATGATTAACACTTTTTATAATTTTACCATCGCCGTCCGCAACCAACCAACTCGTAGCAGTTACAGGCTGTCTTTTTTTAGCGTCAGCAACGGATGCTAAAATAATCACAAAAACCAAAGTTGTTATAAAAATTTTTTTTATATTAGAAAAGAATAAATCCATTGATTTAAGATTTATTGTGATTTGTGAAGATTTCAAAGCGGGCATAAATGTTTGCCCGCTTTGAGAATAATTAGAAGATTAATTATTAGTTTGTAACTTTAGATCCAATTAATTTTAAAGCATCGCGAAGAGCCGCTTCTGATTTGTCATGAGTTTTATCATTGTGAAGTTTTTCACCATCAGCTCTTAATTTTTTTGCTTTTGTAACATCGTCAGCTTTTGCTTTCGTTGTTTTAACATCAGCATCAAACTGCGCTATTAATTTTGGACATACTTTTGCATAAGCAGATGTAGTTACCAAAAACATACTTACTATTAATACTAGTATTTTTTTCATTATTATTATTTATTTATTAGTTAATATCTAATTATACTACGAGTTTATAAAAAAATCTAACTAATTAATATTATTATTGTTATTCATTATTTTATAACTTACTTTAGACACAAATTCTTTTTATAAGATTCTAAATGATTAAAAAATATTTTGTATTTTTAACTCTAATTTTCTCAGTTTATTCATGCGCTATTGTTTCTGAAAAAGCCGCACAAAAAGCTGATAAAGAGAATGCTTATCTTTCAACTTTTTTAAATAAATCTTCTGCTAACTTAAATTCAACACTAGGCAAACCAACCCAAATTCTATCTGAAAATAATCTGACCATTCATGTTTATGAGGTAAAAGGCACTATTTTTGATTGTCAGAGAAAATTTACAATTGATAATAAAAACAATGTAACTGGTTTTGTCTCAACTTGTTGGGACTGATTAGTTAAGTTTTTCAATTTTTCATAACTACGTATATTATAACGCCATGAGAAAAATTGGCATTTTAACGTCAGGTGGAGATTGCGCAGGTCTTAATGCTGCAATACGTTCTATTTTTTACAGAGCTCAAAAATATGAAATGGAAGTTATTGGAATTAAAGATGGTAGTTTAGGGCTAACTAAAAGACCAGTTGATTTTATTGAATTGAATTATCCAACTGTGAGTGGATCTTTATTTAGAGAAGGCGGTACATTTTTAGGAACAACAAACAGAGGAGATCCTTTTAATTTTAAAGGCGATGACGGAAAATATTCTGATCTATCCGATAAAATCATCGAAGGTTACAAATTATTAAAACTTGATGGTCTGATTGTCATTGGTGGCGATGGCAGCATGAAGATATTTAAAAAATTAGCAGACAGGGGAAAGTTAAACATCGTCACAATCCCAAAAACTATTGATAATGACGTGGGTGCTACAGAAAGCTCCATAGGATTTAATACAGCAGTTGCTGTGGCAGTTGAGGCCTTAGATAATTTACAAGCAACAGCAGCGAGTCATCACCGTGCCATGATTTTAGAAGTGATGGGAAGAGATGCGGGACATATTGCTCTTAATGCAGGAATTGCAGGTGGAGCTGATGTAATTTTAATTCCAGAACTTCCATACGCTATCGATGGAATTATCAAAAAATTAAATGAGATGAAGAAGCATAATATTCGACACTCTTTAATTGTTGTGGCCGAAGGAGTTAAAACCGAAAATGGTGAAACGTATATGAATAAATACGCAGATGGCGAAAAAAGATTAGGTGGAATTGGAGATTATCTTGCAACACAAATAATAAAAAAAACAGACATTGAATGCAGAGTTACTACATTAGGACATGTACAAAGAGGTGCGCGACCTAATGCAAATGATCGAATTTTAGCAAGTGCGTTTGGAGTTTATGCTGTTGATTTATTAGCTAAAGGAAAATTTAATCGAATGGTTGCATGGCAAAATAGAGGAGTTGTCGACGTTGCAATTGAGGACGGAATTAATACTTATAAATTAGTTGATCAGAACGAAAGTCTAGTAGACACCGCATTTGCACTCGGAATTTACATAGGAATTACTTAAGGAATTATATCTAATAAATATACTTAATTAGTTTACACTGACTTATTAATATAAGTTTTTATTAGATGAAAAATAAAGAAGATTTATCTGAGAACTGTAGTTATCTTTTCAATGAATTTCTTGAAAACAATAAGAAATTTAAAACCCTAGCACATTTTCGTAGAACGCCAGGTGGTTGGCTTAATCATTATATGGAAGGAAGAGGATCTTAAAAAAATAACTATCTAAAATTTTTATTTACTTTTTCTCTTTCTTTTTTAACCAATCTTGCATTTGTTTTATCTCAGCTTTTTGAGCATCGATAATTTTTTGTGCAAAGACTTTAAGTTCAGGATCTTTTGATTTTTTAATTAATTCTTCAGACATATCGATGGCACCTTGATGATGTGGGATCATGCCTTTTAAAAAATCAATATCGATATTTCCTGAAGACTTAATCATCATATCTTTATGCATTTTATCCATAGCCTTTTGAAAAGGCATGTTGCCATGATTTTTATGAGCATCATGATGCATTGCTGATAGTGCTAAGGTAGTCGTGAATAATATAATTGAGATACTTAATAAAATTTTTTTCATAAATTAACTATATATTTTATTTAAAAAATTTAAAGAATAATGAGACAATTATTGAAATGACGATACATGTAACAATTGGAAAGTAGAAAGAATATTTCTCGCCCTTAACACTAATATCTCCTGGTAATCTGCCAAGTGGAAGTTCTTTTGCAAGTGGCCAGAATAATCCAACTAGAAATACTAAAATACCAATTATGATAAGTGCTTTTTGCATAATGATAATTTTATTTATTATTATTTATATACGTTAATAAGTCATTTAGGTATTTCACTTTTACCTCACTTTTTGCACCTTCAGGAGCGTTAAATCTACCTCCATCAGGAGTGCTTCTTGTTTGCTGTCTAAGCTCACCATTAAAAATTCCATGAGCGGCTTCATCATAAAACCAAATTTGAACATCTTTTTTTTTATTCTTTTGTTTTTCATACCAAGCAAGATGACTTTCTCCATTTAAATTGGTAGATGAATTTATATTACAATTATAAGAATTTCCTTTAGGTGCCTCAGGAATGTAGACATTAAATCTACAGGGTCCATTATGTAACCAACGAAGCCCTGGATTATTAGCAGGGGTTCCATAGGTATCTTCTTTGCCAAAAATTAAAACTAGTGGAACTTTAATATCATCCGGCATTCCCATTCCAGCATGTGCTGGAGCTTCTGAAAAAATTGCTTTAATTTTATTTTTATCATACATCGCTGCAAGATTTACAACCACCGTTGCGCCATTAGATATTCCATAAAGATAAATTCTTTTAGTATCGATATCTTTTTGTTTTAATGCCCACTCCATGGCTCCAACCGTTGCAGCAAAAATCATTTCTTGTCTTTGTGAATTGGTAACAGAGCTTTTCATATTTTGTAAAATTCCATTAGGTTCGAACGCATCATAACCAAGTACTGAAAAACCATTTTCATAAAATAAATTAAAAGCTCTCATATTGTCGTTAAATCCGCCTGAACCATGGACAAAAATTAACAATGGTGGCTTTGCATTTGATGATGGAACTTTAAATCTGACTGAGCTATGACAGGGATCAAAGTTCAAAGGTTTTCCGTTTAAAATATAAAAACCTCTTTCATTCTTAATAATCTCAGGAGCCTTTGCATCCTTAAGACACTCCAACGGTTCAGCAGCAGTTAAATTTTCTGAAAAAAAAATACTAATCAATACTCCAATAACAATCAGAGTTTTTTGCACTAGCTTCTTCCTAATTGATAAAGTCTTATCGTGTTTGTCATCTTAGATTTACCAAATGGTAAACCCGCAGTGATAATAGCATAACCACCGATCTTAGTTAATTTTCGAGTTTTAATAATTTTTTTTGAAATTTCCATCATCTGTAACCAGTTTTTTGCATCGCTATTAGTAATGGAAGTAATGCCCCAGAGTAATGACAACTGTCTCGAGATATTAATATGCGGCGAGATTGTTATAATTTTTGCAGAGGGTCTTATAGCCGAAACTAACTTTGCAGTATTACCAGTGACCGAAAAACCAATGATAGCCTCAACTTTAATATTGTAAGCAATATCTTTAATTGCAAGGGCAATTGCTTTAACGGGATCATTATTAATTTTAGTATTACTTTTAAATGCAGTAATATTTTCTTTTTTATATTTTTCAGTTGAAACAATAGTTTTCTTCATGGCCTGCACTGCTTGCAAGGGATATTTTCCAACAGCTGTTTCAGCAGATAACATCACCACATCCGTACCTTGAAATATTGCAGTTCCAACATCATTAATTTCAGCTCGTGTGGGTTTATTATTTTCAATCATGCTCTCAAGC
>SHWR01000060.1 GCA_009693745.1 Candidatus Fonsibacter sp.
TTGAATTAATGATTAATGACAATAGAGATCCAAAAGTTATTGTTGAAGAAAAGGGGCTTATTCAAGAGAGTAATGTTGATGAATTAGAGAAAATTATTGAGAAAGTATTAAAAGATAATTCTGACAAAGTTACTGAATATAAATCTGGCAAAGATAAATTATTTGGTTTTTTTGTAGGAACTGTAATTAAAGAGTCAAAAGGCAAGGCTAATCCTGCGTTAGTTAATGATATTTTAAAGAAAAAACTTTCATAAAGTGTTTAAGTCGATTAAAAATTCAGCTGCATTGAACCAGTATCTTTTAAATATTGGTATCAATGAACACCCTTTGCAAAAAGAACTTCGAGAATACACAGAAAATAATCTTGGTAATGCAGCAACAATGCAGATCAGTCCGGATCAAGGAGCCTTACTTCAGTTTATTATTAAAAGTTCAAATATTCAGAATTGTTTAGAAATTGGAACCTTCACAGGTTATAGCGCATTAACTATGGCTTTAGCACTCCCAGAGAATGGATCTATCGTTAGTTTAGATATTGATAAAAAAAATACTGATATTGCTAAGAAGTATTGGAGCAAACATAGCGTTAGTAAAAAAATTGATTTTATTTTAGCACCAGCATTAGAAACAATGGAAGAATTTATTAATCAAGATAAAATTTTTGATTTAATTTTTATCGACGCAGATAAAAAAAATTATAAAAATTATTTTTTAAAATCAGTCGAGCTTCTAGAAAAAGATGGAATTATTATTGTTGATAATACTCTTTGGAAAGGAAAAGTTGTTGACCAGAATATTATTGATGAACAGACAAATTCTATTAGAGAATTTAACAAATTTGTTAAAGACTTTAAAGGAACAGAAAATATGATATTACCTATAGCAGACGGCATGACTATTTGCAGAAAGTTATAAAATGTTAAAATTAATTAGTTTTTATAAATTTGTTAAAATTAAAAATCCTGCTGATAATAAATTTACTTTTAGAAAATTTCTTATTGATAATAAATTAAAAGGTAGCATTATTTTTTCTTTAGAAGGAATTAATGGCAGTGTGTCAGGAAAACAATCTAATGTTGATTTATTAACTAAATTCTTAAAAGAAAAATTTTCATTCAAAGTGTTCGACACTATTAACATTTGTGATGTTGATTTTGTTCCATTTAAAAGAGCAAAAATCAAAGTTAAAAATGAAGTAGTTCCATTAAATGAGTTGTTTAATGATGATAAATATAAATCCCAAAATAGAATTGAACCTAATGATTGGAATAAATTAATTTTATCAAATGATGTAACTGTTATTGACGTCAGAAAATCTTTCGAAAATGATATTGGCACTTTCGAAAAGGCGATAAATCCAAAAATTAATGATTTTAGAAAATTTCCAGAATATTTTGAGAGACTTTCTGACGACAAAAATAAAAAAATTGCAATGTTTTGCACAGGGGGAATTCGTTGTGAAAAAGCTGCGAGCTATCTCTTTAAAAGAGGATTTAAGAATGTTTATCAATTAAAAGGTGGAATTTTAAATTATCTAAACAACGTTCCCAAAAAAAATTCTTTATGGAAAGGTGAATGTTTCGTTTTTGATGAAAGAGTTACTGTTGTTAATAATTCTAAAAAAGGCAATTATTTAATTTGTGCAGGTTGTAGAATGCCTATGAAAAAGAAAGATATAATCTCACCAAAATATGAAAAAGATGTAAGCTGCCCAAATTGTTTTGATAAATTAACAGATAAACAAAAATTTAGTTTCAGAATGAGAGCTTCACAAAAGACAAGTGGCAAAATAAAATCAAATTCATTACAAAGAGCTTCTGCATGAGTAAACAAATCCCAAATGTCAAATTTGTAATTCGTCCTGAAAAAGACTTTATTACAATTACTTCTGAAGAAATTTTTAAAAATAAAAATATAGTTTTATTTGCTCTACCAGGAGCTTTTACTCCTACTTGTAATGATTATCATCTTCCGGGTTATGAATTAAATTATGATGAATTAAAAAAATTAGGGATTGATGAAGTTTATTGTTTAAGCGCGAATGATCCATTTGTAATGAAAGCTTGGTCTAAAAATTTAGATCTTAAAAAAGTTAAAATGTTACCAGATGCTAATTTAGAGTTTACTAGAGCTATGGCAATGATCACAGACAGATCTGCTGCTGGCATGGGTCAGCGTTCAAAAAGATATTCGATCTATGTTAAAAATAAAATAATTGAAAAAATGTTTGTTGATGAAGATGGTAAGTTTGATGTAAGCGATTCAAATACCATGATTAATTTTTTAAAGTCACATAAATAAATGAAGAAGGGTTTTCGACCTGTTACACGAACTGCGAATCCAGAACCACAAGATAAAAATTCTATTTCTTGGATTATTTGGGCTGCTTGGGCAGATCGAATTACTTTTGAAGATATTAAAGAAAGAACAGGAAGATCTGAATCTGAAGTTATAAAAATAATGAGAAAAAATTTAAGTGAAAGTTCCTTTAAATTATGGAGAAAAAGAACACATAATCAAAGTATCAAGCATCGAAAAAAATTTGAGAACTCTAGAAAACAACTAAATCAAAGAATTTACTTTTCTGATGATGATTAAAATAACCATATTTTAGTTGAATAAATGCAATTCTAGTCTAGATAGTCACTCTTCATGGCAATAGATATTAAAAAAATTCGTAACATTGCAATCATTGCGCACGTCGATCACGGCAAAACAACACTTTTAGACAAGCTATTAAGAGTTTCTGGAACATTAAAAGCATCGGAAATGACCGAAGAGCGAATTATGGATTCTAATGAAATTGAAAAAGAAAGAGGCATTACAATTCTTGCAAAAAATACTTCTCTAACTTGGAATGGTCATCAAATAAATATTATTGACACTCCTGGTCACGCTGACTTTGGCGGTGAAGTAGAGCGCGGTCTTTCCATGGTAGATTCTGTTCTACTTCTTGTAGATGCAGTAGATGGACCAATGCCACAAACTAGATTTGTAACATCTAAAGCTTTAAAACTTGGACTTCGTCCAATTGTAGTAATTAATAAAGTAGATAGAGACGGAGCAAGACCTGATTGGGCTTTAGATCAAACTTTTGATTTATTTGATAAATTAGGAGCAACTTCTGAGCAATTAGATTTTCCAATTGTTTATACATCGGCAATTCAAGGATGGGCAGCAAAAGAACCAAAAAAAACTGAACACAATATGAATGTATTATTTCAATGTATCATTGATAACGTTCCACATCCAAAAGTTGATCTTGAAGGACCTTTTAGAATGCAAGTTAGTTCTCTTGATTACTCAAGTTATGTTGGTGTTATTGGCATTGGTAGAATTCAAAGAGGGACTATTAAAGTAAATGATAACGTTTCAATTATTAATAAAGAAGGAAAAATTAAGAACGGAAAAATTTTACAAATTTTAGGATTTTTAGGTTTAGCAAGAATTGAAAAACAAGAAGCATCAGCAGGAGAAATTATAATGTTTTCTGGAATTGATGGAGTTAAAATTTCCGATACAGTTTGCGATCCAAGACAAGTAGAAGTGCTTCCCCCGCTTATTGTTGACGAGCCTACAATTAGTATGACTTTTCAAGTCAACACATCTCCATTTGCAGGTAAAGAAGGAAAATATGTTACAACAAGATATATTAAAGACAGATTAGACAAAGAACTTATTCATAACGTTGCACTTCGAGTTTCTGAAACTGAAAGCCCAGATAAATACAGAGTCTCAGGAAGAGGAGAATTGCATTTATCAATTTTAATCGAGAACATGAGAAGAGAGGGCTATGAACTTGCAATTTCAAGACCTGAAGTAATTATTAAAAAAGTAAATGGCCAAGATCAGGAACCATTTGAGGCTTTAACAATTGATATTGAAGAGCAACATCAAGGTAAAATTATGGAAAAACTTGGTGAAAGAAAAGGGGATTTAAAAAATATGATCTCCGATAGCAGAGGTAGAGTTCGATTAGATTATATTATTCCGACACGAGGTTTAATTGGCTTCCGTTCAGATTTTTTATCAACCACTTCTGGAACTGGATTAATGTATCATTCCTTTGATCATTACGGTTCTAAGATTAAACAAGCATTAGGAGAAAGAAATAATGGTGTTTTAATTTCAAAAGATCAAGGAAAAGCAGTTACTTATGCAATATTCCATCTTCAAGATCGAGGACGTTTCTTTATATCGCATGGAGACGAGGTTTACGCTGGACAAGTTATTGGAATACATAACAGGGACAACGATTTAGTAGTTAATCCATTAATTGGAAAAAAAGTATCAAATGTAAGATCAGTTACTGCTGATGAAGCTTTAGTTATTGTTCCTCCTATTAAAACAACTTTAGAATATTCACTTCAGTTTATTAATGATGATGAGCTTGTTGAGGTTACACCAAAATCTATTCGTATAAGAAAAAGATTCTTACTTGAACACGAACGTAAAAGAGCACAAAAGTTTTAAATAAAAGTAATATTAAGCAGTTTTAAGAAATATAACTCCAAGAACTATCAAAGATACTCCAATCCATCTTAAAAGAATTGATGGGTCATTAAAAAATACAACTCCAATAATAAAAGTCCCAACAGCACCAATTCCAGTCCATACAGCGTAAGCAGTTCCTATTGGTATACCTTTAAGAGATAACCATAATAAAATTCCACTTACTGCCATAGAGGCAATAGAAATTATTGGTCCTAATATTTTAAAAGAAGGAGTTGCTGCTAATTTAAGTCCTAATGGCCAACCAATTTCAAAAAAACCTGCTGTAATAAGATAAATCCAATGAATTGAATTCACTTAAATTTTAATTAAGCTGCTTTTTTCTTGGCCGCTGCTTTTGGTAATCTTCCGCCAGCTGTCACACATTCATCTAAAGTTTTGTATGCAGTAAATTCTTTTACTTTTTTATAAGATTTAGAACTTGGAGCATAACAGATCCCAGATTTTGACGATTTTCTAACATCAGAAGTAGTAGTTTTTTTTTCAGTTTGAGCAAATAATAAGCTTTGACTAAAAAATATTATGGAAAGTATGATTATAATTTTTTTCATAAGCGTGGTTATTATTGATATTTAAATAATTATTCAACTTTTTTCCTTATAGTTAAACTTGTAATATAAAATTAATGGCTTAAATATTTGCCTTTAAGTGAGGAGAGGTGGCCGAGAGGCTGAAGGCGGCGGTTTGCTAAACCGTTATACGATTGAAAAGTCGTATCGGGGGTTCGAATCCCCCTCTCTCCGCCAAAAATATGAATGACAATCTTAGTATAATTGAAGTAATTTCTAAATCTTTTTCTTATGTATTTAAAGATACTAAAAAAATATTTAGAGAGAGTTTTTTTACAGTTTTATTTCTTACAATAATTTTTAATGGATTATATTTTTTAGTTTTAGAAAATATCGCAACTAAATTTACAATTTTTATTATTTTTGCTCTTATGGGTTTAGTTATTAGTACGATCGGATATAAAGTTCATAGAGATATTATTTTAAATCAAACTTTGTCTAATCCTTTATTTAAAATATTTGATTTAACAAATATTAAATATTTATTTTATAGCGCTTTAATCTCCTCTTTTGCATTAAGTCCTGTATTTTTGAAATTTTATTTAGATCGTAATAGTATAAGTAATTTATTTGGTGCAGATACTAGATATCTAGTTTTGTTATTAATCCCAACTATTTATTTAACTTTTAAAGTAATTTTAATTTTACCGAAAATATCCTTGAATTTATCAATTAGCATTTTATCTGGAAAAGAATTTAATGATGTTTCTGGAAAACTATTTGTAATATTTCTAATTATTACTTTAGCTTTTATTTTACCTACTTATTTAATTTTCTCACTACAAGTGTATTTTTTAGAAAATTCAAAAGAACTTTATAA
>SHWR01000011.1 GCA_009693745.1 Candidatus Fonsibacter sp.
TTTTAGATGTTCTTTACAAAGAAGGATTTATTCAAGAATATACAACTTTTAAAGACAAAAGTTTTGAAACAATAGTGATTAATTTAAAATATATGTACGGTGATCCAGTTATTAAAGAGATCGAAAGAGTTTCAAAACCAGGAAGAAGAATTTACTCTAGATCAGATAGTATCAAAAAAATACAAAATGGATTAGGAATATCTATAATTTCTACTTCAAAAGGAATTATTTCTGACAATGAGGCTAGAGAAAAAAAACTTGGCGGGGAGGTCCTTTGTAAGGTTTCTTAAAATATGTCAAAAATTGGAAAAAAACCTATTATATTACCATCTGGAGTTACTGTTAAAGTTGAGAATAATAAAGTTATTATTCAAGGCGCTAAAAGTAAAAAAGAACTAATAGTAGACCAAAGTGTTTTAAAAGTGACAGTTGCCGATAATAAAGTTTTCCTTGAACCTGTAGATAAAAAAAATGCAAATAAGCTTACCTGGGGATTACATAGAAGTTTAATTAACAATGGTATTATTGGAGTATCAAAAGGATTTGAGAAAGACTTAAAACTTACTGGCGTTGGTTTTAGAGCTTCATTACAAGGTAAAAAAATTATTTTTCAATTAGGTTTTAGCCACGACGTTCATTATGATATCCCAGAAGGTATTGAAGTTGCGATTGATAAACAAACGGCTATAAAAGTAAAAGGAATTGATAAAGAATTAGTAGGTAAAGTGTGCGCTGATATTAAATTTTTAAAACCAGTAGAGCCTTACAAAGGAAAAGGAATAACTTCTTCTGATCAATTTGTTTTAAGAAAAGAAGGAAAAAAGAAATAAATATGGCTAACGAAATTAAAAGACAGAGTAGAATTAGAGGAAAAATGAAAAAACACAATCCTACAGGATTGCGTCTTACTGTTTTTAGATCTTTAAAAAACATTTATGCACAAGTTATTGATGATGTTAAAAATCAAACTCTAGTTTCAGCGTCTTCAGTTGAAAAAGTTATGGATAAGAAGAAAAAAATGGAATCATCAGTAGAGGTTGGAAAACTAGTAGCAAAAAGAGCTTTAGAAAAAGGAATTAAAGAAGTTTATTTTGACAGAGGTAGATATAAGTATCATGGTCGCATTAAAGCTGTAGCAGACTCTGCAAGAAAAGAAGGGTTAAAGTTTTAATTTATGAATACTCAATCAGAACTTAAAGAAAAATTAGTAGCAATTAACCGAATTACTAAAGTAGTAAAAGGTGGAAGAAGATTTGGATTTGCAGCGCTAGTTGTTATTGGAAATCAAAAAGGTTTAGTAGGTTATGGACACGGCAAAGCAAAGCAAGTCCCAGATGCAATTAAAAAAGCTTCGGAAGAGGCAAAAAGTTCACTAGTTAAAGTTCCATTAAGAGAAGGAAGAACAATACATCATGACACTTATGGAAAAAGTGGATCTGGAAAAGTTCTTCTTAGAAGTGCTCCCGCAGGAACAGGAATTATTGCTGGAGGAGCTATTCGAGTTATATGTGAAATGTTAGGAATGCAAGATATTGTTGCTAAATCAATTGGTTCGTCAAATCCTTACAATGTTGTTAGAGCATGTATGTTGGCGTTATCTAAACAAAGATCGCCCAAAGATATTTCTATACTTCGTGGTAAAAAAATCAGTGAAGTTGTAGCAAGAAGATAAAATTATGAAGTTAAATACATTAAACGTTTCTCTTTACAAAAAAGGAAAAAGATATGGTAGAGGAATTGGTTCCGGAAAAGGAAAGACTGCTGGACGAGGTGTTAAAGGTCAGAAAGCAAGATCAGGTGTATCTATTAAAAGTTTTGAAGGAGGCCAAATGCCTCTTTATAGAAGACTTCCTAAAAGAGGTTTTAATGCAATTATAAAGAAACATTCTTACGATCAAATGATTATTAACCTAAATGATATTCAACATTTAATAGAGAAGAAGAAGTTAGATACAACTTCTAAAGTTACATTAGATAGTCTCAGAAAAGTTAAAAATATTAAAAATAATTTTAAAAGATTAAAAATTTTAGGTAACGGAGAAATTAAATCAAAAATACAAATAGAGGCACATCAAATCAGCGCATCTGCTAAAACAAAAATTGAAAAAGCAGGCGGTAGCGTTAATTTATTGAAACTAGCAGAGGCTAAATAGTTTGTATGTCTAGTTCTTTTGCCTCAGTTGATTCTATAAAATCCAACCCATCTTTAGAGGATCTAAAAAAAAGAATTTTTTACACTTTATTTATCTTAATAATTTATAGATTTTGTACATATGTTCCTCTCCCAGGCATTGATGCTCAAGCATTAAAAGGTCTGATATCAGACAATCAGAGATCATTACTTGGAATGTTTAATCTATTTGCAGGCGGAGCAGTATCAAGAATGGCAATCCTTGCACTAGGTATTATGCCATATATTTCTTCATCTATTATAATTCAATTATTAACTGGTGTTACAGAATATTTTAAGAATTTAAAGAACTCAGGAGAAATCGGTAGAAGAAAAATTACTCAATACACAAGATATGGAACAGTTCTACTGGCGCTAATTCAGGGATATGGAGTTGCGGTTAGTTTAGAAAATTCTCAAGGTATCGTTTTGGAACCTGGTCTTTATTTTAAATTGGTTACTACAATAACATTAGTAACCGGCACAATATTATTAATGTGGCTCGGTGAGCAGATTACTTCAAGAGGTATTGGAAATGGTATTTCATTAATAATTTTTGCAGGTATTGTTGCTGAAATTCCTGGGGCTTTAGCTTCTACTTTTGAATTAGGTAGAACAGGAGCGATTTCAGCAGGAACTTTAATAATTATCATAGCTATCCTTGTGGCTGCAATTTATTTTATTGTCTTTGTAGAGCGCGCACAAAGAAAGATTTTAATTCATTATCCAAAAAGACAAATAGGTAATAAATTATTTGGAGGAGATGCTTCTCATTTACCATTAAAAGTTAATACAGCAGGTGTTATTCCTGCAATTTTTGCATCAGCTCTTTTAATTTTACCAATTACAATTTCTAATTTTACATCTTCTTCAAATGAAATTGTTGTTGGTATTACCTCTATGCTCGGTCAGGGAAAACCTTTATATATGATTATTTATGCAGCAGGCATAATATTTTTTTCATTTTTTTATACTTCAATAATTTTTAATCCAAAAGAGACAGCAGAAAATTTAAGAAAGTATGGTGGCTTTGTTCCAGGAATAAGACCAGGCGAACAGACTGAACAATTTATAGACCAGTTACTTTTAAAATTAACAGTAATAGGGTCTTTATATTTAGTTTTAATTTGCCTATTACCGGAATTTATTATCGCAAATTATCCAATCCCATTTTATTTGGGAGGAACTTCACTACTCATTGTTGCTGTGGTTGCAATGGATACGGTTGCACAAGTACAAACTAGATTAATGAGCCAGCAATATGAAAGTCTAATTAAAAAAACAAAATTTAATCGTTAATGAATCTGGTAATTTTTGGCCCTCCAGGCGCAGGAAAAGGAACTCAATCAGCGAAACTGGTTAAAGAATTTAATTTATTTCAGCTATCAACAGGCGATTTACTTAGAGATGAAGTAAGTAAAAAAAATGAATTTGGAAATAAAATTGATGAAATTTTGAAATCAGGGGAGCTAGTTTCTGATGAAATTATTAATAATCTAATTGAGAATAAAATTTCTAATCCACAATATAAAAATCAAATTATTTTTGACGGCTTTCCAAGAAATCTTGAACAGGCAAAAAGTTTAGATAATTTATTAAAAAAATACAATCAAGAAATTAGTTTAGTTATTAATTTAAAAGTTGATAATCGAATTTTAGTTAAAAGAATTACTTGTAGAGTTACTTGTTCATTGTGTAGCAAAACATTTAATACTTTTTTTGATCCACCAAAAACTTGTGAGTTAAAAGGATGTGAGCAAAGAAAGCTTAATAAGCGTTCTGATGATAATGAAACGACAATTGTAAAAAGATTAAAAACTTACGATGAAAAAACTTTTCCAGTGTTAGATTACTATCAAAAAAAAGGAATAATGAAAAATATAGATGGAATGCAGGAAATTAGTGCTATAAGTGAACAGTTATTTACGTTAATTCAAGGCATACGTAGTTGACTTTAGGAGGTTGATTCATATAATCGCATCTTTTCAAAAAATTGCTTTTTAATTTATGGCTCGTATAGCTGGAGTAAATATTCCTCAAAATAAAGTTGTCAAAACAGCGCTTACTTATATTCATGGTATTGGAGATAAAACAGCAAACGATATTTGTAATGAGTTAAAAATTGACAAACATAAAAGAACAAATGCTCTCACAGATGATGAAGTGTTAAAAATTAGAGAGTTTATTGATAGCAAATATTCAGTTGAGGGTGATCTTAGAAGAAATGTATCTTTAGATATTAAAAGATTAAAAGATTTGGGAACATACAGAGGATCAAGACATAGAAAACGACTTCCAGTTAGAGGACAGAGAACACACTCCAATGCAAGAACAAGAAAAGGTAAAGCTATTGCAATTGCAGGAAAAAAATTAACTAGTATGAAATAATTCAATGGCTGAAGATAAAAATATTAAAGGTAAAAAAACAAAAATTGAAGGCACTGCAGTGCCAGCAAAAGATGCTAAGCAAGATGCAGGTGGAATAAAAAAAAAATTAAAAGTTAAGAAAAAAGAGAAGAAAAATGTAATAAACGGAAATGTTTATGTAAATGCAACTTTTAATAATACAATCGTAACTATAACAGATAAACAAGGAAATGTAATTTCATGGTCATCTGCAGGATCAAAAGGATTTAAAGGATCAAGAAAATCTACTCCATATGCGGCGCAAGTAGCAGCTGATGATGCAGCTGGAAAAGCATTAGAACATGGACTAAAAAATATTACAGTTGAAGTTAAAGGACCAGGTTCAGGTCGAGAAACTGCTCTTAGAGCATTACAAGCCAGAGGTTTTAAGATTACCTCTATTAAAGATATGAGTCCCATGCCACATAATGGTTGTAGGCCTCCAAAAAAAAGACGAGTTTAATAATAACTAAATAGGAGAAGTAAATTGATAAATAAAAATTGGAAAGAACTTATAAAGCCGTCAAAATTAAATATTACACAAAGTGATGATAAAAAACACGCAAAAATTATCGCTGAACCATTAGAAAAAGGCTACGCTTTAACTCTAGGAAATGCATTAAGAAGAGTTTTATTGTCATCAGTTCAGGGTACAGCTGTAACAGCTATTCAGATCGATGGAGTATTGCATGAATTTTCATCAATAGATGGTGTTAGAGAAGATGTTACTGACATTGTTCTTAACGTTAAAGCCTTAGCTTTAGATCTAAAAAGTTCTGGACCAAAAAAATTAATTTTAGATGCAAAAGGCCCAGGAGAGATTAAAGCAAAAATGATTACTTCAAATTCAGATGTAGAAATTTTAAATCCTGATTTAGTAATTTGCAACTTGGACGAAAAAACTAAATTTCATATGGAATTAACTGTTAATACTGGAAAAGGCTATGTCCCTGCAGACAGAAATAAAGCTAGCAATTCTCCATTAGGATTAATAGCAATTGATGCTGTTTTTAGCCCAGTTAAAAGAGTTTCTTATAACGTATCTAATGCAAGAGAAGGATTAACATTAGATTACGATAAATTAACTATGGAAGTTGAAACAAATGGATCAGTAACAGCAGAAGATTCAGTTGCTTTTGCAGCTAGAATTTTGCAAGATCAATTAGCAATGTTTGTTAATTTTGACGAACCCGTTGCAATAATTCAAGAGAAAAAACCTTCTGAGCCTGAGTTTAATAGAAATTTACTTAGAAGAGTTGATGAATTAGAGCTTTCTGTAAGATCAATGAATTGTCTGAAAAATGATAACATTATTTATATTGGAGACTTAGTTCAGAAAAGTGAAGGCGAAATGTTAAGAACTCCTAATTTTGGAAGAAAATCTTTAAATGAAATTAAAGAAGTTCTTACAACGATGTCGTTATATCTTGGAATGGAAGTTCCAAATTGGCCGCCAGAAAATATTGCTGAACTTTCTAAAAAATTAGAAGATAACTATTAATAATAATGAGACATAAAATTGCTCACAGAAAATTAAACAGAACTTCAGAGCACCGTAAAGCTTTGTTTAAAAATATGCTTAATTCTTTAATTAAGCATGAGCAAATTAAAACAACATTGCCTAAAGCAAAAGAATTAAAGCCATTAATTGATAAAGTTATAACTATTGGAAAAAAGAAAGATTTATCAGCAAGAAGATCTTTAATTTCAAAATTGCAAAATGAAGGTTCGGCTGAAAAGTTAATTACGGTTTTATCTAAGAGATATGAAAATAGAAAAGGTGGTTATTCTAGAATTATTAGAACAAGAAATCGTTTTGGCGATAACTCAACAATGGCTTATATTGAGTTGGTAGATAAAGATTTTAATGCAAAAGGACAAGATTCAGGGCCAGTTCAAAAAAAACCTGAGCAGCCAAAGGAAGAAGCTCAGCAGTTAAGTAAATAAACAATTAATGAAGTATTACTTATTAATTGCTTTATTTGGTGCTTTTGGAACATTAGCAAGATTTTCTGTTTTACAAATTACTCCAAAAATTTTTCAAACTATATTTCCAATTGGAACTCTTACAGTAAATTTATCAGGCTGTTTTTTAATTGGTTTAGTTTCTGGAATATTAAATACAAAATTTATAACTATTGATGAAGATCTTAAAAATTATATTACCATTGGATTCCTAGGAGGGTTCACAACATTTTCTTCTTTTTCTCAAGATTTTTTTAATCTTATTCATAGTTCAAATTATTTATTAGCATTTATTTATATTTTTATTTCAGTATTTTTTGGTTTATTGATGTTTTATTTAGGAGATAAGCTTATTCACATTATTTCATAATGGAACCTAAACAAATTTTTAAAATTGAAGAAGATTTTGAAAATTTCCGTCTCGATAAATGGTTTAAAAAAAAAGTAAAACAATTACCCCAATCGTTAATTGAAAGAACTTTAAGAAAAGGAAAAATTTTAGTTAATGGTAAAAAGGTTAAAAGTTCTTATAAAATGCAGATAAATGATGAAATCAAGATTTACGCCGACATCGATAATGATGACAAAATAATTAAAAAAAAATTTTCATATTTACCATCAAAAAAAGACTATGAGGTAATTAAAGATAATATTGTATTTGAAAATGAGCATTATTTTGTTTTAAATAAACCCTATAACTTAGCTGTGCAATCAGGGACTAAAACAGGAAAAAATATTTTTGATATAATAAAAAACTATTCGGAGACAGAATATCGAACGCCATATTTAGTTCACAGATTAGATGCTGAAACAACAGGAATTTTAATTATTAGCAAAACACATAAAAGTGCAAAATTTTTTTCAGAAGCTTTTAAAAATCAAACTATAAAAAAAAGTTATTTAGCTGTAGCAGATGGGCTTTTAGAAAATAAAAGCGGCACTTTAAAAAATGAACTTAGCTATATTGAGAATAATAAAGAAAAAACACATTTGTCGATTACTAATTATAAAGTTATCTCTGAGACAAAAGACTATTCTTTATTATTGTTAAATCCTGAAACAGGAAGAAAACATCAATTGAGAAGACAGTTAAGTTTTATTAAACATCCTATTTTAGGGGAAAAGAAATATACAAATAAAGGGCTGAATAAGTCCAAAGACCTTCATTTAATGCTTCATGCTTATAAAATTGATTTTTTAATAAATACAAAAACAATAACCCACCATGCTGAACCTCCGTTATATTTTCAAAGTTTTTGTAAGGAGCAAAAAATAGCTTACGAATTAAATAATTTATAAAAATTTTCTTTTATTGAGTTATTAATTTTTTCATCATTTGGAACTTTACGTAAATCAGAAAAATTAATAACTCCTTTACTTAATATTCCGCAAGGAACTATTCCTCGATAGTCAGATTTATTGACATTAATATTGAGAGAAAAGCCATGATAAGCAATCCATTTTTTAACTTTAATTCCAATAGCTGCAATTTTATTTTCTTCATTATTATTTTTGATCCAAATACCTATATTTTTAGGATCAGCAAACGATGAAATGTTAAAATCATTAAGAATAGAAATGATCCAATTCTCAACATTACGAACAAAATTTTTAACCTCTTTTTTGCGCTTATTAAGATTTATTACAAAGTAAACTATTTTTTGCCCAGGACCATGATAGGTAAATTTTCCTCCACGATTTGTTTCAATTACAGGAAATAAATTAGGTATTAACAAATCTTTATCTGAAGCGCTTATACCTTTTGTATAAATTGAGTCATGCTGTAATATCCAAATAAGTTCATCTTCTAGGTTTGCGTGAACTTTTTCTACTCTCTGTTCCAAAAAAATCATTGCTTCTTTATAAGCGACGGGTTTGTTTGATATTTTAATTTCTATGGGTAATGTTTTATTATTCATTAAAAGTTATCTATCAGTCTCACTTTATTTAAATGATATGCTAGAAATACCCTAGTGTTTACCGAAGGTTTATCTGTTCTTTTTAATTGTTTTAAATTAAAAGCTGATAAATAGTCTATTTTATTAGCTCCAAATTCTTTTATTTTTTTTAAATAGAATAAGTTGTTTTTAGACTTAATAATTTGTTTTTTATTTTTTTTTAGAAACCTAAAAATTTTTCCAGCAGAATTTAGGGATTTATGATCTAAAAGTTTATTTCTAGAAGATAAAGCGATGCCATTTTTAGATCTAATAGTATCACAAGGCACAATTTTTATTTTTGAGTTTATACTGTCCAGGTATTTTTTAATAATAATTAATTGCTGATAGTCTTTCTTTCCAAGAAAAAGGTAGTTGGTTTTTATATGTGTTAACAGTCTTTTAATAACTTCTACAACCCCCTCAAAATGTCCTGGTCTAAATTTTCCTTCCATATAATTTTTAAAAAAGTGAATTTTATTTCTAATGATAATTTTTTTTTCTGGATATATATCTTTTTTTTGAGGTAAATAAACGTAGTTTACTTTATTTTTTTTACAAATTTTAAGGTCAGCTAAAATAGTCTTAGGATATTTTTTAAAATCTTTTTTATTATTAAATTGAAATGGATTCACAAATATACTTACTATCGTTAGTAATTTTTTCTTTTTAGATTTTCTGATTAACGAGACATGACCATCATGTAAGCATCCCATAGTCGGGATAAAGCCGATTTTTTTTTTATTTAACAACTCTGAAGTTATTTTATTTGCTGTTTTAATTATTTTCATTTAATAAATTAACTATAATATTTAATGATAAAAGAAGCGATAATACCATTAGCTGGCTTAGGTACAAGACTTCTACCATTTAGCAAAATACTTCCTAAAGAACTATTGCCCCTAGGTAACAAAACTATTTTGGAACATATTTTAGATGAATGTTTGGAAGCAGGCATTAAAAAAATTATTTTAGTCACCTCAATAAGAAAAAAAATTATACATGACTATCTTTACCCTGATCTTTATTTATTAAATTATTTAAAAAAAAAGCAAGATTATAAATCAATTCAGAAGCTAAAAATCTTAGATCGTTATAGAAGTAAAATTAAATTTGTTTATCAAAATTCTCCAAGAGGGCTTGGCGATGCTGTATTAGCAGCAAAATCAACAATTAAAGAGAAATTTTTTCTTTTGGTTTTACCAGACGACATTATTATTAAAGAAAACTGTTCCAAAAAAATAATTAATATTCACAATAAATATCAT
The DNA here is from genome assembly GCA_009693745.1 of Candidatus Fonsibacter sp. GTDB lineage: Bacteria > Pseudomonadota > Alphaproteobacteria > Pelagibacterales > Pelagibacteraceae > Fontibacterium > Fontibacterium baikalense. The sequence continues at coordinate 9,747 of SHWR01000011.1, forward strand.
TCTTCAGTTATAGCTTCTAAGAAAGTAAAAAACTCTGAAGTATCAAGATATGGAATTATAAAATACTCAAAAAAGATTAATAATAATTTATTTATCAGTGATTTAGTTGAAAAGCCTAGTTTAAAAAATTCACCATCTAATTATGCAATTATAGGACGATATGTGCTGCCAACTAAAATAATTTCTTCATTAAAAAACACTAAAATGGGATCTTCAGATGAAGTTCAAATTACAGATGCAATGAAACATTTAATTTTTAATAATAATAAATTTATTGGTCATATATTTTCTGGAACATATTTAGACTGCGGAACAGTTAATGGTTATAATAATTCACTAAAAAAAATCTAATATGAAAATTTGTTTTATTGGGACGGGTTATGTTGGGTTAGTATCTGGAGTTTGTTTCTCTGATCTTGGCAATAATGTTATATGCGTTGATAAAGACAGAGAAAAATTAGGTAGGCTTGAAAATGGAGATATTCCAATATTTGAACCAGGTTTATCTGAATTGGTTAAAAAAAATTTAGACGCAGACAGACTTAGTTTTTCAGATGATTTAATTAGTTCTATTAACAAATCTGATATTGTTTTTATAGCTGTCGGTACACCAACAGCAAAAGATGGTGTTTCGGCGGACCTTTCTCAAGTATTTTCTGTTGCTCAATTAATCTCAAAAAAAATTAAATCTAATAAAATTATTGTCATAAAATCAACCGTACCTATTGGCACAGGAGATAAAATTGAAAAAATTTTAAACAAAAACAAGCAAAAAAGATTATTTAAAATTATATCTAATCCAGAGTTTCTTAGAGAAGGGGAGGCTATTAAAGACTTCAAATATCCAGATCGTATAGTTATTGGTGCAAATGATAAAAAAGTTATAAAGATATTTAAGGAGTTATACCGACCTATAGTTAATAAAGGAGCAGTCTTTGTTTCTTGCTCTAGAAGAGCAGCTGAACTTATAAAATACGCATCCAATGCTTTTTTAGCTACAAAAATTAGTTTTATTAATGAAATTGCTAATTTATGTGAAAAAGTTCATGTAAATGTAGACGATATAGCTCTTGGAATTGGACTTGATAAAAGAATTGGTTCGAGATTTTTAAGAGCAGGCCCTGCATATGGTGGATCTTGTTTTCCTAAAGACACCAAGGCTTTAGCCAAAGTTGGCAAAAATTTTAATTCTCCTCTTTCTATTATTAATTCAGTTATTAATTTTAATGAAAAAAGAAAAACAGACATTGAAAAAAATATTTATAGAATTTTACATAATAAAGTAAAAAATAAAATTATTTGTTTTTTAGGTGTTACATTTAAAGCAAACACTGATGATTTAAGAGATTCCACAGCAATAAATTTAATATCTAAATTTATTAAAAAAGGAGCAAAAATTAACTATTACGAACCATCAGGAAGCAAAGAAATTTTAGATAAACAAAAAAATGTGAATTATTTTGATGATTTATATTCAGCCATTAAAAAAGTAGATTTAATCATTATTCATACGGAGTGGGATGAATTTAAAAATTTAAATTTTTCTAAAGTTAAGAAGGATAATAAAAATGTCATTATATATGATTTAAGAAATTTATACGATAGCAAGTTTTTTGATAATAAAAATAATATTACTTATTATTCTATCGGCAGATCATTAAATGTCTAAAATACTTATAAAATTAAAAAAAAATAAGACTCAAGCTAAAATTAAAAAACCTAATTTTTACGAAGTTATTCTTATAAATGATGATTTTACAACAATGGAATTTGTTGTTAAAGTTTTACAATTATTTTTTAATATGACCAAGTTAACCGGTAATAAAATTATGCTTAAAATTCATAATGATGGCAGCGCTGTTTGCGGAGTTTATCCTTATGAGGTTGCTGAGACTAAAGTTATGCAAGTTACAAATTTTTCAAAACAAAATCAGCACCCTTTAAAATGTATTATGAAAAAATCTATTTAAATGGCTACATTTACGAAATCTTTAGAACAGGCAATTTCACAAGCCTTTAAATTTGCAACTGATAAAAAACATCAGTATGTAACTTTAGAACATTTGCTGCTTGCTTTGACAGGCGAAACCGATTCTCGCAATGTTATGAAAGCATGTAACGTAGATGTTGATTTATTAAATGAGAATCTAGAATTCTATATTGATAATGAACTAGAAAATATAGTCACTACAGACACTAAATTAGAACCTCAACCAACAGCTAGTTTTCAAAGAGTTATTCAAAGATCTATTGTTCATGTACAATCTTCAGGAAAAAATGAAGTTACAGGAGCAAATATATTAGTCGCATTATTTGCTGAGAGAGAAAGTCACGCTACATTCTTTTTACAAGAACAAGAGGTTACACGTTACGATGTAGTTAATTTTATTTCTCATGGAATTACTAAGGTTGATAATTTTGCCTATGGAGGGTCCTTTGATAGTTCATCATCGCATAACAGCAATAAGGCAGCTACTAATACTCCTTTAGAAACGTATTGTGTTAATTTAAATAAAAAAGCAGAACAAAATAAAATTGATCGTTTAATAGGAAGAACAGTAGAAGTCGACCGCTTAGCACAAATTTTATGCAGAAGAACTAAAAACAATCCATTATTAGTAGGGGACCCAGGTGTCGGAAAGACTGCAATTGTTGAGGGACTTGCCTTAAAAATTTTTAATAGCGAAGTTCCTGAAGTTTTAAAATCTCATGTAATTTTTTCTCTTGATATGGGAACATTAATTGCTGGAACTAGATATAGAGGAGATTTTGAAGAGCGCCTTAAGCTAATTATTAAAGAAATAGAAAAAAATAAAAATTATATTCTATTTATAGATGAGATTCATACGTTAGTAGGAGCTGGGTCAACGTCCGGAAGTTCAATGGATGCTTCTAATATGCTTAAACCTGCATTACAGGCTGGCAACATAAGATGTATTGGATCGACAACTTATAATGAATACAGATTATTTTTTGAAAAAGACAGAGCCTTGCAAAGAAGATTTCAAAAAATTGATGTACCAGAACCTACAATAGATGAAGCTTATAAAATTATGTATGGCATTCGATCTAAATACGAAAAGTTCCATAATGTTAAGTTCACTGATGCTGCGATCAAAGCATCTGTAGATTTATCAAGTAAATATATTGGTAATAAAAAGTTACCGGATAAATCAATCGATATTATTGATGAATTAGGTTCTTCAGAAGTTTTAAAACTTGAAAATCAAAGAAAAAAAATATTAGACATAGAAGATATCGAGAGAATAGTTTCGCAAATTACAAAAATTCCAGAAAAGAATATTTCTGTTAATGACAGAATGTATTTAAAAGATTTAGATAAAAATTTAAAAAGAGTTATTTTTGGACAAGATCTTGCAATTGATAGTCTTGTAACTTCAATTAAATTATCAAGATCTGGTTTAAGAGATAGTAATCGTACTATCGGAAATTACATGTTTTCAGGTCAGACAGGGGTTGGAAAAACTGAACTTGCAAAACAACTTGCAAAAGTTCTTGGTATTGAACTTATTCGTTTTGATATGTCAGAATATATGGAAAGACATTCAGTTTCTAAATTGATTGGCGCCCCTCCAGGATATGTTGGTTTTGATCAAGGTGGATTACTCTCTGAAAAAGTTGATAAAAATCCTTACTCAGTTCTTTTAATTGATGAAATAGAGAAGGCCCATCCAGATGTTTATAATGTTTTATTACAAATTATGGACTATGGAAAATTAACTGATCAAAATGGCAAAAAAATAGATTTTAGAAATATTATTTTAATTATGACGACTAATGCTGGTGCGGAGGATTTGCAAAAATCTCAGATAGGCTTCAATAAAAGCATTAATAAAGATGGTGATTTAGAATCTATTAACAAAATATTTTCACCTGAATTTAGAAACAGATTAGATTCTATTGTTCAATTTAATCTTTTAAATAAAGATACCGTTAAAAAAATTGTTGAAAAATTTGTCATTGAGCTTGAAACGCAGTTAGGCGAAAGGGATGTAATTATAAATTTAACTGACAAGGCTAGTAACCTAATTTCTAAATTAGGCTTTGATGAAAAAATGGGCGCCAGACCACTAAATAGAGTTATTGATGAAAAAATTAAAAAACCCCTAGCAGATGAACTTATTCATGGAAAATTAGTAAATGGTGGTCATGTTTTAGTGGATGCTAAAAACGATATTCTTGTTTTTGAAATTAATAAAATTGAAAAAACATCAAAGAAACCAGTAAATAATACAGTGCAATAATTATGTTTGGTTTATTTTCGAGTAAGTCAAAAAAAATAGAAGAAAAATTATCAAATCTTGCAATTGAAATAGCAAGTATTCAAAAAAACATTATTATTTACCCAAGTGAAAATAATTATAAAAATTTGCACATAAGTAAGACTAAAGAGTTGAATTCTTTTTACAATGAATTGGAAGCAGCTAAGGGCAAAGATTATCTTAATGAATTTATTCGTAAATTATCTAATAAATATAAGAAATCTAAATATGTTTTATCTAAAACAGAACAGAAAATTTTAGATAAAGTCTTAATTGAATATAAAGTTAAAGTTAAAATAAAAGCTTAGTTAGTCTCAAAAATACTTTCAATTTCAACACAGGCATTTAGAGGTAAAGAATTGCATCCAATTGCAATTCTAGAATGCAAATTTACTGTAAATATTTTTGTAATTAGATCTGATGCTCCATTAATAACCTTTGCATGATCTGAAAAATTATCTAAACAATTTACATAGCCACTTATTCGAATACAACTTTTCACATGATCGAGATTACCATTGCATGCAATTTTTAATTGACCAAGAGCATTTAAAATTGAAATTTCTGCAGCTTTTTGAGCCTGTTTTAAAGAAATTTCTTTTATAACTTTTCCAGTTATTATTTTTCCATCGCTAGTAACAGGAAGTTGTCCTGATACAAAAATAAGTTTTTCATGTCTGCTGAAGGTAGCGTAATTCCCAACAGGTTTTGGAGGGTTTGGTATTGTAATATTTATTTTTTTTAAAATTTCTTCAATTTTACTCATTTACAGCTTTAGCTTTCTTACTTTTCTTTTTAGTTTTTTTACCACTTTTTGTTTCATCATAAGCAATTCTTGCCGCTATTAATATCATAGCTTCTTCCATGGATATATTTTCAGGATCTTTATCATCAGGAATTGTTGCATTGATTGTTTTATATTTAATGTAAGGACCGTATTGACCTTTCATAATCTTAACAGGTTTTTTATCTTCAGGATGCTCACCAAGATTTTTGATCTCATTAGAAGTTCGTCTACCAGGCTTTGCTTCAGCGATTAAAGTAATTGCTCTATTTAATCCCAACGAAAATATATCTTCAGGATTTTCCAAAGAAGCAGATTTACTTTCACATTTAACATAAGGTCCAAATCTTCCTACATTTAAAGTAATGTCTTGTGAGTTTTCTGGATATTGACCAAGCGTTTTTGGAAGTGAAGCTAAAAATTTACATTTGTCTAAGTCTAATGAGTCTAAGGAGATGCCCTTAGGTATCGATACATTTCGAAGATTTTTTTCATCATTACCAATTTGTAAGTAAGAACCAAATCTTCCTTTCTTTAATACAATTTTTTCTTTATTTTCAGTTTCTCCAAATACTTTCGGTTCAGCAAGAAAATCTTGTTCAGCAGCTTTCGTTCTTGAGAGAGGTCTTGTAAATTTACATTCAGGATAATTTGAACAACCAATGAAAGCTCCAAATCTTCCATTTTTTAAACTAAGTTCACCAATACTACAGTTTTTACATTTTTTTGAAATTTTCCCATTTTCATCTTTATCAAAGATAATATCTCCTAAACTTTCATTTAATAAATCAAGCACAGCTCTTGTTCTTAATTCTTTAACTTCGTTAATATTCTTATAAAATTCTTTCCAAAAATTTTCTAAAACTTTTAGATATTCAATTTTTCCTGTAGTAATTTCATCTAAGCTATCCTCAAGCGTTGCTGTAAAATTATAATCTACATATTTAGTAAATAATTTATCCAAGAAAGCTGTAATAAGCTTACCTCTGTCAGTCGGTATAAAGCGTTTTGTTATAAGCTCCACATAGTTTCTTGCCGATAGTACTGAAATAATACTTGCGTAAGTAGAGGGTCTTCCTATTCCAAGTTCTTCTAATTTTTTAACTAAGCTTGCTTCGGAAAATCTAGGAGGCGGTTCTGTGAAATGTTGCTCAGTATTGAATTTAGGATTTTCCAATTTTTCATTAATTTTTACTTCTGGTAATATTTTTTGATCATTTTCCTCATCTTTATCAACTTCATCTTCTTCTTTTACGTCTTGATATAATTTTAAAAAACCATTGAATACTTGAACAGACCCCGTTGCTCTAAAAGTAATAGATTTTAATTCATTTAATATCTCTAAAGTACATCTTTCGTACTCAGCATTTTCCATTTGAGAAGCAAGGGTTCTATTCCATATAAGTTCATATAATTTTGCCTGATCTTTATCTAAAATAGATCTCATTTTTTCAGGAGTTCTTAAAATATCAGTGGGTCTAATTGCTTCATGAGCTTCCTGAGCATTTTTTGCTTTTTTTCCTGAATAATTTCTAGCTTCGTTGGGTAAGTATTTTTTACCGATCTCTTTATCAATATAATCTCTACATTCTTTAATAGCATCTTGTGAAATATTAGTTCCGTCAGTTCTCATATAAGTAATTAAGCCAACAGTATCTCCTTCAAAATCTATTCCTTGATAAAGTCTTTGAGCAATTTGCATTGTTCTAGATGCTGAAAAACCCAATTTTTTTGAAGATTCTTGTTGCATGGTAGAAGTCGTAAAAGGAGCATAAGGACTTCTTCGGTATGGCTTCTTATCAATACTTGCAACGTTGAAACTTTCTTTTTTTATCTGTTCTAAAACATTATTAATTTCTCGTTGATTTTTAAATGAAAATTTTTCAATTTTATTTCCTTTAAAAGAATAAAGTCTGGCATTTAATTCTTTTCTTTGCTGGGTTAAAAAAGTACAAGCAAATGACCAATATTCTTGTGGCTTAAAAAGTTCAATATCATACTCTCTGTCTACAATAATTCTAAGAGCAACAGACTGAACTCTTCCTGCTGATTTTGATCCTGGAAGTTTTGTCCAAAGAATAGGGGAGATATTAAATCCAACTAAATAATCTAAAGCTCGTCTTGCCATATAAGCATTGACTAATTCAGGATTAATATCCCTTGGATTGTTAATCCCATTCTCAACTGCTTTTTTAGTAATCTCATTAAATACAACTCTTTCAAATTTTTTATTTTTAATTTTTTTATTTTCCTCTAAAATACATTTTAAATGCCAGGCAATAGCCTCTCCTTCACGATCAGGATCTGTTGCTAAAATAATTCTATCAGCATCAATTGCAAAATCAGTAATTTCTTTTAAATGTTTTTTAGAACCTGGGTCAATCTCCCAAATCATTTTAAAATTATGTTCTGTATCAACAGAACCATTTTTGGAAGGAAGATCCCTAACATGTCCGTAGCTTGCTAAAACTTTATAATCTGAACCTAAATATTTATTAATTGTTTTTGCTTTTGCTGGACTTTCAACGATAACTAAATTCATAAGGTATTAGTAAAAAAAGAAGAACTGTCAAAATTTGAGAGCTTTGTCAAATTTCGAAAAAAAATGTCCAAAAAAGTCCTTAATTACTTAGAAATTCTCTTTTATTAAGGTAGTAATGTTTTGTCTATGAGTGAAGATCGAAGTTATGAAATAAAAGAAAATTAGTAAGAAAATTTTTTGATCAAAAAAAATAAAAGACGTAATTGTTACAACTAAATACCCTAATAACGCTGAAACAGCTGATATTCTAAAAATTATAAGCATAATCAACCATGTAGTTATAAAGACTGCTGATAAATAAAAATTAATTACTAATAAACTTCCTATAAATGTTGCAACACCTTTTCCTCCCTTAAATTTTAGCCACAGAGGGAAAATATGAGCAAGAAAAACAATTATAGCTGAGTAGTATATGAATTCGTTAAAATATTGACTTGTTAATAAAATAGAAAAAGTTCCTTTAAGTCCGTCAAACAATAAAGTTAAGGCGGCAATAAATTTATTGCCTGTTCTTAAGACGTTTGTTGCTCCAATATTTCCAGATCCAATTTTCCTAACGTCACCATAACCAGCAAGTTTTGTGAAAATTATGCCAAACGGTATAGACCCTAATATATAAGAGTAGAGAGTAACTATGATTATGTCCATTAAGCTTCAAATACTAAGTTTCCGTTAATAAAAGTTTTTTCAACCTTACCTTGCATTCTTCTCTTCTCAATTGCAGTATTTTTTGATTTTGATTTAATCTTTTCTTTTTCCACCACCCAAGGCTTATCAAGATTAACTATGGCGATATCAGCATCACTTCCTAAAGATAAATTTCCAGCATCGATATTTAGTATTTTGGCTGGATTGCAAGTTAACGCTTTTATAAGCATATTTAGTTCACAAGATTTATTGTGATAAAGTTCTAACGTTAAAGACAATAAAGTTTCAACTCCTGAAGCACCATTCGCCGCTTGTTGAAAGGTTAAACGTTTTGATTCTTCATCTTCAGGTTTGTGATCTGAAACAATTACATCAATCAATCCTTTTTTTAAACCATCAATTAATGCTAGACGATCATTTTCTGTTCTAAGAGGAGGGGATAATTTTAGGAAAGTTCTAAAGTCACCAATATCATTTTCATTTAAAGATAAATTATTTATTGAAACCCCAGTTGTAAATTTTAATCCTTTATTTTTATACGCTTCGATTACAGGAAGAGAAATTTTTGTTGATAAAGTGGAAATATGATATCTGTTTTTGTAAAGCTCAAGTAAACTTAAATCTCTTTCTATAATAATTTTTTCAGCAATATCTGGAATTCCTTTTAATCCTAATCTTGTAGAAATTTCACCATTATTAACAGAACCGTCAGCCGAGAGTTCATTGTCTTGTGGAAATTGAATAATCAAACTGTCTAAATTTTTAGAGTAGTTAAATATTTTATCCATAACTCTATTATTCTGCACACATTTAATCCCATCAGTAAAACCAATGGCCCCAACAATTCCAAGTAATCCAAACTCCGACATCTCATTTCCCTCAAGATTCTTTGTAAGAGTAGCAAGAGGGTAGATTTTAATTAAAGACTTGTCTTTTGCTCTTCTTTTGGCGAAATCTAATATAGAAGCATTATCAATTACGGGCATAGTATTAGGCATTGTAACAACAGAAGTAACTCCGCCTGACAATGCTGCTTCACTTAAAGTTCTAAAATTTTCTTTATATTCAAATCCAGGCTCCCCAACAAAAACTCTCATATCTACAATTCCAGGAATTGAAATGTTGCCTTTACAATCTATAATTTCGCAATCTTTTGAAACGTTATCTTTAGTAACTTTTTTACCTATGGCTTTAATTTTTCCATTTTCATCAATTAAAATTCCACCAACCTCGTCGATATTATTTTGTGGGTCTATTATTCTTGTATTAATTAAAAGTTTTATTTTCATTTATTATTTCCACAGATAATTTTTAAACAAGCCATTCTAACAGCAACTCCCATTTCAACTTGTTCCTTTATAATGCTACGATTAATGTCATCAGCTAATGTTGTATCTATTTCAACACCTCTATTCATGGGACCTGGATGCATAATCAAAGCATTAGGATGAGCTTTAGTAATTTTTTTATAATCTAATCCAAAGAATTCGTAATATTCTCTTGTTGAAGGAACGTAAGATCCTTGCATACGTTCAGTTTGAAGCCTTAACATCATTACAATATCAGATCCTTCAAGACCCTTATTCATATCTGTGAATGCTTTAACACCGAGACTTTCAATATTTTTTGGCATTAGTGTGCGAGGGGCAATTACTCTAACCTCAGCTCCCAACATATTAAGTAAGTAAATATTTGATCTTGCAACTCTTGAGTGCATTATGTCTCCACAAATAGCAATTCTCAAACCTTCAATTTTTCCTTTTTTAATTTTTATTGTTAGCGCATCTAAAAGCGCTTGAGTTGGATGTTCTCTCCAGCCATCACCAGCATTAATCACTGAGCAATTTACTTTTTGTGCTAAGAGATTTGCAGCCCCAGAGTCTTGGTGTCTTATAATTAAAACATCTGGATGCATTGCATTTAATGTCATCGCAGTATCAATTAAAGTTTCCCCTTTTTTGATTGCTGAATTCGCAACGTTCATATTCATCACATCAGCACCCAATCGTTTTCCCGCAAGCTCAAAAGAACTTAAAGTTCTCGTAGAAGATTCAAAAAATAAATTTATTTGAGTTTTTCCAGTTAATATATTTAATTTTTTTTGTTCTTTTTTATTAAAGTCAACAAATTGCATTGACTCATCAAGGATATAATTAACTTCTGGAATAGATAATGATTGAATGCCTAAGAGGTGCTTATGTCTGAATTTAACAGCTTCTTTTTGTATAGCCATTAAAAGCAACTCTATACGTGCAAACCATAAAGCTTGCAAGTATTAAATGAAAATTAGTTATTTTATCTGGTTTTTATAATAGTCGATAAAACCTTGGAGAATAAATGCAGCAGAATTCTCATCAAGTTTTTTTTGTTTTTTTGTTACATTAATTGATAGTTCGGACATTCCTTTATAAGCGCCTTCGCTAGATAATCTTTCATCCCAAAGTGTTACCGGAAGAGATAAATGTTCATTTAAGCTTTTAGAAAAATCTCTAGCAGATTGGGCTCTTGGACCAACAGAACCATCCATATTAATAGGGTTACCAACTACAATTCCTTCAATATTATTTTCTTTAATTATATTTCTTATCTCAGTTATAAAAAATTTTAATTGTCTGAATTCGATTGTAGTTAATGGAGTTGCAATATTATGATTTTCATCGCAAATAGAAATGCCTATATTTTTTTTTCCATGATCAATTCCAATTAATCTAGATTGTTTATTTATTATTTCTGCAAATTTGTCGTTCTCTAATAGGTTGTAAGTTTTCATTAAAATGCTAATTTAGCCAGATTTACTATTAAGTCTAATGTCAATTAACAGAGATACTATTAAGAAAATATCAAAGTTAGCAAGGATATCAGTAACTAACGATGAAACTGATAGACTTGAAAAGGATTTGAATTCTATTTTAAAATTTATCGAACAATTAAATGAACTTAATACTGACAAAATTGTTCCGATAGCTTCAGTGTCTGATCAGGCACTTACAATGAATAAGGATGAAATAAAAAAAATTAATGAAAAAGATGAAATTTTAAAAAATGCTCCTGAAAAAAATTCTAATTATTATATTGTTCCAAAAGTTATTGAATAACCATGACCGATCTTGCAAAATTAACTTTAGTTGAAAGTATAAAGCATGTTAAAGAAAAAAAATGCAGCGCCGCAGAATTAGTTGGTGCTTACGTTAAAAGAATAGAAAAATCAGATAAATTAAATTGTTTTAATACTAAAGATTTAGACAATGCTCTTAGTAAAGCTAAAAAAATAGATATAAATAAAAAATTAGATAAAGCCTTGGTGGGAGCTCCTATCGCTGTCAAAGACTTATTTTGTACAAAAGGTTTAAAAACAACCGCTTCAAGTAAAATTTTATCAAATTTTATTCCAACTTATGAATCTACTGTCACAGAAAAGCTTTGGAATGAAGATGCAATTTTAATTGGCAAATTAAACTCTGATGAATTTGCAATGGGCTCATCAAACGAGACTAGTAATTTTGGAAACGTTTTAAACCCATATCGTTTAAATAATGCCTATCTTGTTCCAGGAGGATCTTCAGGAGGATGTGCTAGCGCCGTTGCTGCAGATTTAACAAGCGCTACTGTTGGAACAGATACAGGTGGAAGTATTCGACAGCCAGCCGCATTTACAGGCATTGTGGGTTTAAAGCCTACTTATGGGCGCTGTTCTAGATGGGGGATAGTTGCATTTGCATCCTCTTTAGATCAAGCAGGGCCGATGACAAAAGATGTAAGAGACGCCGCTTTAATGCTTGATGTTATTTCCGGTTATGATGAAAAAGATTCAACCTCAGCAAATAAACCCAAGAGTTCATTTTTAAATTCGATTAAAAATAATGTTAAAGGATTAAAAGTCGGCGTTCCTAAAGAATATCGTGTTGATAATATGCCAAAGGAAGTAGATGATTTATGGCAAGAAGGAATTAGGATTTTAAAAGAGGGTGGGGCAATCATTAAAGATATTTCATTACCGCATACAAAATATGCTCTTCCAGCTTATTATATTATTGCACCAGCTGAAGCCTCATCAAATTTAGCAAGATATGATGGTGTGAGATATGGATTTAGAGCAGAAGGAAAAGATCTAACCGAGATGTATGAAAATACTAGATCAAAAGGTTTTGGCGCTGAAGTTAAAAGAAGAATTATGATTGGAACTTATGTTCTATCATCAGGTTATTACGATGCTTATTATTTAAAAGCTCAAAAGGTTAGAAATCTAATTAAAATGGATTTTGATAGTGCCTATAAAGATGTTGATGTAATTTTAACTCCAACAACACCAACGCCAGCTTTTAAATTTGGAGAAAATGCGGACGATCCAATTGCTATGTATTTAAATGATATATTTACCGTAACAGCAAACTTAGCAGGTATTCCAGCAATATCTTTACCCATAAAATATAATAAAGATGGATTGCCTTTATCATTACAATTGTTTGGAAAGTCTTTTGATGAGCAAACATTGTTAAACACAGCCTATTCGATAGAGCAGCAAGTTAATTTTAAATCACAAGTTAAAGATTGGTGGATGTAGTGAGCGATAAAAATTTCAATTATTATATTTCTGGCGAAACAGGCAAGTGGGAAGTCGTAATTGGACTTGAGGTTCATGCGCAAGTAAGCTCGAATGCTAAATTATTTTCATCTTCCTCAACTAAATTTGGAGCAGAGCCAAACTCACAAGTAAGCTTGATTGATGCAGCAATGCCAGGAATGTTACCTGTGATTAATAGTTTTTGCATTGAACAGGCAGTTAAAACGGGACTTGGATTAAAGGCTAAAATTAATTTACTCTCTTTTTTTGATAGAAAAAATTATTTTTATGCAGACTTACCACAAGGGTATCAAATCTCTCAATTCAAAAATCCAATTGTTGGTGAGGGAGTAGTAATACTTGATATGCCATATGGAACTAAAAAAATTGGAATTGAAAGACTTCATCTCGAACAAGATGCTGGAAAAAGTTTACATGACCAACATCCAACAAAAACATTTATCGATCTAAATAGGTCAGGTGTTGCGTTGATGGAAATTGTAAGCAAACCAGACCTAAGATCACCAGAAGAAGTTGCTGAATATATAAAAAAATTAAGATCTATAATGCGTTATTTAGGTACTTGTGATGGAAATATGGAAGAAGGATCTTTAAGAGCAGATGTCAATGTATCCGTAAGAAAAGTAGGCAGCAAGGATTTTGGAACACGTTGTGAAATTAAAAATGTTAATTCAATAAAGTTTATGCAACAAGCCATTCAATATGAAGCAAAAAGACAAGTAGAATTATTAGAAGAAGGAAAAAAAATTGATCAAGAAACAAGATTGTTTGATACTAAAAAAAATGAAACACGTCAGATGCGTAGCAAAGAAGATGCTCATGACTATAGATATTTTCCAGATCCAGATCTTCCACCATTAAAGTTTGATCAGTCCTTTGTAGATAGGATTAAGCAAAAATTACCGGAACTGCCGGATGATAAAAAAGAACGTTTAATAAAAGATTATAAACTTTCAAACTATGAGGCTGGAGTTCTAATATCAGATAAAGACACCTCAAATTATTTTGAAGATATTGCAAAAAATTCTGATGTAAAACTTGCAATTAATTGGGTGATTGGTGATTTATTTGCTGCTTTAAATAAAATTGGAAAATCTATAAAAGAATCTCCAATTTCATCTAAAAACTTAGCTAAATTAATAGATTTAATAAAAAATAATACGATTTCAGGAAGAATTGCAAAAGAAGTTTTTGAATTAATGATTAATGACAATAGAGATCCAAAAGTTATTGTTGAAGAAAAGGGACTTATTCAAGAGAGTAATGTTGATGAATTAGAG
>SHWR01000012.1 GCA_009693745.1 Candidatus Fonsibacter sp.
AGTTAGGGTCTCTATATCTCTTAGAACTTTATCAACAAGATCTTTAGCTGAAGTAATTTTCATAGAACTTAATATATAAATAATTAAAGTAACACTATCCTATATGAAAATACAAAAAAGTAATAAAAAAAGTCTCTTAAAAAAAATTTTTATAAAAATTTGCAGAATTTTAAATTTTGAAATTATTGATCAATCAGATTTTACAGTTCCATCACTTAAAAAAAGATTAGATGAAAACCTCAGTAGCGCAGGAAAAAAATCAATAACCTTACCTATGGGAGAGGTAAAAATAACAAGACAAATAAATTCTCTCAATATTATTTTTAGATTTTGTACTAAAGTAAAGATGCTTACCCAAAGTAAACAAAGGCTTTTTGAAGAAGAAAAAAATCAATATACACTGAGATCATTAAATTCAATTTTAAAATCAATTCAAGCCGCACTTAGTAATTTTAAATATCTTGATATAAAAATTACAGCGATTGATTCTGGTTCAGAAGAATCTGATGTTGAAAAAATAAAAAATATGATTAAAGAAAAAAATATTAATTTTGAATATATAAAGTTAGATATTAATGAACTAAAAGATTTTATTGATGCAAAAGCTTCGGCTAATCAAAAATCTAATATGGCTAACATTTATAAATCTTTTGAAATTGGAAGAAATGGAAAATATGATTTATTATATTTTGTCGAAGATGATTATATACATGAGCAGAATTCTCTTAACGAAATGCTTTTTACATATGAAAAATTTGCAAGTTTAATAAAAGATGAATTAATACTCTGTCCAGCTGATTTTCCTTATCTTTATAATAAATTTGAACCAACGCAAATTATTCTTGGCAACAATAAACATTGGAGAGTTGTTGAAGAAACTCTTTGCACTTTTTTAACAAGCAAAAGATTATTATTAAAACATTGGGATACTTTTGTTTCAATGACTAAAACTGAACATTTGCCATTCGAAAAACCATTGCACGAAATATATTCTAAACAATACTGTCTATCCCCTATTCCATCGCTTGCAATGCATTGTACAAATATAAATTCTATTTATGGCCTTTCTCCTGTTATGGAGTGGAAAAAATTATGGGATGAGAATAAATTAAATGATTAAAGAAAACTCTAAAGCACCCAATTTTAAAATTTCCTCTAGTAATAATAAAGAATTTGACCTGAAAAAGAATAAAAGTATTTTTTTAGTAATCTACTTTTATCCAAGAGATAATACTACTGGCTGCACTAATGAAGCAAAAGACTTTTCAAAATTATATAAAGAATTTAAAAAATTAAATTGTGAGATTGTTGGCATCTCAAAAGATAGTATTGAAAGTCATATAAAATTTATTAGTAAATTCAAAATTCCATTTCAATTGTTAACAGATGAAAAAACTACAACTCTTAAAAAATATGGAGCTTGGGGAGAAAAAAGTATGTATGGAAAAAAGTTCATGGGCATTAAAAGAACAACTGTTTTAATTAATCCTGAAGGTAAAATAATAAAAATTTGGAATAACGTTAAAGTTGCAGATCACGCCAAAGAAGTGTTGAACTTTTTAAAAGAAGTTATTTAGCAAATTCTTTTTCAGTAAAACCTAAATAAAATAAAATAGTTTTAAGGTCAGTAAAATGAATATGATTATCAACAGCTTTCTTTACTATTTGATGAGGTTTATAACCTATACCGAGACTTGAATTCTGTAACATTCCAAGATCATTTGCTCCATCGCCTACGCAGATTGCATATTTAAATTTATCTAATTTTTTTTTCTTACAGATTTCATTTAAATAAACTAGTTTTGAATTCTGCTTTCCAGTAATTGGAATATATTCACCTGTAAACTTATTATTTTTTATAACAAATCTATTACTGATCACTTTTTTAAAACCCAAAACTTTTCCTACATAAGTTGAAATTGGCTGGAACCCTCCTGTTACTAAACTTGTATGGTAGCCATTTTTATTTAAAGTTTTAACTAAAATTTTAGAACCTTCATTAAATCTAATTTTTTTTATAACTTTTTTAATAAGATCAGTGCTTTTATCTTTTAAGTAACTAACTCTAAATTTCAATGTATCTCTAAGACTAATTTTTCCATCCATTGCAAGTTTGCTTAATTTATCAATATCTACTTTTATTCCAGCAACCTTTACAAGATTATCTAATGTTTCATCTTTAATCATAGTGGCGTCCATATCCGCTAGAAATATTTTCTTTTTTCTCCATTTTTTTCTTTGAATACAAACATCAATTTTATTCTTAAAACAAAATTTTCTAAGTCTACTTTGATTTTTTTTACTAATATCTTCACAATAAAGATCGAGAGCTCTATTGGAAAGAATTTTATAATCAGTTGTATTTTGAACTTTTGAAAAAAAATTAATAAGATTTTTATAATCTAATTTATTTTTAGCTACAAAAGTGCAGACTAACTCTAAATTATTATTCATACTCTTTATCTTTAAATTGAATATATTTAGCCTGAATAACTAAAGGTATTTTTTTTATACTTTCTAAAACGGAGTTTTCAATTTTATTATCTGTTGAAATAATAGCGATAGCTTCTCCACCAGCACTTACTCTTCCTAAATGAAATGTTGCAATATTAACTTTATTATCGGCTAAAATTTTTGATAGATCTTTTATAAAGCCAGGCTTATCTTGATTAGTTACATATAAATTATGCTCTGCCAAATCCGCCTCAATCTTAATTCCTTTAACCTCTACTATTCTAGCTCTTCCACCAAAAATAGTGCCTGACAAAGTTCTTGTTTGTTTTTCTGTAGTAACGGTTAATTTAATTAATGATTGATAATGATTTTCTTTTTGATGTTTAACTTCAGAAATTGAAATAGATTTACTTTTTGCAACTAAAACAGAATTAATTATATTAATACTATCTGTTGTTGGTTTTAATAAACTATAAATAATTGTTTGTGTAAGTGGAGCACTATTTACATTTGCAGCTCCTCCTTCAAAATCTATTTGAATAGATTTAATAGCATTCTCAGTTAGTTGACCCGCAAAACCACCTAACAAACTTGATAACTTTAAGTAAGGTTCAACCGATTTATGCTCTTTTGCTGTTAAAGAAAAAGTATTAACAGCATTAGATATGGCTCCTGTTTTTAAATAATCCGATATTTGCTCTGCGATTTGTATTGCAACTTTTTCCTGAGCTTCAGCGGTGGACGCTCCTAAATGAGGTGTAAGAATTAAATTTTTAGTTCCAAGCAAAGGACTTCCTTTTGGCGGTTCTTCAACAAAAACATCTAAGGCAGCACTAGCTACATAACCTCTATCTAAGTTGTCTTTTAATGCCATCTCATCAACTAAGCCTCCTCTTGCGCAATTAATAATACGAACACCTTTTTTCATTTTTTTAAATGAATCTTTATTAATAATATTTTTCGTTTTTTCATTAAGGGGCGTATGCAATGTAATAAAGTCTGATCTTTTGAACAAATCATCTAAACTAACTTTTTCAACTCCAAGCTCTAATGCTTTTTTTTCCTGTAGAAATGGATCAGATACGATTACTTTTAATTTCAGACCTAAGGCTAGCTGTGCAACGATTGTACCAATATTACCACAACCAATAATTCCTAAAGTTTTTCCACTAACTTCTACTCCCTTGATAGTAGATTTTTCCCATTTGCCTTCATGTGTAGTTTTATCTGCATAAGGAATTTGTCTTGCTGTTGAAAGTATTAATGTAATTGCATGTTCTGCTGTTGTAATTGAATTTCCAAATGGGGTGTTCATTACAACTTTGCCATTGGTTGTAGCTGCTTCTAAATCTACATTATCAACGCCAATGCCGGCTCTACCAATTACTTTAAGTTTTTTACAAGCTTCTATTACTTCTTTAGTTGCTTTTGTTGCTGATCTCACAACAAGTGCATCGCAATCTTGTAATTCTTTTATTAATGATTTTGTATCAAGATCTGTTTTAGTAATAGCTTCAATTCCATTTTCCTTAAAAATAGCTAAAGCTTCATTGCTAAGTTTGTCTGCTATTAAAACTTTATACATTTAAATTAGTCAAATAAGCCCACTTGATCCAAGGAAGTAATTTTTTAATATCTGGTGTTTCAATTGTAGCTCCACCCCAAATTCTAAAGCCTGCTGGTGCAGTTCTATAAGAATTTATATCATAAGCAATATTTTCTTTTTCTAGCATTTGATTAATATTATTTAACTTAGCTGTCTGCTCTTCTTTACTTAATTTTTTAAATTTGGGATCAATAATTTTTAAACAAATACTAGTTGATGAGATAGTATTTTCTTTTTCGGCTAAAAAATCAATCCATTCTTTGTTTTCTTTAACAAAATATTTTACTTCCTCTAGATTTTTATATGATCTTTTAATTGCCCCCTCTGAACCACCAATTGACTCAATCCAATATAAGGCATCCAAACAATCTTCAACACAAAGCATTGATGGAGTATTAATGGTTTCTCCCTCAAAAATACCTTCTAATACTTTCTTATCTTCTGCCATTCTAAATATTTTTGGAATCGGCCAATTTGGCTGGTATGTTTTTAATCTTTCTAAAGCTCGAGGCGATAATGCAATCATTCCATGAGCAGCTTCGCCTCCTAAAACTTTCTGCCATGACCAAGTAATTACATCTAATTTTTTCCAATCCATTGGCATTGCGAAAACAGATGATGTTGCATCACAGATTGTAAGGCCGTTTCGATCATCTTTTATCCAGCTCGCATCAGGAAGACATACTCCGGAACTAGTACCATTCCATGTAAAAACAACATCATTATTAAAATCTACTTTAGTTAGATCTGGGAGTTTCCCATAATCAGCTTTAAAAACATTTAAATTTTTTATTTTTAGTTGGCTAACAGCATCTTTAATCCAATCGTTACCAAAATTTTCCCAACCCAAAATATCAACTCCTTTGGCTCCTAATAAACTCCACATCGCCATTTCAATTGCACCTGTGTCTGAACCTGCAACGATTCCAACTTTATAATCGTTTGGAAGTTTTAATAATGATTTTGATAAAGTTATTAATTCTTTTAATTTTTCTTTAGCAATCTTAGATCGATGTGATCTTCCTAAAGTGAAGATGGGAAGGTTAGCAATAGACCAGCCAGGTCTTTTTACACAAGGGCCCGAAGAAAAAAAAGGTCTTAGTGGTTTAATAGAGGGTCTTTCAATTATCATGATTGATATCTTAATATAATAAAAATAAATATCCTGTGGTTTAATTTGCCACAGGATATTTAAAAAAAGATTACTTAGGCCGCTACTTGAATGCTTAAGTTATGTTTTTGAGCTACGCCTGAAAGAAAATTCCAAAGATATTTTGCAGTTTTTAGAGCTGCTGTTTCTGCTTTTGTTTGATCTTCCTTGGAAAGATTATCTAATAAAACTTCACACTCTTTTCTATGGTGTACGTCAGCTTTTTTATGAACTTCAAAAAAAGCAAGTCCAGACTCTGAGTCTACACCGTAAAATTTTTTAAGACCTTCAATCTTAACATCTGCGATTTCAGGAATTTGTCTTTCGTAAGTGTATAAGGAAGCAAGTCCTTCAGCATAAGTTGATCTTCCTTGTTTGAAGAAGTTATCAATCATTTCTGAAGTATATTTTTCTAACTTTACTTTCTCGATTTCATTTTTGTCAGCTCCTAGCGCTACAGCAAATTGTTTCCATAGTTTAGGGTGATCATTTTTCATATCCTCTTCATCATTTAAATTCTCTAGTAGAATTTTTCTATTAGCAATATCCTCACAAATTGAGTGAGTTGCACTGATGTAACGAGGAAATGCTTTTACATGATGATAATATTGTTCAGCATAATCTTTAATAATTTCTCTACTTAACTTTCCTTCATTCCAGGCTTGATAGAATGGATGTTTTAGAAGATGGAATTCATCTAATTTTATATTTAGTTCTTTAGAAAACATATTTTTCTCCCCATTGTTTAGCTAAGTTATAAATCAATTAAATTTATATACAAACAAGTTAAGGTTGAAAAAAAATCAAAAAATAAAGTAAATATTAATAATTTGAACTATTATTTAATCTTAAAATATCTTGAAAATTACTTGAGGAATTAACGGTTAATAACTCAGCCAATAAAGGCTGAGTTATTAAAAACAAAATTACTTATTAAACATCTCCTTTAAAGCTTTTGCTGGCAAAAACTTAACTTTTTGAGAAGCTCCGATTTGAATACTTTCGCCAGTTCTAGGATTTCTTCCAGTTCTAGCTTTTCTTTTTGCAACTTTATACGTACCAAAACCTGCGATTTTTACAGTTTCATCACTCTTTAGTGAATCAAGAATAATATCCTGTATTTTATCAAAGGTTTTTTCGGCATCACTTTTGCCCATATTGCAAGCAGTAGCTATTTTAGCCACTAATTGTTTTTTGTTCATTTTAACCCTTTTGATTCGTTAATAATTCAATAATGTTGAAAAAACATAGGAAATCAACATAAATGTAGTATTTGTTTAATTCTCAAACACTACATATTGATATGAAATATTATAATTTTTTATTAAAGCCCTGTTTTATATAGCTTTTTAGAAAAGAGCTAAGCTTTTAAGGTCATTATAAGTTGAAAAAAACATTAATGCGAAAAGCACAAATAATCCAAATTTGAAGAAATAAGTTTGCACCTTTTCACTCAAAGGTTTGCCTCTAACAAATTCATAAAAATAAAATAATAAATGACCTCCATCTAACAATGGAATTGGGAACAAATTAATCAATCCTAGACTGATAGAAATGTAAGCCATAATAGATAAAAATGGAATAATTCCAAGTTCAGCAACTTGTCCTGTGATTTGCGCTATCTTTATAGGTCCTCCCAACTGATCAGGCTTTTCAGTTCCAATAATCATTTTACCCACGTAGCTCATAGTAGTTGAAATGGTAAACCAAATTTCTTTTAAAGAATAATAAATTGCTTTTGCTGGTCCTAACTTCTGTCTATTAATTTCATTATTAAGCGGAATGATTTGAATTCCAATCATCTTACGACTTATATTGTTACCAAGATTATCTTTTGCATCCTGGATAATTGATTGGACTTGAAAATCATATTCTTTTTTGTCTCTAAGAACCGATATTTTAATTAAATTAGTTTCTGATAGAGCAATTGATTGAGATACCTCAGTAATACTATTAATTTTTTTATCATTAATAACTAAAATTTGATCACCTTTCTTCAATCCAGCTTTATAAGCAGGGCTATCAACTTTAACATCTTGAATAATTGGAACGGAAAAATCTTTTCCAAAGAACATATAAACACAAGAAAAAATAACTAATGCTAAAAGGAAATTAGCAATTGGGCCTGCTGATACAATAATTGCTCTTTGATATAATTTTTTTGTTGCAAGTAAATATGACTGTTCTTTATCAGAAAATTTAGAAAGTTTATCTGGTTGACTTGCAGGATTTACATCACCAAAAAATTTTACATAACCGCCTAAAGGTATAAGACAAATTTTCCATCTAGTGCCCTCTTTATCTGTCCAGCCAAATAACTCTTTACCAAAACCTATAGAGAAATCTGTAACTCTTACTCCATATTTTTTTGCATAATAATAATGACCATATTCATGCACAAAAACTACTACTGATATTAAAATTATAAATGGAATAATAATATTAATTATACTCATAATTTAAATTTAACTTAATGTTGATAAAATAACAACTGCTCCAAAACTCAAAATAATTAATCCCGAAATAATATTAGACCGTCTTATAAAAGTAGAATTGACTTTATTTTTTAAAAATCTCGCAAATTCAATTAATATTAACCACCAGGTCATTGAACCTAAAAATGCCCCTGCAGAAAAATTTAAAATTAAATTTGAATTAAAATTTTTGAAAGTTAAATGCATATAAGAGAGTAACGCTATAAATCCAATATAAGTTAATGGATTGCTTAAAGTAATAATAAATCCTGAAATAATATCTTTTGGCCATTCGCTATAATTAACTTTCTTATCTTCAATAGTTACGGGCCCGCTAAATAACATTCTAATTGAAATAAAAATTAAGCATAATCCACCTATAATTCTAAGTATATCTTCGTTTTGTAAAAAAATATTTGAGACTGTGCTCAAACTATAAATGGCTATGAATGCATAGAAAGCATCCGCAAAAGAGGCCCCAAGGCCAACAGCAAGTCCAGATTTAATTCCATATTGCAAAGTTTTATTAATGCACATTAATGCAATAGCACCAACGGGTAAGGCAAGACAAAATCCCGATAAAACTCCAATAAAAAAAGTTAGCATTAAATTAGTTTAAAATTCAAAAATTAAAAACACCACTCATTAACTTTATCAAAAATAAAGTCTCTAAAATTTTTTACACGAGCAACATTTTTTAAAGATTGAGGATAAACAAAATGAGCTTCATATTTAGGACCATCAATACTAGGCAAAACTTTAACCAAAGAACTTTTTTCTTGAACCATATAATCAGGCAGCGCTGCAAGACCAACTCCACTATCAACTGCAAGTAATAAAGAATATATATTATTAACTCTCATTACTGATTTTCTTTTAGTAGAATCTTTTTTACCAACTTTTAAAATCCAATCTGTTTGAGATAAAGGTGATGGAGTTCCTTTTCCATAAACAATGAATTTGTGTTTATCTAAATCTTTAACTGTATTTGGGTAACCATTTTCTTCTAAATATTTAGGCGAACCATAAATATGATAATTAATATCAATTAATTTTTTTTGAATATAACTAAGCTGAGTTGGTTGTCTCATCCAAATTGCAACATCAGCCTCTCGTATGCTTAAATTCAATTCTTTATCTGTTACAATCACTTCAACCTCCATTTCAGGATATCTATCCATAAACTCTTTAATTCTAGGGGTTAACCAAATACTTCCAAAACCAACAACGGTTGTAACAATTAATTTTCCAGATGGTTTATCTTTTTTTTCCATCAAAGAAGTCTCAACATCTCTTAAATGAATAATAACTTCATTTGCAGTTTTAAAAAGTATCTCGCCATCTTCCGTAAGTGAAAGACCTCTAGCGTGTCTTTCAAATAAAGATGTTTTTAAAGTTTGTTCTAAAGATTGAATTTGTCGGCTAATTGCAGATTGGCTTAAATTTAAAGTACCTGATGCCTCAGTAAAACTTCCTGCCTGAGCAACAGCGTGAAATATTTTAAGTTTATCCCAATCCATAATTATTGATTTACATCGACAACTACTCGACCTGCAACTTCTCCTTTTAATATTTGATCGTAAGAGCTTATAAGTTTCGATAAACTCCAAATTTGAGTAATCTCATCTAATTTTTTCATATCAATTAAGCTTGCAGCTTGTGACCAGACAAATTCTCTTCTTTTCATGGGCGTATCTACCGAATTAATTCCCCATAATTTAACTCCTCGAATGATGAAAGGCATAACGGTTGTTTCTAATTTAAAACTATTCGTAAGTCCGCATGCAGCAACAATTCCAGTAGGTTTAGTATGTGTTAAAGCTTTAGCTAAAACTTTTCCGCCCACAGTATCCACAACACAATCCCAAATTCCTTTATCTAGCGGTCTTGTTTCGCTTTCAAGTTCCGATCTATCAAGGACAACACTTGCGCCTAATTTCTTTAAAAAATCTGTCTTATCTTTTTTTCCTGTAAGAGCTTGAACTTTATAACCCATTTTAGCTAAAATCATCACCGCCACACTGCCAACTCCACCTGTTGCCCCTGTTACCAGCACATCATTTACTTTTTCACCTAATAATATTGTCTCTCGTGCTTGAACCGCAAAACAACATAGCAAAGCAGTAAAACCTGCAGTACCAATGGCCATAGCATGTTTTGTTGAAATATCTTTTGGAGCTTTAACTAAAAAATTAGCATCAACTTTTGCATACTGAGAATAGCCACCATAATAAATCTCACCTACTCTCCAGCCAGTTAAAATAACTTTATCACCTGCTTTAAATTTTTCGCTTTTACTTTCTTCAACGGTACCTGCAAAGTCTATTCCTGGAATATGTGGATAATCTTTAACTAAACTTCCGCCATTCTTTAAAATCATTCCGTCTTTATAATTAAAATCTGAGTAATCAACTTTAACTAAAACATCGCCATGTATTAAAAAAGTTTTATCTATACTTTTAACTTCTCTTGTAAATTGATCGCCAGTTTTGTTTAGAACGATTGCTTTAAAATTACTCATGGTGTTCTTTTTTCCTTATAAATTTTTTACCACAATAGCCACAAACAACTTCCGACTTTTCTCCAAAATTGTAATAGACGGTTGGGTGCCCGATATCATCATCACCTCCATTGCAGGATACGGATTCGATATCTGCATCGACAACTGCTTGATCTAACATTTATTTTTTTCCGATATAATGCAGAAAACGATTTTGAAGATTATGACTTTCTTTAAATATGCCTGTAAAATAATTTGTAACTGTAGTTGCTTCGTGTTTTTTAATTCCACGAGAAGTCATACAATGGTGTACTGCCTCAATACTTACTGCTGCACCATGAGACTTTAAACCCTTAAATATAGTGTTTGCAATTTCCATGGTTAATCTTTCTTGAGTTTGCAATCTTTTAGAATAAGCCTCAACCACTCTTGCAAGTTTGCTAAGACCTACAACTTTTTCATGAGGAAGATAAGCAACGTGCGCAACACCAACTATAGGTGCCATATGATGTTCACAGTGACTATAAACTGAAATGTTTTTTTGAATTACCATATCGTCATAACCCTCAACATCTCCGAAAGTTTTTTCTAAATCTTTATAAGGATCAATCAAATAACCTGAAAAATACTCCTCGAATGCTTTAGCCACTCGCTTTGGCGTATCGAGTAAACCTTCTCTTTTTGGATTGTCTCCTGCCCAAACAAGCAAAACTTTAATAGCTTCTTCAGCTTGTTGTCTGGTAACAGCTTTTTCTAACTTCTTTTTTATTAAATCGGTAACGTTCATTAAAAGTGTTTATATTTTTCGTTAAGTTATAATATATACTAAAATTTTATAACAAATTAATTTTTTCATAAATGTTTAAAAAAAGAACATCAATTAAGCAAGTGGAAGAGGGTAAGTATTTAAGCCCTAAATTTAACAAAGATGGCTTAATTCCAGTCATAACCACTGATTACAAAACTAAAGAAGTTCTTATGCACGGATTTATGAACAAACTTGCTTTAAAAAAAACAATTGAAACAGGTGAGGCTTTCTATTGGAGTAGATCAAGAAAAGCTTTGTGGCATAAAGGCGCAACTAGTGGCTTTGTTCAAAAAATAAAAGATATTAGAATTGATGATGATCAAGATGCAGTATGGATCACTGTAGACATTGGCCAAGGCGCAACCTGTCATGTAGGTTATAGATCTTGTTTTTATAGATCAGTACCTACTAAAACTAAAAAAAATATTAAATTAAAATTTAAAGAGAAAAAAAAAAAATTTAATCCAAATATTGTCTATAAAGGACAACCCAATCCTACAAAACTATAATGACAAATAATGTAAATGTCTTAGCTCCGTTTGGACCAAGAATTGCAAGATTAAAAATTCCAAAAAATCTTATCCA
Organism: Candidatus Fonsibacter sp.; assembly: GCA_009693745.1. Lineage (GTDB taxonomy): Bacteria > Pseudomonadota > Alphaproteobacteria > Pelagibacterales > Pelagibacteraceae > Fontibacterium > Fontibacterium baikalense. The sequence goes on from SHWR01000012.1 coordinate 11,578, forward strand.
TAAAATAAATAAAGAGATTGATAGAATTGTAGACAATCAAAGTCTTTCAAAGAAGTTCGATTATAGTAAAGAACTTGTTGGGCAAGTGAGTCAGGAGATTCAACTTCCAAAGAACTTTATTAATAAGCACTTAAAAAATTTTTTATTTAACACAACTAAAAGCTATATAGAAAAATCAATTAATAAAAAAATTACTAAGTTTAAGATTAATAATGTCTGGGTGGTTCGACAATTTGAAAATGAATACAACCCTATTCATTATCATGATGGGCATATTTCAGGTGTGGGTTATTTAAAAATTCCAAAATCATTAAGTGATGAAAAAAGATCTCATAAGCAAAATCTTAAAACCCATGGTACAATAGATTTTATTCACGGCTCAAGGGGTTTTTTAAATAAAAGTATTTATAATCATCAACCAAAAGTAGCTGATATGATTTTATTTCCAAACTATCTAATGCACACTGCTTATCCTTTTCAATCTGGTGAAGAGCGAAGATCATTCTCATTTAATGCTGAGATTGATGAAAAGATAGCCAATGTGTTTAAGCATGAATAAAATACCAAAACAAAAAAACGTACTTGGAGAAGATATTGAACCTTGCTCAATGAATCCAGTTACAGGTTGGTTTCGAGATGGCTCTTGCAACACAGATAAAACTGATGTGGGCGTTCATTGTGTTTGCGCAAAAGTAACAGATGATTTTTTAATTTGGTGTAAAGAAAATGGTAATGATTTAATTACCCCTCATCCTGAATTTGGATTTGAAGGATTAAAAGATGGAGACAATTGGTGTGTTTGTGCAAGTTGGGTAAAACGCGCAATTGATGCTGGTCACGGATGTAAAGTCTATATTCGTAGAACTCATATGAGGACTTTAGAAATCATACCCATGGAGACTTTAAAGAAGTTTGCTGTGGATATCTCGTAATTCAACGTTCCGATGTTCTCGTTTTGATTCCCTTTTGATTCCATTTTGAATCAAATTTTCTACTTTTAAGGGTGTGCGTGGATAATTAAAAATTTACTTAATAACTCTTATTCCATCTTTGCTAAAGAATACTTCTAAAACTTTTTGAGCAATGTGCTTAGCGTTTAGGCCTGCAACGTCATACATTTTCTCTGGGGTATCTTGATCAATAAAGATATCGGGTAATGTCATTGATCTAAATTTTAATCCTTTATCAAAAATTCCGTTTTCAGCTAATAAATTTGCAACGTGTGAGCCAAATCCACCAATGGAACCTTCTTCAATGGTGATTAGCACTTCATGATTGTTTGCAGATTTTAAAATTAACTGTTCGTCTAATGGTTTTGCAAATCTTGTATCAATAATTGTAGTTGAAATTCCTTTATTCTTTAATTCACTGGCTGCAATTTTGCACTCTTCCAATCTTGTGCCTAAACTTAATAAACAAACTTGCTTTCCTTCTTGAATAATTTTTGCTTTTCCAATTGCAATTGTTTCTTTAATACTTGGAAGCTCAACCCCGTAACCATTTCCTCTTGGATATCTAAATGCGCAAGGCCTATCATTAATAGTAACTGCAGTATTAATCATTCGAACAAGTTCCGCCTCATCACTTGGTGCCATAACTATAAAATTTGGAAGCGTTGCAAGGTAAGTAATGTCAAATGAACCTGCGTGCGTTGGTCCATCTGCACCAACTAGCCCTGCTCGGTCAATTGCAAATCGAACGGGTAGATTTTGGATGGCAACGTCATGCACTACTTGATCATAAGCTCTTTGTAAAAATGTTGAATAAATAGTTGCAAAAGGTTTATATCCTTCGGTTGCAAGCCCTGCTGCAAAAGTTACTGCATGTTGTTCTGCGATACCAACATCAAATGTACGTTTTGGAAATTTTTTTGCAAATATATCAACCCCTGTTCCTGATGGCATTGCTCCTGTGATTGCAACAATTTTACTATCTACTTCTCCATGCATTGAAAGTGTATCGCCATAAACTTTTGTATAGGAAGGCGTGTTTGATTGTATTTTAACTTGCGCTCCTGTCACAACATCAAATTTATTAACACCATGATATTTGTCATCTGAACTTTCAGCAGGTTTATAGCCTTTTCCTTTTTGAGTAATTGCATGAACTAAGAATGGTCCTTTATGACTTGAGTCTCTTACATTTTTTAAAACTGGAATTAACTGATCGAAGTTATGTCCATCAATGGTCCCTACGTAGTAAAAACCTAATTCATCAAATAAAGTTCCGCCAACTGCAAGGCCTCTAAAATATTCTTCAAATCTTGCTGCTCTTGTTTTGATGGATGTTGGAAATAGTGATGCAATTTTTTTTAAAAATCCTCTAAATCCTATGTAAGTTTTTCCTGATAATAATTTTGCAAGATACGATCTCATGGCTCCAACGGGTGGAGCAATGGACATGTCGTTATCATTTAGAATAACAATTAATCGTGATTTCATAGAGCCTGCATTATTCATGGCCTCATAAGCCATACCTGCGCTCATAGCTCCATCGCCAATAACAGCAATAACATTATTATTTCTATCATCTAAATCTCTAGCAACCGCCATTCCAAGGGACGCTGATATAGAAGTTGAGCTATGTGCTGCGCCAAATGGATCGTAAATACTTTCAGATCTTTTAGTAAATCCTGAAAGACCACCGCTTTTTCTTAAGGTTCTAATTCTATCTCTTCGTTCCGTTAAAATCTTATGGGGATAAGCTTGATGACCCACATCCCAAACTAATCGATCTTTTGGTGTGTCAAAAAGATAATGAATTGCGATGGTAAGTTCTACAACTCCAAGTCCAGCACCAAGATGTCCTCCTGTAACTGAAACAGCATCAATCAATTCTAATCTTAACTCATCTGCTAAAGTTTTAAGTTGAGATACTTCCAATTTCTTTAAATCTTGAGGATTTTTAATTTTATCTAATAAGGGTGTAAGCGGCATTAATGATCTCTTTTTAATAAAAAGTTAACAGAATCTATCAAGCTAACAGCTTTTGATCTATATTTATTTTCCAATTTTTCAGTAATGTTGTCCAATAACTTATAAGAAAATTCGATCGTTTTATTAACACCTATACTTTTGATAATTGTAGCTTTGCCTTTTTGTTTGTCTTTCCTTGTGGGTTTACCAGTTTTATTTTTATCACCAAACAAATCTAAAAGATCATCTGTAATTTGAAATAATAAACCAATATCAAGTCCGATTTTTTTTAAAAATTTTCTTTGCGAATTTTTATTTGCTAGAATTGCAGCGCTTTCTGTACAAAAACTTATCAGCTCACCTGTCTTTTTATTTTGCATATCTACAATTAAATTCTTATTCACTTTCATTTTTTCAAACTTAAGATCTAAAAATTGTCCTCCAGCAATTCCTGCATAACCTGCTGAGGATGCCAAAGCATAAATAAGATTAATTTTTGATTTAGAATTTATATTAATATTGTTAGAGCTTAAAATTTCAAAAGCTAAAGTTAATAAAGAATTGCCAGCAAGGATAGCTGTGGACTCACCAAATACTTTATGGGTGCTTTTTTTTCCTCTTCTAAAATCATCATTATCCATACTTGGCAAATCATCATGAATAAGTGAATAAGAATGCATACACTCCACTGCAGCACCTACAGCAATTAGTTGTTTATAATTTAAATTAAAAAGCTTTCCTGAAGTTACAATTAAATAAGATCTAAATTTTTTTCCACCAGAAAATAGACCGTATTTAAGAGCTTCGTAAAGTTGACTATTTTGAGTTTTTTTTTTTAAATAACTTTTAAGAAAAGAGTCGACGTGGTTTGCAACTTTTACAATTTTCTTTTCAATATCTTTCATCGCTAGGAATTCTTAATAAATTCGTTTGTTGAAAATTTACCATCTTTATCAATAGTAATTTGCTCAACTTTTAATGTGGCTTCTTTTAGTTTATTTTCGCAATGGTTTTTAAGATGAACACCACGTGTATATTCTTCGATAGACTCTTCTAAATTAATAGAACCATCTTCCAACTTTCCAACAATTTCTTCTAACTGCTCTAACGCTTCTTCAAAAGAAAGCTTTGTAATATCTGGAGAAATATTAGATTTTTTCATATAAGTATCATTTTTAAGAATTACTCTTTTATATTAAATAATTAATGAAAAATATCTATTCAAATATTTATAAACCCACAAACATTAATTTAAACAAAGCCAAGATTGCAATAGAAAAAGGTGATGTGATTGCAGTCCCAACTGAAACTGTTTATGGCCTTGCCGCAAATGCTTATAATACTAAGGCTGTAGAAAAGATTTTTTCTTTAAAAAAGCGGCCAAGCAATAACCCCTTAATTATTCATTGTAAAAATATTGAACAGATAAAAAAAGAAGCAGTTATTAATAAAAATTTTGTAAAACTTGTAAAAAAATTTTCTCCAGGCCCTTTAACTTATGTTTTAAAAAAAAAAAAGAGTTCTAAAATATCTAAACTTGCAAATAAAGGTCTTAGTACAATTGCAGTGAGAATTCCTAGTGAAAAAAATATAATTAAATTATTAAATATTCTAAAATGTCCGCTTGCAGCTCCTAGTGCTAACAGATCAAAATCGTTAAGTCCAACAACTGCCAAACATGTTGTAGAAGAGTTTGGTAATAGCATTAAGATGATCATCGATGGTGGAGCTTGCAAAATTGGAATTGAGTCAACAGTTATTGATCTAACAACGAAACCAAAAATATTAAGAGAAGGAGGACTTTGCTCTGAGGCAATTGAAAAATTCCTAAAAATTAAATTATCTGAAAATAAAAATAAATTCATAAAATCTCCAGGACAAATCGGTCTTCATTATTCTCCGGGTATTCCTATTTATATGAATAGGGAGAAGGCTACTAAAGATGGAGCTTTAATTATATTCGGTAATAAAAATTGTAATCATAATAATACGTATAACTTAACTAATAAAAAAAATTTTAAAGAAGCTGCAAAAAATTTCTTCAATACATTAAGAATTATAAAAAATAAAAAATTTAAATCAATAAGTGTTAATAAAATTCCTAACAAAGATTTAGGAAAAGCAATTAATGAAAGATTAAGAAGAGCCGCACACTATGAGTGAAAATATAATTGAAGTTAGAAATTTATCAAAAAAATTTATAAATCATCAAGCTGTTAAAAATATTTCCTTTGATCTAAAGCGTGGCGAAATAAAAGGAATTTTAGGAGCTAATGGCGCTGGTAAAACTACTACAATTACAATGTTGTTAGGTTTATTAACCCCCACATCAGGCAGTATTAAAATATTATCACAAGATATTTCAAAGAATAGATATGAGGTTTTAAATAAAATAAATTTTTCATCTCCCTATGTCGATTTGCCAAAAAAATTAACAGTTAGACAAAATTTATTTGTTTATGGGATGTTGTATGGAGTAAAAAATATAGACAAAAAAATTAAAAGTATTGCAAAGGAGTTAGGTTTTGAAAACTTGCTTGATGTGAAGGTAGGTGAGCTATCTTCGGGTCAAAAAACCAGAGTTTCGCTTGGAAAAGCAATCATTAATGATCCTGAAATATTATTTTTAGATGAGCCTACAGCGTCATTAGATCCAGATACCGCTGATCGTATTAGAACTTTTTTTGAAAAATTTTGTAAAAATCATAATACTGCTATCATTCTTGCTAGCCATAATATGGAAGAGGTTACTAGACTCTGCGATAATGTAATAATGATGAAAGACGGTGAAATTACCGATCAAGGATCTCCTAATAGTCTTTTAAAGAAATATGGGAAAAAAAAATTAGAGGATGTCTTTCTTAAAATTGCGAGAGATAAAAATAATATATGAAATCTATTATTAGAATTTTTGCTCTTGTGGTTAGATATTTTTATTTAATCAAAACCTCCTTTCCTAGAATTCTAGAACTGATGTATTGGCCAACATTCCAAATGATATTATGGGGATTAATTTCAAAACATTTAATAAATTCTAATGATACAGCTGTTCAAATTGGCGGCGTTTTAATTGCAGGAGTTTTATTATGGGATGTTTTATTCCGAAGTCAGTTAGGTTTTTCTTTATCTTTTTTAGAGGAAATATGGTCAAGAAACTTGGGTCAATTATTTGTTAGCCCGCTTAAACCTTTGGAAATGGTTTTATCATTAATGACTATAAGTTTTATAAGAACAATTATTGCAATGATCCCTGCAGCACTACTTGCGATACCTCTCTATGCTTTTTCATTATTTCAAATGGGTCTAAGTTTAATGTTATTTTTTTCAAGCTTATTAATTACAGGATGGATACTTGGAATATTTATTATCGCAGCAATTATTCGCTTTGGTATTTCTGCTGAAAGTTTGGCATGGGGCGCCATTTTTACATTAGCTCCTTTAAGTGCTGTTTATTATCCAGTTGAAACATTGCCTGAATGGATTAGATGGTTATCATTATCATTTCCGCAAACTTATGTTTTTGAGGGAATGCGAGATGTTTTATTTAATAATAATTTTAGAACAGATTATTTTTTAAAATCTTTATTATTAAATGCAATATATGCGTTGCTTGCAGTTGTAGTTTTTTTAATATCGTTTGAAGAAGCTAGAAAACGAGGTGGTCTTATTAATACTGGAGAATGAATTATTAATTAATCTAGATTTTTAATTATTTCTTCAACCATCTTCTTAGCGTCAGAAAAAAGCATTAGTGTATTATCCCTATAAAAAAGTTCATTATCAACTCCAGCATATCCTGCTGCCATTCCTCTTTTAACAAATAAAACAGACTTTGATTTTTCAACATCAAGAATCGGCATTCCAAAAATTGCACTTTTTGGGTCTGTTTTAGCTGCTGGATTAGTCACATCATTAGCACCAATAACAAATGAAACGTCAGTAGTAGAAAAATCATTATTAATATTTTCAAGTTCAAAAACCTCATCATAGGGTACATTAGCTTCTGCTAATAAAACGTTCATGTGTCCAGGCATTCTTCCAGCCACCGGATGAATTGCGTATGAAACTTTAACGCCTAATTTTTTTAATTTATCAGCCATTTCACGAAGAGCATGTTGAGCTTGTGCTACTGCCATTCCATAGCCCGGAACAATAATAACCGACGATGCATTTTTCATTAAAAACGCAGCATCATCAGCTCCGCCTTGCTTGACAGGTTTAGAATTTTTTGGAGCATTTGATGAAGAAGTATCACCACCAAATCCTCCAAGTATAACATTAAATAATGAACGGTTCATTCCTTTGCACATAATGTAGGAAAGAATGGCTCCTGAAGATCCAACTAAAGCTCCTGTAATAATGAGAGCAATATTTTCTAAAGTAAAACCAATTCCAACAGCAGCCCAACCAGAATAAGAATTTAGCATAGAGACAACTACAGGCATGTCTGCTCCACCGATTGGAATAATAATTAAAAAACCAATTAATGTTGAAATTATTATAATTGCCCAAAATAATTTATCTGATTGTACATTTGTAAAATAAAATATTAAAAAAATTATAAAAATTCCTATGAATAAATTTATTAAATGTTGACCTCTAAATGTTATTGGGTTTCCCGAGATCAACCCTTGAAGTTTTAAAAAAGCAATACAAGAACCTGAAAATGTTATAGCTCCAATTGCAACGCTAAGAGACATCTCTACTAACGATAAAATTTTAATATTCCCAACTTGTCCTATTCCAAATGACACAGGATTATAAAAAGCAACAATGCCGACTAGAACAGCTGAAAGACCAACTAAACTGTGAAAGCCAGCAACAAGTTGAGGCATTGCTGTCATAGAAACTCTAAACGCAATTAACCCACCTATTAATCCACCAATAATAATTGGAATCAGAATGTAAAAAATATTTTCTTTAATTTGATTAATATCTCCAAGCGATAATAAAGTGACAATAATCGCAAGTCCCATACCTAAAATTCCTAAAAAATTTCCAGTTCGTGAAGTTTCAGGAGAAGAAAGGCCTCGTAAAGCCATAATAAATAATATCCCGGTTACTAAATATAATGATGCTGTAATATTAGCTGAGATCATTTCTTTTTATTTTTTTTGTACATTTTCAGCATTCTTTGGGTTACCAAAAAACCTCCAAAAATATTTATTGAGGCAAGTAAAATTCCAAGAATTCCAGGAAACTTTCCAAAAAACCCTTGTGTAATAGGAGAAAGACCTACAGCAACTAAAGCACCAACAATAATCACAGAAGAGATGGCGTTTGTTACAGACATTAAAGGAGTATGCAAAGCTGGGGTTACACTCCAGACTACATAATATCCAACGAAAATAGATAAAATAAAAATTGCGAATCTAAAAATAATTGGATCAATTTCCATCAGCTAATCTCCTTATTAATATAAACTGCTTTAATAATTTCATCATTTTCATCAATTTTTAACTTTTTACCAACTTTGTCATAAATTATTTCTAAAAAATTGAAAATATTTTTCGCAAACAGAATAGATGCGCTTTCTGAAATCCTACTTGGAAAATTTTTATGTCCTATAATTTTCACTCCATTTATAACTGTAATTTTACCGGGCTCAGAAAATGCTGAATTACCTCCTTGTTCCACAGCAAGATCACAAATAACAGATCCACTCTTCATTGATTTAACCATTTCTTCTGTAATAATTCTTGGAGCCCTTTTGCCTGGAATTAAAGCAGTACAAATAACAATATCTTGATTTTTAATTGTAGTTTTTAATAATTGCTCTTGTTTTTTTTGATCCTCTTCATCTAATTCTTTTGCATAACCTCCACTTGTTTCTAAATTTTTGGAGCTTTCAATGAAAACAAATTTTCCTCCTAAACTTTCAACCTGCTCTTTTGAAGCAGATCTTACATCTGTTGCCGAGACAACTCCGCCTAATCTTTTTGCAGTAGCAATAGCCTGGAGTCCAGCAACTCCTGCGCCAATAATAAAAAATTTTGCAGGTGTTATTGTTCCAGCTGCTGTCATCATCATTGGAACTGCTCTATTAAACTCATAAACTGAATCTATAACTGCTTTGTATCCAGCTAAGTTTGCTTGAGAAGATAGAATATCCATAGATTGTGCTCTTGTAATTCTCGGAAGTAACTCTAAAGAAAATATTTTAATATTTTTTTTTAATAGTTTATTAATTTTATCTTTGTTTAAGTGTGGAAAGAAACTACCAATTAACACTGCCCCATCTTTAATTAATGAAATTTCTATTTCATTTGGACAATTAATTTGAATAATAATATCTGAAGTTTTATAAATTTCTTCTTTGCTTACTATTTTTGTTCCTAATTTTTCTAATTCGCTGTCGTGAATATTTGAATTTCTACCAAAGTTTTTTTCTAATTGAACAGAGAATCCATTAGAAATACATTTTTTAACTGTATCTAGAGAAACTGCTATTCTCTTTTCATTTACATCACTATCAACTACTGATCCCAATATCATTATGGATAATTCTTAATAAAAAAATTATTGAATATGTTTATTATCAAATATAAATTCAAAAAACAGTAAATAACAATTATACACGCATTAATTGCTATTATTTTTTTGTTATCTTTTGTAATAAATTGCAAATACAGTTTCATAATGAAGAATGTAAATAAATTATGTTAAGTGATATTGAAATAGCCCAACAAGCGAAAATGCGAAAAATATCTGATATCGCAAAAGAACGTTTGAATATACCTGAAGAAGATCTTGAGAATTACGGTCACTATAAAGCAAAAGTTTCATTGTCATATTTAGAAAAATTAAAGAATAAAAAAGATGGTAAATTAATTTTAGTCACAGCCATTAGCCCCACACCTGCAGGAGAAGGCAAAACAACAACGACTGTTGGTTTAGGAGATGCTTTAAATTCTATAGGTAAGAAAACTATGATTTGTTTACGTGAACCTTCTTTAGGTCCTATATTTGGAATGAAAGGTGGAGCTGCAGGAGGTGGGCTGGCACAAATTGTTCCGATGGAAGATATTAATTTACATTTTACAGGTGATTTTTCTGCAATCGCAGCAGCTCATAATTTATTAGCGGCAATGTTGGATAATCATATTTATCACGGCAATGAGCTTGGAATAGATATTAAAACGATTCAATGGAAACGTACGATCGACATGAATGATCGTGCTTTGCGTAAAATTACTTTAGGCTTAAACGAAAAAAAAGAAGGCTATCCACGCGAGGGTGGTTTTGACATTGTTGCAGCATCTGAGATCATGGCAATCTTTTGCTTATCAACATCTCTTGAAGATTTAAAAAAACGTATTGGTCAAATTGTTGTAGCTTTTAATAATAAAAATAAACCCATTCTTGCTAAAGATTTAAAAGTGGATGGTGCAATTACTGTACTTTTAAAAGATGCGCTAGCTCCTAATTTAGTGCAAACTTTAGAAAATAATCCAGCCTTTGTACACGGTGGTCCGTTTGCAAATATTGCGCACGGCTGCAATTCTGTAATTGCTACAAAAGCTGCATTAAAACTTGCAGACTATGTAGTCACTGAAGCTGGTTTTGGAGCTGACTTAGGCGCTGAAAAATTTATCGACATTAAATGTAGAAAATCAGGTTTTCATCCTTCAGCAACTGTGTTAGTTGCAACTATTCGGGCAATTAAATATCACGGTGGTGCTGAACTTTCTAATTTAACTAAGGAAGATATTTCAACTCTTGATAAAGGACTTGTTAATTTAGAGCGCCACGTTGAAAACATGACGAAAGTTTTTAATCTACCGTGTGTTGTAGCCATTAATAAATTTACAAGTGATACACCAGCAGAAATTAATTTAATTTTAGAAAGAATGAAAAAATTAAATGTGAAAACTGTACTTTCGTCTCATTGGGGCGATGGTAGCAAAGGAGCTAGTGATCTTGCAAAAACTGTAGTTGAATTATGTGAAAATTCTAACCAAAAAATGCAATTTGCATATGAAGACAATGATACTTTAATTGAAAAAATTAATAAAATTGCAAAGAAAATCTACAGAGCAAGCGAAGTTATTATGGATGATACAGTAAAAGCACAAATTCAAAATTTACAAGATTCAGGATATGGACATTTTCCAGTTTGTATTGCAAAAACCCAGAGTTCTTTCTCTACAGATCCAAAGTTAAGAGGAGCTCCCTCAAATCACAGTATTGCTATTCGTGAAATTCGCGTTTCTGCTGGCGCTGAATTTATTGTTATAATTTGTGGAAATATAATGACAATGCCAGGATTATCTAAAAAACCTTCAGCAGAAAATATTGATTATCTTAACAGCAAGATTGTTGGTTTATAGAAACTAAATTATCTCCCCCATTTTTCTTTAAACTTTTCTGGGTACTGTTTTTGACTTTGATCGCAAATTCCAAATAGTTTTGTATAAGGAAAGTCTTTAAAGTTCTTATTATCACTCATTTTTTCCTTAAAACTCTTATCTATATAAGCTTTATTTTGTTCACCCTATATATAGGTATGTCCCACATCCGCACATTTTTCTAATGCAGATTTGCTTGTTGAAAAAAATATTATTACTACAATAATAGCCGTGATGACGATTGCTGTAATAAAATAAATTAAGATTTTGTTCTTATTATTTTTTGCTTTAATGTTTCCCATAATTTTGCAAATCCAAGCGGCTCAAAAATCATTAATGTTATGATTAATCCACCAAATACGACTTGCTCAATGGAACTTATGATTGTTGCATCAATCATGCCGTGAAATACATTATTGCCAAGAGCATTTAGTACAACTGGAAAAAGTAAAATAAATGCTGCTCCAATAAATGCGCCGGAAATTGTTCCAAGTCCTCCAATGATCGCCATAAACATAATTTTAAAAGATAAACTAATATTAAAGGCTGCAAACGGTTCAACAGTTTTTAGATACGTATAAGTATAAAGGGCACCTGCTATACCGCATAAAAAAGCATTAATCGCAAAAGCTTGTAGCTTCGTTTTTAAAAGCGAAACACCCATAGACTCTGCAGCTATGTCCATATCTCTAACCGCCATCCAGTTTCTGCCAGTAGCTCCTCGAGCCATATTAATTGCAAGTAAGGTTATGATAACCACGATGGCTGCAACCAAAAGATACATCATGTATCCATTAGTAAAGGCCACTCCATTTATATATATTTTTTGAAAAGTAGTTGCGCCAGAAAGGTCATAGTT
>SHWR01000061.1 GCA_009693745.1 Candidatus Fonsibacter sp.
AAAGGAGTAAGTTTTTTATATCCAATAAGACATAAAATTATTCCAGACAGAATAGAGGCTGCAACTTACGCAATCGCAGCTCTGATGACTAATGGAAAATTATTAATTAAAAATGTTAATAATAGTCATTTAGAAAATATATTTAGTATTCTAAAAAAGATAGGAGCTAATATTAAAATTTTTAAGGACTCTTTTATTATTTGTAAAAAGCATCAATTAAAGCCATTTAAAATTATTACAAAGCCTTACCCTGGATTCCCAACTGATATGCAGGCTCAGTTCATGGCTTTAGCAACACAGATTAAAGGATCCTCAGTAATTAATGAAAAAATATTTGAAAATAGATTTCTTCATGTTTCAGAATTAATGAGAATGGGCGCTGATATTGAAATAAAAAAAAAAAAAGCTAAAATAAAAGGAATAAAAAATTTAAATGGTGCTGAAGTAATGGCTACAGACCTTAGAGCATCAGTAAGTTTAGTTTTGGCCGCTTTGTCGGCAAAAGGAATTACAACGATTAACAGAATTTATCATTTAGATCGAGGATACAGTAAATTAGAAAAAAAACTTAATTTATGTGGTGCCAACGTTAGAAGAGTAAATGACTAGTGAAAATATTCCTAGACTAAAGTTGTTAGCAAAAGATATTCAGGATTTAAATGTTTTTTCAGCTTATCTACAAGACTCTGTAATTGTTGCAAATGATATAAAATTTCTACTAAAAACTAAAAAATTAATTTGTGTATTCAATCGTTTTATGTGGGAAGATGCTGAAAAAGGAATTTTTAGAAAAAATAAAAGAATACGTAGTGCTCTTGTTTTTGATAATGTTTTAAGAGTTAAATCAAAAGGAATTAATCCAAAGAAAAAGACTAAGATACTTGAGTTTCTAGCAATCAAAACAGAGATTAAAGATAATTATTTTGATATAAGATTAATTTTTTGTGGAGATAATATTTTATTAGTTAAAACTGAAGAAATAGATTCATCTTTAGAAGACTTTGGAAAAACATGGGAAACTAGTTATAAACCAAAACATAAAATTTAGTATGAAAATTATAAAATTTAATAAAAGTAGATTTTTAAAAGATTTAGATTTTATTTGTCGTAATAGAAAATCTAATTTTTCTAACAAAGCTAATATCGTAAAAAAAATTCTTAAAGATGTAAAAACTAAAGGGGATAATGCTGTTGTTTATTATCAAAAGAAATTTGATAAAAGTTCAGTATCTAAAAAAAATATTATTCTAACTAGCAAAGAAATTAATAAAGTTATAAAAAACTTAGATCCTTTAGTAAAGAGTTCTATTAAACTTGCATTCGATAGAGTTAAAGATTTTCATAAACGACAATCAATTAAAAGTTATAAATATTTTGATAAATATAAGAATGAGCTAGGTTACAAAGTTTCTCCATTAAATAGAGTTGGAATATACATTCCAGGAGGAACTGCTAGTTACCCGAGTTCGGTTATTATGAATTCTGTTCCAGCAATTGTTGCTGGAGTAAAAAATATAACTTTATGCATGCCAACACCAAACAACAAAATTAATGCCGGGGTCGTTTATGCAGCTAAAATATGTGGTGTAAAGAAAATTTATAAAATAGGCGGGGCTCAAGCAATAGCGGCTTTTGCTTATGGAACAAATACTGTTACAAAAGTTGATAAAATTGTAGGCCCAGGGAATATTTTTGTAACTGCGGCCAAAAAAGAAGTTTTTGGTGAAGTAGGAATAGATATGATTGCGGGACCTTCAGAAATTACTGTGGTTGCAAATGAGGATAATGACTCAACATTAACAGCAATAGATTTATTATCACAAGCTGAGCACGATGAGTTATCTCAAGCTATATTAGTAACAACAAACTTAAAATTTGGTTTGGAGGTTAAAAGTAAAATTTATAAATTTTTAGAGGTTTTGCCTAGAAAACAGATAGCCAAAAAAGCAATTGATAATAATAGTGCGATTATAGTTTGTAAAAATTTTAAAGAAGTTGTGAGCGTTGTAAATGATATAGCACCAGAACACCTTGAAATTAAAACTAAGAATAGTTCAGTTTTGGCAAAACAAATTAAAAACGCTGGATCAATCTTTTTAGGAAAACATTCACCAGAAGCCATAGGAGATTATTTGGCTGGACCAAATCATGTTTTACCAACAGCTGGATCAGCAAGGTTTGCTTCTGGTTTGTCTGTTTATGATTTTTATAAAAAAACTTCAATTATTAAAATGAGTAAACAAGGTCTTGAAATGATAGGAAGATCAGCTATACACCTAGCAAATTACGAGGGTTTGTTTGCTCACTCTCAATCAATTAGAATTAGGATTAGTTAAATATGGCAAAAGAAGAAATGTTGGAATTCAAGGGACTAGTAACGGAGTTGTTACCTAATGCTATGTTTAGAGTGAAGTTGGAAAACAATCATGAAGTTTTAGCTCATACAGCAGGAAAAATGAGAAAAAATAGAATAAGAGTTTTAGCTGGTGATGAAGTTATGGTTGAAGTTACCCCATATGATTTAACTAAAGGCAGGATTATTTTTAGATTCAAATAATGAATGAAATAAAACATAGTTTTGTTTTAGCCTCAGCATCATCAAAAAGAATAGAACTTCTTAATAATATAAAAATCTTTCCAAAAATAATTTATTCATCAGATATTAATGAGAATATAAATATTAAAGAAGATCCTAAAAAATATTGTACTAGAATTGCAAAAAATAAAGCTCTTAAGGCTTTAGAAAAATACCCAGAAGAATTAGTTTTATCAGCAGACACTATAGTTTTTTGTAGTAAGAAAATTTTTTTAAAGCCAAGAAATAAAGATGAAGCGAAAGAATTTTTAACCTTTTTGTCAGGGAGAAAACACAATGTTTTGACTTGTGTGTGTTTGGCAAAAAAAAGCTTAATTAATATTAAAAAAGTTTTAACAAAAATTAGTTTTAAAAGATTAACTAACCAGGAGATAGAAGAATATTTATTAACTGATGAATGGAAAGATAAAGCCGGAGCCTATGCCATACAAGGTTATGCTGAAAAATTTATTAAAAGAATTAATGGTTCATATTCAAATGTAGTTGGTTTGCCTTTGTTTGAAACTTATAATTTGCTTAATTCACAAGGTTTAATTTAATATTTTAATTGATTAATAAATTGTTTTGTGAAAAAAGCATGTCCAGTGGTCTGGTAGCTCAGTTGGTAGAGCAGAGCCCTGAAAAGGCTTGTGTCGCTGGTTCAATTCCAGCTCAGACCACCATTTTTTATTTGCTATTTTATTCTCATATTGATAATCAACCCCTAATTGAAATGATGAAAGAATATATATCTACACACAGATACCATCCTCATGCTGAGCGTGCGCTTAGCTAATAGAATTATATATTTAAAAACAAAATAATATTATAAACAAAAAACATGCAGCTGTAGCTCAGTTGGTTAGAGCGCTGGTTTGTGGAACCAGATGTCGGTGGTTCAAATCCACCCAGCTGTACCAAATTAATGAATAAAAAAACTTTTAAACCTAGCAGTGAATTACCAGCAGGTTTTGTAGATAGACAAGAAGAAGAATTATTAGCGAGAGATCTTTTAATATCTAATATTAAAAAGGTTATGGCTAAATATGGATTTCAATATCTTGAAACTCCTAGTTTCGAGTTTACCGATAGTATTGGTAAATTTTTGCCTGATAAAGACAGACCATCAGAGGGAGTTTTTTCTTTCGAGGATGATAAAAAATGGCTCTCGTTACGATACGACCTAACAGCTCCACTAGCCAGATATGCAGCTAAAAACTTTAATAATTTACCAAGACCTTTTAAAAGATATCAACTAGGAACAGTTTGGAGAAATGAAAAGCCGGGTCCTGGAAGATTTAGAGAATTTTTACAATTTGATGCAGACTATATAGGAACAAGCAATCTATTTGCCGACGCAGAGTTATGTTGTTTAATTTCAGAGATCTTAAGTAGCTGTGGTTTAACAAAAAAAGAATTTATAATTAAAATCTCTAATCGTAAATTAACAAAAGGATTATTAGAAAAACTAAAAATTAACGACGAAAATAAACAATCAATAGTACTAAGAGCTATTGATAAATTAGATAGAGTTGGATTAGAGGGTGTTCAATATCTTTTAGCAAAAGGCAGAAAAGATAAATCTGGAGATTTTACAAAAGGAGCTGAATTAGATGAGTCTCAAATTAAAGAAATTATTAATTTTTTAAGCATTAAAGATCTTTCGGATAATAATTTTGAAAAAATAGAAAAGATTGCTGGAGACAGTCAAACTATATTAGATGGAGTGAATGAACTTATTTTAATAAATAAATATTTTTCATTATTAAAATTCGATAATTTTATCTTTGATCCCACTGTTATTAGAGGACTTGAATATTACACAGGTCCTATTTTTGAGGCCAATCTTACATTTGGTGTTAAAAATAACAAAGGAGAAGAGATTGAATTTGGTTCAATAGGGGGTGGAGGCAGATACGATAATCTTGTAAAACGTTTTAATAATCAAGATTGTCCCTCAACCGGTATTTCAGTTGGTCTTGATCGTTTAATTTATGCCATTCTTCAAAAAAATAAAATTAAAGTAGAAAAAGACACTCCGATTTTAATATGCGTTTTTGATGAAAAATATATGGATTACTATGTGAGGATTTTAAATTTATTAAGAACAAAAAATATTAGCGCTGAAATTTATTCAGGAAGTGCCAATATAAAATCCCAACTGAAGTATGCCGACAAACGAGGATGTAATTTTGTCATTTTATGTGGCGATGATGAGGTAAGTAAGAGTTCAGTTACAATTAAAAATTTGGAAATAGGCAAGCAAATTTCTGATTCTTTAAAAGATAGAGATGATTGGAAAGAATCTTCGGGGTCACAAAAAACAGTAGCTTTAGATCAACTTTTAAATGAGCTTAAATAATGAAACAGGGTCTAGAAAAAAAGAGATTAAAAGAAGATCTTTCTAAAAAAATATTAAGTAATTTTAAAAAAAATAAATTTAATTTTACAGATTTGGATCTGTTAATTGATACTAATTTATTAACTGAGAGATCAGGAGAGCAATTTAAAAAATTTACACTAACTTATAAAGATTTATTTGGAAAAGAAATTAGTTTGCGTCCTGATTTAACAGTTTCAACAGCATTAAAATATATTCAAGAAAAAAAGAATAAAGAAGAAAAGTATTGTTACTATGGAAGCGCTTATAGATTAGACAAAGAAGGAGATCTAAAAGTTTTTGATCAGATAGGTTGCGAAATTATTAATTCTAATAAAAATAAATCAGAGAATATTTTAATTAATTCTATATTAGAACCATTAAAAAAAATTAAGAATTTAGAAGTTATTTTAGGTGACGTTGGATTATTTAAAATTTTAGTAGAATCTCTAGAGCTTCCTGCTAGATGGAAATTAAGATTAGTAAAAAATTTTTCTAGAAGAGAATATTTTGAAGATATGTTGAAAAGATTAGAGACAAATTATGATCTAGATCAGCAAGCACTTAAATTAGATACAAAAAGACTTAAAGATTTAGAAAAACTAGATCCGAATAGCATAATTGGAGGAAGAACAATTTCTGAGATTGTTAAACGTTTTAATAAAAAAATTAAAGATCCTAGAGA
>SHWR01000062.1 GCA_009693745.1 Candidatus Fonsibacter sp.
CAAGATTAAAAGAAATTAAATCAGAAAAGAACTTTTCCAAATTTGCGCAAGCATTAATGGAGTTGGGAGCATTAATATGCACTCCACAAAATCCAAGATGCAATACTTGTCCCGCAATGAACAATTGCGTTTCTTATAAAAAAAAAGATTTTAATTATAAGATGTTGAATAAAAAAAAAGTTAATATTAAAAAATATTATTTACTATATGCTGAAGAAAAAAATAAAATTTTATTTTTTAAAAGTTCAAATAAATTATTAAGAGACTTTGTGAATCTCCCGTTTATAGATTATAAAAAAAGTCCATTTGATATTAGTTTTAAAAAAAATAATTTTTTTTTTGAAGAAAAACCAAAAATAATTGATAAGTACTTTGTTCACAATATTTCTAATATTAAAATGCTAATTAAAATTGTCATTTTTAAAAAAATAAAAAAGATAAACAGTAATAAGTTTTTCTGGATAAGCTACAATAAAATAGATAATGCATTATTATCAAGTTTTTCAAAAAAATTTATAGACTTAATAAAAATTAAAAAAATTAAATATGTTTAAAAAAATTATTATTATTGGAGGAGGTATTGCTGGTTTAGCTTTGGCTAATTTTCTTAAAAAAAGTAATTTCAATAATTTTAAGCTATATGAAAAATTAGAAAAAAAAATATCAAGAACTACGGGAATACAATTAACGCCAAATGCAGTGAGAATTCTAGATTTTTTAGATTCAAAATTTTTTTTAAATAATCTTTTTCATAAGATCAATTATTTAAGTATTAATCCCGCAAATTTTAAAAATTTTTCAAGCAAACTTGAAGTTAGAATAAATCTTCAAAATATTGTTAGTGATAAAATGCCTTACCTTACTTGTGATAGAAATATTTTATTAAAATTTTTAGAAAAAGATTTATCTCAAAAAGAAATTTTATATAATAAACAAGTTATTGGAACTACTAAAGACCATAATATTATTAGAGTTAAGTTTAGTGACGGGTCAGAAGATTATTGTGATCTATTAATTTCTGCAGATGGAATGTTTTCTAAATCTAGACTAGATAATAATATTATCAAAAATACAAATTTTTATGCGTATAGAGGGATTATAAAGAATTTTTATTCAAAATATTCATTAGAGAATGATGCTATTCGTTTATGGTTAAGTGGCAATAAACATTTAGTTACTTATTTTATTAACAATCATAACGATTTAAGTTTTACAGGAGTTAGCAAGTCTGCAGATAAAACAATTTACTCAAGTGAAGATGTTAATTATTCAATTCCATTTCCAGCAGATCAATTTAGAAGTTTATTTTCTTCAGAAAATAAGATTTTAAGAGAAACTCTAGATACGCTTCATGAAGTATATCGATGGCCAATATTTTCTTTAAAAAAGAGAGTTTTTTATAGAGATAATCAAATTTTTATCGGTGATTCTTCTCATGGAACTGTACCTTTTCAAGCACAAGGTGCCGCATTAGCAATAGAAGATGCATACGTTTTGCATGAGCAAATTATTAAGCAAGTGAGTAATAATTTAGGGGTATTTTATTTTAATAAACGTAATAGCAGGGTAAGAAAAATAATTCTTAGATCTCATCTTAACGTTTTTTTATTTCATTTAAAAAATCCATTCCTTATTATTTTAAGAAGTATCTTCTTTAAGATAATAGCTAAGTTTTTTTTAGTAAAAAAACTTATGTTTGGATGGATTTTTAATTACAATCCAAGAAGTTCTAGTTATTTTTTCTGATCTTTTCTCTTAAGTGATCTAGTGGATACAGTTTATTTTCCATTTTAATGTGCCAAAAAGACCAACCATTGCAACTTTCAGTTCCCTGAACTTTTGCACCAACACTATGAATAGATCCTGTAATATCTTTGTATAAAATACTACCATCAGCCATTACATGAGCGTGAATTTTATTTTTAGCATCAAAAAGTTTCAATCCAGGTTCTATTATTCCACTTTCTATTAAATAACCAAAAGGTATTCTTTTTTCATTTCTTTTATTCTCAATGGTTTTTAAAAAGTTTTCATCAATTTTTTTTATTTTTTTTATTCTTGCCTCAGCTGTTTGAAAATATTGTTTATTACTTTCTATTCCATAATAGTTTCGTCCTAGTTTTTTAGCCACAGCTCCAGTTGTCCCGGTACCAAAAAAAGGATCTAATATAAAATCATTTTTTTTAGTAGAAGATAAAATAATTCTATATAATAGACTTTCTGGTTTTTGTGTTGAATGAATTTTATTTCCTTCTTCGTTTTTTATTCTTTCATTTCCTGTGCAAAGAGCTAATTCCCAATCAGATCTCATTTGCTTATCATCATTAAAACATTTTAGTGATTTGTAGTTAAAAGTGTATTTTGAATTTTTGCTTTTAGCAGCCCAGATTAATGTTTCATGAGCATTAGTAAATCTTGTACCTTTAAAGTTAGGCATAGGATTTTTTTTATTCCATATTATATCATTTAGTATCCAAAAGTTTTTGTCTTGTACTATTTTTCCTAATCTAAAAATATTATGATAAGTGCCTATCATCCATATTGTCCCATTTGGTTTTAGAATTCTTCTACATTCACTGATCCAAGATATTGAAAATTCATCATATTGTTTTAAAGTATCAAACTTATCCCAATCATCATCAACAGCTTTCACTTTTGAATGATCTGGTCTTTCTAAGTTATTTTTTAATTGAAGATTGTAAGGAGGGTCGGCAAAAATACAGTCAAAAGTTTCATCGGATATTTTTTTTAACTCTTTTAATGAGTCTCCAAGAATGATGGTGTTCTTATTTATTGTCATACAACTGTGGAGAGAAAATAATATTAGAAGACTCTCTCAGTCAACCTGTGTCTGCATATTGATTGTGTTCTATTTTTTAATTTATCAATAGATTGTATATAGGAGAAAAAGTTTTTCTATGATGCTCGGTAATTCCAAATTTTTTAATTGCTTCTATATGTTTTTTAGTTCCGTACCCACAATTTTGCTCCCAACTATAATTTGGAAATTTTAAAGATAATTTTTCCATAAATAAGTCTCTAGAAACCTTCGCTATAATCGATGCTGCAGCTATAGAAATGCATTTTTGATCACCCTTAATGACTGTTTTAATATTATTATTTTTATTGGGCGAAAAATTTCCATCAACAAGGATAATGTAATTTTTAGTATTTATTTTTTTTAACGCTCTGTTCATTGCAAGTAAAGAGGATTGAAGAATATTTAATTCTTCAATTTCACTTACAGAAGATATTCCAATACTATATTCACATTTCTTAATGAGTAATTTGAATATTTCTAGTCTTTTAGATTTATTAAGTTTTTTAGAGTCATTAATTCCTTCAGGAAAATTATTTTGATCTAATTTAATAGCAGCTGCAAAAACTGGACCAGCTAAGCATCCTCTTCCGACTTCATCTACGCCAATTATATTTTTACCAAATTTTAAATCATTTAATATATTCATTAATTTTTTAATATTTGATCTCTGAATTTTTTTAGATCTTCCCAAGATAATTTTTTATTTTCAGGCTCTCTTAGTAAAATTTCCGGGTCAAAAGTTGTAAATGTTATAAATTCATCTTTATTTATAACAATTGAGTCCCAATTACCGTGAACCTCTAATAACTTTTTTTTGGAATTATTAAAAAAATTACAAGCTATTTCACCAAGTAATAAAATATATTTTGGTTTTATAATCTTTATCTGTTTAATTAAAATATCTTTATAAAAATCGTATTTATCTTTAATATAAATATCTTTGTCAAAATAAATATTAGTTAAATAGTATTTTTCCATTCCTAGAGATATTGATGATAACATTTTAGTCAAAAGCTCACCTCTAGATCCTGATAAAATTTCTTGTTTGCCAATATCAACTTCATTTGGGTAGTCACCGAGCACTATAATCTTAGAATTAGGATTTCCTTTGAAAAAAAAATTAATATTATTTTTTATATTTGCTTGATTAGTAATTTCTTTAAATAGTTGTATGATAGACTGTTCTTTATCTTCACACTGTTGGTTAGATTTGGTTGCATCATTAGAAAAAAAGTTAGTAATATTTAAAGTTGAATAGTATTCTAGTAGGTTTATAGTTTTATTACTTAAATATTTTTTGAGCATTTTTATGAATAAAAAGACTTTTTACATAGTGTTTTTATTACTATTTATAACAAATTACTCGCATTTGAGTGCTAATATTTTAGATAACAAAAAAAAATCAATTAAAAATTCTAATTATCTTTCAAAATATTTATCTGGCAGCGTTTCTTTACAGAAAAATAACCCAGAAAAAGCTTATAGTTTTTTCGGAAATATTGAAAATTTAGGACTTTACCATTCAGAATTTAATCTTAAGTACGTTGAAACATTAGTTGGTAATGGAAAGATTGAAGAAGCTTATATATTTATAAAGAAACTAGATAAATCTTATCAATCTTTATACCCATTTAATTTAATAGTATTTGTTCACGATTTTAAAAAAGAAAAATATTCAAATTTAAAGAATTATATTACATTTTCAAAACAAAATTTAAGCGATCCACTATTGTTGGAATTATATCAGAATCTCGAATTATGGACAGACTTATCAAATAGAAATATTGAAGAGTTAAAAAAAAAAATTAATAGAGAAAACTCTAATTTTAAAAATGTCTCTTTAACACAAAAAATTTTAATTAATTTATATTTAGATGATCAAAAAAATATCGATTTATATTTTAATGAGATCTCCAATAAAAAAGAATTAGGTCGGTATAATTATTTTTATTTATCGTATTATTTAGAAAAAAATAATAAAGAAAAAATTAATAAAATCATAAAGCAAAATTTAGAAATATCTTCGGAGTATTTATTATTTAAACAGCTTTTTCTTGATACCCAAGAAAATAAATTTTACAAAATTGATAAATTTTATAAAAGAAAAAATATTAATCATGGGATAGCTGAATTATTTTATTTATTTGCTAACTTTTACCAAAATTATGAACAAGTTCAGGTTTCAAACTTTTATTTAAATTTAAGTGAATATTTAAATCCTTACTTCTTGTCTAATAAGATATTAAAAATAGAAAATCTCATTATATTAAATAATTTAGAGCAGTCCGAAAAAGAAATTCAAAAAGTTGAGAAACTAGGTAAAGAATTTTTTTGGTATGCTAATTTAACAAGATTAAGATTTTTGCCAAATATTAATTCTGAGAAACAAATTAATTTGCTTGAGAATTTTTTAAAGACTAATGAATCTTTTTCTTCTGAAAAATACTTTGAATTAGCAAATTTCGTGAGATCTAATAAAAACTACTCAAAATCTATAGAATTATATCAAAAATCTATAGCATTAAAAAAGAATTCAAGAGATGATGATTGGATTTATTATTATAATTTAGCTATTAGTCAAGAACGTGCAGGAAAGTG
>SHWR01000013.1 GCA_009693745.1 Candidatus Fonsibacter sp.
AACTTTTGCTTTTACCGGGACTTGCCTCCATCCAAAAATATAAAAATTACTAGATAACAATTCATGCTCAACAATAGTTCTACAAGCTTCTTGCGCTCCGTAATCATTTCTAGGTAAGAAAATCATACCAACGCATAATTGATCGTTTTTATGAGTGTGGTGTCCTGTAATTTTTATTTGCTCCTCAAAAAAATCTTTTGATAATTCCAAATGAATTCCAGCTCCATCACCTGTTTTTCCATCGTTATCTACTGCCCCTCTATGCCAAACAGCTTTAAGAGCTTCAATTCCATTTTCAACTACTTCTCTTCTTGCTTTTCCATCAATAGACGCAACAAAACCAACACCACAAGCATCATGCTCGTCTTCTTTATTATAAACCCCTGCTTTAATGAGTTTTTGCAAATTCTGATTTAAAATTTTCATGAATTAGGCAACCATTCTTTTTTTGGATGATTTAGAAATTTTATTCTTTAAATAAATATCCATTGCCTCTGCAACGTCTCTTCCATCTTTTATAGCCCAAACGACTAAAGATGCCCCCCTAACAATATCTCCAGCTGCGAAAACCCCATCTAAATTTGTCTGCATTGTTTTAAGATCTATTTTAATAGTACCCCATTTAGATACATCAAGTTTTGGTTCTGAAAATAAACTTGGAATATCTTCAGGATCAAATCCTAAAGCTTTAATTATCATATCTGCTTTGATTTTTATTTCTGAACCTTCAATAATTTCTGGTTTTTGTCTCCCAGTTGCGTCTGGCTCTCCTAATTTCATTTTATTGAGAAGAACTTCTATTACATCTCCATTTTCTCCAATAAATTCCTTTGGATTTGTGAGCCATTGAAAATCAACTCCTTCTTCTTCAGCGTTAGCAACTTCTCTTGCTGATCCTGGCATATTTTTTTTATCTCTTCTGTATAAACATTTAACTGATTTAGCATTTTGTCTTATTAAAGTTCTAACACAATCCATTGCGGTATCGCCTCCTCCTATCACAACAACATCTTTTCCTTCAGCATTTAAATATCCATCATCGAACATTTTAACTTTGTCTCCCAAACCTTTTCTATTTGAAGCTGTTAAAAATTCCATTGCAGAGTAAATATTTTTAAGATTTGATCCTGGGACTTCTACTTCTCTTGCTTTATACACTCCTGTTGCAATTAATATTGCATCATGTTTTCTTTTAAGTTCAGATAGAGTTGCATTTATTCCAACTATAAAATTTAATTCAAATTTAATTCCACCGTCTTTTAAAAGTTTCGTTCTTCTTTGAACAATATCTTTTTCTAATTTAAAATTTGGAATCCCATAAATTAATAATCCACCGGGTCTATCGTATTTGTCATAAACTATAATTTCATATCCAATTTTTCTTAGCTGCTCTGCAGCAGCAAGTCCTGCTGGCCCAGCTCCTATAATACCAACGCTTTGTCCTAAATTCTTTTTAATATTAATTGGTTTAACCCAGCCTTGTTCAAAAGCAGTATCAGTAATAAATTTTTCAATAGAACCAATAGTAACCGTTCCATGTCCTGCTCTTTCAATTACGCAATTTCCTTCACAAAGTCTGTCTTGCGGACATATTCTTCCACAAACCTCTGGCATATTATTAGTTGCTGAAGAAATTTCATAAGCTTCTTCCAATCTGCCTTCAGCTGTTAACTTTAACCAATCAGGAATATTATTTGAAAGTGGGCAGTGAATTTGACAATAAGGAACTCCACACTGTGAACATCTGCTAGACTGCTCTTCTGCTTTTGGGGCAATATAATTTTTATAGATTTCAGAAAAGTTTTTAACTCTTTGGTTAGGACTAGATTTTTCAGGAGTTTGTCCTTTTCTAGTGACAAATTTGAGCATTTTTTCTGACATTTTTTAAATACCTAAAATTTACTGTTTTTACCATTATTTACATATAAGATAGGTTTTTAAAAGATAAATTAGGTCAGTAATAGTGGTTCAATTTTCTATATTTAGTAATTAATTAGTAAAATTAATGTTTTTTTATTGTTACTCAATTAATAATTGTAAACAATACTTAACTAATAATTAAATTTATAAAGAGAAGCACCTGGACTAATGCTTAAATTATGGATGAGTTAATCAAAATAATAATTCTCGGCGTCGTTCAAGGTATTACGGAATTTTTACCAATCTCATCCAATGCGCATCTTATTATGATAGAGCGACTACTGGATTATCATAATCACAATGAAATTCTAAATCTTGTTTTTCACTTAGGTTCTTTACTTGCGATCATTGCATACTTTTTTTTAGAACTTTTAGGATTATTAAAAAAACCAAAAATAATTTTTCTTATAATTACGGCAACTATACCTGTAATTATTGTCGGATATTTTGTTCATGAATTCCGTCTTATAAATTATGAATATTTTTCAATCAAAATAATTGCTACTAATTTAATTGTATTTGGAATTATTTTATTTATTAGCGACAGAATAAATCATTCAAAAATATTATATAAAGATCTTGATTTTAAAAGTTCTTTTATGATTGGACTTTTTCAAATTATTTCTCTTATGCCCGGCGTAAGTAGATCGGGTATTACACTTACCGCTGGACGTTTTTTAGGATATTCACGATTTGAGGCTGCCAAATTTTCTTTCTTTTTATCAATACCAACAACAGCTGGAGCATGTTTTCTTGGGATTTTAGATTTAATTAAAACAAATAATTCAGATTTAAATTATATTGCGTTAGTAGCTTTTATTACCTCTTTTATTTCCTCTTATCTAACAATAAAATTCTTTTTATTTTTTATATCTAAATTTAATTTAAATATTTTTATTTATTACAGAATAATTCTTGGTGTATTTATATTATTATTTCTTTAACGAATAACCTGACTAAAAACATAATTAGGCAATACTATCTCAACAGTCCTTGTTGATATCCCAAGCTCTTTAAAACCTGGATATTGGTTTGAGCAAATGTTATCTAATTTTAATATTTCTAACTGATCTTCTGTAAGTAAAGGATTAGGTAATAGCTGCATTATTTTTGCCTGTATTCTTGCTACAAAGTCTGGCAACTCTATTATAAGTCTTTTCTTTTTTAATGACACAAGCAACGTCTCTATCAATTCTTTAAAAGTATAAATCTTAGGACCTCCTAATTCATAAACTTTATTAGGATTAAGCTCTTCTATGATTTTAATAATAGCATCAGTAACATCTCCAACATAACATGGTTGAAATTTTGTTTTTGCACCCGCTAGAGGAATAATAGGTAAAAGATTTATTAATTTATTAAATAAATTAAAAAAATTATCATTTGTTCCAAATACAATGCTAGGACGTAAAATAATTGAATTCTTAAAGTTATTAATAACCGCTTCTTCTCCTTGAAACTTTGATTTAATGTACAAAGAATTAGATATTTTAGTTGAACCTAATGCTGAGATGTGAATAAATTTTTTAGTAATTTCTTTATCCAAAATACTTGTTAAGAATTTTGGAAATAGATGGTGCATATGATCAAATTTTTGTTTTTTTTTCTCATACAAAACCCCTATACAATTAATTACAAACTCCGAACCATTAATGAAGACATTAAGATTTGAAAAATCAAAAGGATTAAATTTTAAAACTTCTATTTGGCCTGGCTCCCCCATCGGCTTTAAATAACCATGAAGATATGGATTTCGTGTTGGAACGATTATTTTAAAACCTTTTTTTGCAAGTTTAGCTATAAGATTCCGACCTATAAACCCTGTGCCACCGAAGACTGTTATTGTCTTTTTTTCTGCCATTGTTTAATCATAATAATTAAAGATAATACCTTTTATTTAACAATAGTATGAAAGTCAAAATCCATAAAAACGATTTACCTAATAATTTAAATCTAGGAAAGATTATTGCAATTGACACTGAAACTATGGGTCTTGATTATAAAAGAGACCCTCTTTGCCTTGTTCAAATATCTTCTGGCAATGAAGAGGTTCATTTAATTCAAATTAATAGAAAAACATTTAAAGCTGATAATCTAAAAAAAATCCTAGAAGACAATGATATTAAAAAAATTTTTCAATTTGCAAGATTTGATCTTGCAGTTTTGAACTATTATTTAAAAGCAGATATTAACAATGTATACTGCACAAAAATTGCATCAAAAATTGGCAGAACTTATACGGATAAACACGGGCTTAAAGATTTATGCAAAGAACTTTTAAATATTGAATTATCAAAACAAATGCAAAGTTCTGATTGGGGTGCTGAGACTTTAAGTGAACAACAGGTAAATTATGCAGCATCTGATGTTTTGTATTTACACAAAATAAAAGAAGAACTTGATAAAATTCTAATTAGGGAAAACAGAATGGAACTAGCTGAACACTGTTTTAAATTTTTAAAACATCGAGTAACATTAGATCTTGCTGGTTGGAATAACCAAGATATTTTTGCACATTAAATGATACAAAATCAAAAAATAAAAATTGCTAAAGAAGTAATTTTTCAGGAAATCAATGCATTAAAAAAACTATCTAAATCTTATAATGCTAATTTCATTAAAGCGATTGACCTTATCCAAAAATGCAAAGGTAAAGTAATATGCGTTGGCATAGGAAAATCAGGACATATTATTAGAAAAATTTCTGCAACATTAAGTTCTGTGGGAATTCCATCTATTTATCTTCATCCATCAGAAGCTGCTCATGGAGATCTTGGCGCCTGCAATCCAAAGCAAGATTGTTTTTTGATTATGTCTTATTCTGGAAATACTGATGAATTAAAAACTATTTTAAATTATGCGCACAAGTTTAAAATGCCTATTATTGGTGTTGCTTCAAGAGAAAATTCAACATTAATTAACGCAAGTACAATTAAAATTGTTCTTCCAAAAGTAAAAGAGGCTGGTCTTGATATTGTACCAACAAGCTCTACTTCAATGTTGCTTGCTTGGGGCGATAGTGTTGCAATTACGCTGATGAAATTAAATAAATTTAGTAAAGAAAAATTTGCTGTTTATCATCCATCGGGCGCATTAGGGAAACAACTTACACGTGTTAAAAATATTATGATTAAAAAAAAAGACGTACCTTTTGTCAATGAAAATGCATCTGTAAAAAATGCTGTTATTCAAATTACTAAAAAAACTTATGGTTGTGTACTTGTTATAAATAAATCTAAAAAAGTCACAGGCATTATAACAGATGGAGATATTAGACGCTCGATTCACAAGAAGAATTTTTTAGAAAAAACTGCAAAAGAAGTGATGACTAAAAAGCCAAAAATGATTTCTGAAGATATGCTTGCAGGATCTGCTCTTGATATAATGAATAAGAAAAAAATTACCTCTCTTATTGTTAAGGGTAAAAATAATAATTACGGACTAATTCACATACATTCTCTTATTAGTTTTGGAGTTTAATGAAACCCAACGAGATCAGAAAAAAACAGCTTAAAATTATAGGTATTGGTCTTATAACAATTTTGATTGTTTATTTCGTTTATCCAATCATCAACACTTATAGATTAAAACTAACATCAAAAAATATTAAACCTACAGAAAGCGGTGAGAGTAATGTATTTGAAAATATTAGTTATATCGGCGTGGATGTAGGTGGGAAACAATATAACGTTAGAGCAAAACTTGCGACTATTGATAAAGACAATCAAGATCTTATAAGTTTAAAAGAAGTAGATAGTGACTTTTTGTTAAAAGATGGGAGCATTATAAAAATTATAAGCAAAACAGGTTTATTTAACAAAACAACAAATGATATTTTATATGAACAAAGTGTTAAAATAACTCAGAAAGATGGAGTAGTAACCGCGAGCCGAGCTGAGTATCTCATAAAATCAAATAATATATTTGTAAGTGGTAATGTAATTGCAGATTTTGTTGAGACTGACTCAAAAACTAAAAAGCGACGTACTGGTCAAATCAAAGCGGATAAGGTAATAATTGATACCTTTAAAAAAAGTGTTGAAGTTGTAATGGAAGAAAAAGGCAAACAGGTTACCGGAACATTAAGTAATGAAAAATAAAGATCAAAAATTTACAATCATATCTAGTAAAAAAGTAATTAAAAGATTTGCAGCTGTTGCCGATTCTAATGCTTCCGTTTCTGAATACAAAATTGATGAACAAAAAAAAGAGGTTCAAGAGGAAAAACCTCTTATTCTTTCTAAAAATAATATTGTAAAAAAAGAAAATATAATTCTAGAAAACCAAACAACGATTAAAAAGCCAGCAGAAGAGAAAATTAACGAACCTACTGTTTTTAAAAAAATTAATAAAAAATTAAATAATAAAATTTTTAAACTTATCTCTGATGATTATTATTATAATAGAGAACCATCAACTCTTGAAATTAGTCATTTAACAAAAATAATTAAAAAAAGAGTTATTCTTAAAGATGTAAGTGTAACAGTAAATCCTCAAGAAATTGTTGCCTTACTTGGTCCAAATGGTGCCGGTAAGACAACTATGTTTTCTATAGTGCTTGGGATTTTAAATCCAACTCATGGTAAAGTTATTTTCAATAATAAAGTAATTAATGAACTTCCAATTCATATGCGTGCAAAAGAAGGAATCAGCTACCTTCCACAATCAAGATCAATCTTTAGAGGATTAACTGTAGAGGAAAATATTAGAGCGGTTGCAGAAATTGTAATCAAAGACCAAGAAAAAGAAGACGAGTTAGTTGAGCATTTATTAAATGAATTTAAAATTGCACATCTTCGAACTGCTTCAGCGTTAAGTTTATCTGGTGGAGAAGCAAGAAGAGTTGAAATCGCAAGATGCTTAACAACATCTCCTAAAGTATTACTATTAGATGAGCCATTCGCAGCTTTAGATCCTATTGCAGTCATTGAACTTAAAGAAATGCTCAGGCATCTAAAAGATAAAGGTATTAGCATATTCATTACTGATCATAACGTTAAAGAAACTCTTGATATTGTAGACAGAGCTTACATTATTAATAGTGGAGAATTAATTGCTGAAGGATCCCCACAAGAAATTGTCGAAAATAAAAAAGCAAGACAGCTTTACTTAGGATCTCAATTTAGAATTTGATTATCTAACAATAATTCTATTTTAAATTAATTTAATAAAGAATCTGACATAATTGTGAAATTAATTATGAAAAGAAATCCTGTAGCTAAAGTTCTTCGAACACCAAAATTTAAAAAAAAAATTATTAAAGATAAAAAAAAATATAATAGAAAAAAAATCAAAACACTTTTTTGAATAAGATTTATTTATTTCGTAAAGATTTTCTATACTCAGAAGGTATTTGAAAATTCATTGACCAAATGCCAAGTTTATTTTCTTTTGCATATTTTTCATCTTCAATAAAATCTTTAGAATATTGAGTATATGCAACTGCATAACCCTCTCTAACCATAAATCTGGATAAACTTTCTTTTTCAATAAAACATTCTGCAACTAATCTTTGATAGCGATCCTTGTTTTTTATAATACATTCAGGAATTCTATCTCCAATTTTATTTTTGAGAATATTTTTTGCAATAACTCCACATTGAATTTTTATATTATCTTTTTCGCAAATTTGTTTTGTTTCTGGAGCGTCAATGCCATAAAAGCGATACTTAAGTTTTCCTATATGAATAGTATCTCCATCAATTATTTGAATCTTTTTTTCATCTGCAATTAGAATATTTGATAAAAAAAAATTAAATATAAGAAAATAAATAATTTTTTGCATGAAAAATTATTTAAAAAATTGCTATCTTTTTTCGCTGAATATTTTGAATCATATCAAGAACTTCAATATTTAATTGGTCTAGCTGTTTGCTCTTAAGGTCTCTTAAATTTTGTACAACTTCTAAAAATCTTTCTGATTCAGATCTTGTAATAAAATCTTTAGTTAAAATTATAAATTTTTCCACGTAATTTTTTCTCTCAAAAGGACGTTTTCCCCAAGGATTGGCATCAGCAATTCCTAGTTCGTCCTCAATTTTAATGCCATCTTTCATCTTAATAATAACTTTGCCTCCGAAACATTTCTTTTTTGGATCTTTGTCGTGATATTTTTTTGTCCAATCTTTATCTTCAAAAGTTTTAATTTTTTTCCAAAGCACTACTGTACTTTCTTTTTTTACTCTTTCTGGTTTGTAAGAATCCTCATGATGCCACTTACCATCTTCTAGAGCTACGGCAAAAATATACATAATAGAATGATCTAATGTTTCTCTGCTTGCATTAGGATCCATTTTTTGAGGATCGTTTGC
Organism: Candidatus Fonsibacter sp.; assembly: GCA_009693745.1. GTDB lineage: Bacteria > Pseudomonadota > Alphaproteobacteria > Pelagibacterales > Pelagibacteraceae > Fontibacterium > Fontibacterium baikalense. The sequence continues at coordinate 8,232 of SHWR01000013.1, forward strand.
ACCAGTTCCAATTACATAATGAGTATGATGAGAAGTATGTATTTCAATACTGTCTATTTTAGAAAAATCTTTAATTTTTGTTCTCATGTCACGTGCTAAATCTATTAAAGCTTGCGCTTGATATTCTGCAGAATGTTCTTTGGTATATGTTTCAAGAATTACTTTTTTTGGTTCACCTTTTTCTGGCAAAGGAACAATATATTCAGCGTCAGGTCCTGATAAAATTCTGGCTATTATGCTGTCCTCTCCTTCATAAATTGGATTTGGAGCTCTTTCTCCTCTTATACAACGATCAACCGCTTCGATTGCAAGCTTTCCAGCGTGTGCTGGGGCAAATGCTTTCCAACTAGAAATATCTCCTTTTCTAGACTGTCTTGTTGAAATTGTTGTATGTAAAGCTTGTTGCACGGCTTGATAAATAGTTTCTGTATCTAATTTTAGGAGAGATCCTAATCCCGCTGCAACGCTAGGTCCTAAATGTGCGATATGATCGATTTTATGTTCATGAAGACAAATTCCTTTTACTAAATTAACTTGAATTTCATAACCAGTTAAAATTCCTTTAATTAAATCTAAACCACTTGAGTCTTTCTGTTGGGCTACAGCTAAGATGGGAGGAATATTATCTCCAGGATGACTATAATCAGCTGCTAAAAAAGTATCATGAAAATCTAATTCACGAACTGCTGTACCATTTGCCCACGCGGCCCATTCACAATCAAATCTTTTGGATGAATCAATTCCAAAAACTGTTGCTCCATTTATTCTTGGATGAGCTATTGCCATCTCTCTAGCAGTTGTGACGGGTGGTCTTGAAAAAGATGCAATAGCAACAGATGCATTATCAATAATTCTATTAATAACCATATTAGCTGCTTTGTCATCTATGGGTGAATTGTCGCTAGCAACCTTAGCAATTCTATAAGCAAGCTGATCTTCTTTTGGTAAATTTATTTTTGATGGGTAAACTTTAACTTTAAATTCTTTCAAGATAATTTCTTATAATATTCAAAGTATAAAATAACAATATTTTTAATTAACTCTCTTTATACTTAATATTTTATCTCCCACTTTAATATTGTTTCGCTCAAACCAACCTTGATTAACTTCAAGCGCAAGTACTATAGGTTGTCCAGAACAATGCTCTGTTAAAGACAAAGGCTGCATATCAGTTATTTTTACTATTGTGTTCGTCTTGCTAATAAAAGCTATCGACAAAGGTATTTGCGTATCCTTCATCCAAAAACATGGGCTAGAACCTTCTTCAAAAATAAATAACATACCACTATCCTTTGCTAAAGCTGGACGATCCATTAAACCTTCACTTTGTTCTTCATCGGTATCAGCAATTTCTGCTATTAATTTTTTAGTGCCAATTTCAATTTGAACTTTTGAAACTTGAGCGAAAGAACTATTTATTAAAAAAAGTGTACAAATTAATATTTTTATAATCTGTTTCATTATCTTTTTTGACTATTTCCTTTTGATAAAGACACTGGATATTTTATAACATTTTTTTTTAATTTTATGTAAAAGCTTTTCTCGATATCAATATTCATTTTTTGAGAAATTCTTAATAAGTAAAAAAATACATCAGCAATCTCGTCTGCTACTCTTTCTTTGTCTACTTTTTTTAGATCACCTTCTTTTAACCATTGAAAAATCTCCACCAACTCCGAGGCCTCTACAGATAAAGCCATGGATAGATTTTTTGGCGAGTGAAATTGATCCCAGTCTCTTTCTTTGACAAAATTTTTAATTCTTTGATTAATTTTCTTTAAATCCATAACAAAATAGTTATTTAATTTAATTAGATGTTTAAATTACACAAAAAATTACTCAAAACTACTCATTCTGTAACTAATCTAAACTTATGTACATTGCGATTAATGGATAACGCTAAGTTCCCTTGGCTCATTCTAATTCCAAAAAGAAAAAATATTAGACAAATATTAGACTTAAATAAAAAAGATCAAATAAAACTTATGGAAGAAATTGATTATTGTAGCAGAGTCATGAAAAAAGCTTTTAAGGCTTTTAATCTAAATGTAGAAAAAATTGGAAATATTATTCCACAATTACATATCCACATTATTGCAAGAAATAAAAAAGACGGTTCATGGCCTCTTTCGGTTTGGGTTGTAAAAGGGAAACCTTATAAAAAATTGCACTTAACTGAAACTATAAAAAAAATACAAAAACTAATTTAATATGTTGAGCTATAGGCACGGATATCACGCTGGAAATGCAGCTGATGTTTTAAAACATTTCATGCTTCTTTATGTTTTAGATTATATTAAAAAAAAAGATAAAAATTTTATTTTTATAGACTCTCACGCAGGTGCAGGAAAATATTCTATCTCTGATCCTTACATGCAAAAAAATAAAGAATATCTTCAAGGCATCGTGAAAATATTTAAAATAAATAATAATGATATTTTTTTAAAGAATTATTTAGACTTAATAAAATCTATAAATCCTAATTTTGATCTTAAAATATATCCTGGCTCATGCTATCTTGCTGCTAAAAGTTTAAGAATAAATGATAAGCTTCATTTTCTTGAATTACATACAACAGAATTTTTAAATCTTAAAAAAAATTTTGAAGATGATTCAAGGATAATTATTGAAAATGAAGATAGCTATAAAAGACTTAGTAAATTATTACCCCCCAAAGAAAAACGCGCAGTAATATTAATTGATCCTTCCTATGAACTTAAAGACGAATACAACAAAGTGTCGAAGATGCTATCAGTTTGTTATAAAAAGTTTCCTCTTGGAGTTTATATTGTTTGGTATCCTATTTTAAATAATAAAAAATCTGAATCGTTTATTTTAAATATTTTAAAAGAAAATTATAAAAATCTATCTCATGTCCAAATGATTATGGATAACTCTAATGATGGTATGCAAGGTAGTGGTTTATTTATAGTAAACTGCCCCTGGTCTGTAGAAAAAGATATTAAAAAAAGTTTAGAAACTATTTTTAATTATTTAAAAAAATCTGACGATTGCTCTAAATTAATCTTTAAAAATAATATTAATTAAACAAATAAACTTGCTATTCCAAGGAAAGCAAAAAACCCAACAACGTCTGTAACAGTTGTTACAAAGACAGTCGCAGAAACTGCAGGATCTATCTTCATTTTGTTTAATATTACGGGAATAACTATTCCAGCCAAACCCGCTACTGTTAAATTTACAATCATGGCTGCACCAATTAGAATAGCTATTTTTAAATCATGAAACCAAAAATAAACAAAAACCCCAGTAATCAAGGCAAATAACAACCCATTTAATAAACCAGTTACAACTTCTCTATTAATAATTTTCATGACATTTTTCACATTTAATTGTTGAGAGGCAATCAACTGAATTGTTACTGTTAATGTTTGTGTAGCAGCATTACCTCCCATAGATGCAACGATTGGCATTAATACTGCAAGAGCAACAACTTTTTGAATCGTGCTTTCAAAAATTCCAATAACAAAAGAAGCTAGAACTGCAGTAATTAAATTTATAAATAGCCATAAGAATCTATTCTTGGTTGTTTCTAAAGGATTATCGCTTATGTCCTCTCCAGCTCCGATACCTCCTAATCTTAGAGCATCTTCAACTGCTTCTTCTTTAACAATTGTTACGACATCATCTCCTGTGATCACTCCAATTAATTTTTGTTCTTTATCAACAACTCCTGCGGAAACTAAATTGTATTGTGTAAAAATATTACCAACTTTTTCTTTATCAAGATCTGCTGGAATAAAAGTTTTATTTTTTGCAACTAGATCTTTTACTTTTATATTTGGATCAGATCTTAAAATATTTGAAATAGATGCACTGCCTATCGGCTTTCTATCTTTATCTACAACAAAAATTTCTAAAAATTGTTCAGGTAAATCTGTTGAATCTCTTAAAAAATCCATCGTTTGACCAACTGTCCAATCTAAATCAATAATTACGAATTCTCTCTGCATAATTCTAGCAGCGGAATCTTTTGGATATTTTAACCCTAATCTAAAAAAATTTTGATCTTTTTGCGGAAGATTGATTAATATTTGATTTTGAAATTCCTCTGGAACATTTTCTATAATTTGAAAAGCATCATCTGACTCTAATTCTTTTACAATTGCTGAAATTGTATCTGAAGAAAGTTGTTCTAATATTTCTTTTTGTAAAATATCAGACAATCCTAATACTACCTCTGGATTTAAATCTGCAGATTTATGACTAAATAATTTTATCTGAACTTCGCTAGGTAGTATTTTAACTAAATCAGCAACATCCGCTGGATGATATTTGTCTAATAATTCACGGACAGAAATGAAATTATTTTGTTTAACGTTTTCAATTAAAGAATTAATTTGTTCTTCGGTAAATATGTGCCCTGTTCTAACTTTAGAAGTTTTATCAGCTTCTTGGGGCATGAGAATATCACATATAGGTTTAGCTACTACCTATAACGAATTTGACTAAAAAAAAAGCCTAATTATTAATAATTAGTACTGTTTTTTTGATCTAGATTCTTTTGGACCTGTGCTCTTTGGTTTTTTCTTTTCTTTTTTTGTATCGCGACTTTTTCCCATAATAAAAATAAACTACATTAAATTAAAACTAATTCTATTGAATTAATTGTTTCAGCAGATAATAGCTAAATAAACTACTCAAGATGTTTTTTCGCAACAGAAATAAAGAATTTTTAGGTATTACTTACATGCTTCTCTGTATGCTTTTTTTTTCAATTAATGATGCTTTTATAAAATATATACTTTTATTATATAAAGATATTACTTTGCTTGGAGAAGTAATCTTTATAAGGGGTATTTGCTCCACACTTATTTTGGGTTTATATCTGCATTTTAAAAAAAAATTACCGCTCAATATTATTAAATCGAAACCTCTGCATGCAAGAGGAGCTATCGAGTCTATTGCAGCAATATTTTTTTTTATAGGTCTTATGTATCTGCCATTTGGAGAACTCTATTCCCTCTTAAATTTAGCTCCAATTTTAATAACCGCCTCGGGAGCTTTTATTTTAGGGGAAAAAGTAGGCTGGCGAAGATGGACAGCTGTAATTTTAGGTTTTATTGGTGTGATGATTGTAATTAAACCACATGATTTACAATTTGGTTTTGCTTTTATCTATCCACTCATTTCAGCAATTTTCATAACTCAAAGAGACACTATTACAAAAAAATATTTAAAAAAATTTGATAGCTTGCAAGTTGTTTTTATTACCTCTTTATCAGTTACAATCTTTTTCAGTTTCGGAATGCTATTAAATTATAAGCCAATAAATTTTGAGATTTTCATTTATATTTTTCTTTCAGCTATATTTGTAACGATTGGTTATTACTTTTCTGTTTTAACTATTAAGACCGCAAATATTTCAACAACATCTCCATTTCGTTACACAATAATCATTTTTGGCATAATTCTCGGTTATTTTATTTTTAATGAGACGCCCTCAATAAATATGCTTTTTGGATCTCTACTAATTATTGGCAGTGGAATATTTATTATTTTACGACAAAAAAAGATTGGAATAATAAATTAATGAAAAATTTAAAAGTACTTGTCGATTTATTAAAATTAAAAGCAAAAAAAACTTCTGAGGATAAAGATTTAATAGAATTTGAAAAAGGAAAATATTTTTTTGGTGTCGTTAAAAATAAAAATGATTATGATGGAATTACAGTTAGCAGAAAATTCGAAGCAAAATATTCAAAAAGGAATGGCTTTAAGATAATAGATACAATTGATTACTATTCTGAAAAGAATTATTCAAGAATTATGCGATATTTAGAGAATTAATAAATATTTATTTTTGTGTTTTTTTTTATATGGTGTTTAAACTGGGATCATAAAAATGAGCATTTTTAAGACTTGGAAAAGTTTTTGTTTATCGTTGGCTTCATGGAAAAAAATTGCAACACAAATAAAAATTTTAAAATACCTTTACAAAAATTAAAACAATTAAATTTTTATTAAACAATTATGCCATCATTCGATGTAGTTAGCAGAATTAATTATCAGGAATTTGATAATGCCTTAGCCAATTGTTTAAGAGAGATTGGAACGCGTTATGATTTTAAAGGTCTAAGTATCTCAATTGAAAGAAAGGACAAAACAATCACAACTCTTGCCCCAGATAATTTGAAACTTAAACAAGTAAATGAGTTGCTACAAACGCATCTTATTAGACGTAAAGTTGATCCGCGAGTAATTAAAATAAAAAATTCAGAAACTGCAACTGGCGGAACAGTTAGGCAAATCAGTGAATTAAAAGAAGGTATTGATCAAGAAAGTGCTAAAAAAATTATTACACAAATTAAAAGTTTAAAACTTAAAATCCAAGTAAAAATTCAAGGAGAAGAGTTGCGAGCTGATGGAAAAAAGAGAGATGATTTACAAGAGGCAATTGCTGCTATTAGAACTATTGATATTGGTCAGCCGATGGAATTTGTAAATTTTAGAGACTAGGCCTATTTCTTTTAATTAAAGACTTAATTCTTTTGCTAAACTTAGGTTTTTTTTTAAAGCTGCGATCTTTTGAAGATTTTCCGCTATATCTTTTTGTCATTTTGCTACGGTGTAATATAATAATTTAAATAATAAAATTTTAAAATGAGATTTATAAATATTCTTTTACTAACATTATCTTTGTTCACATTACAAGTGTCTGCTCAACAAAAAGATAATAAAAATCATAATCATAAAAGTATTGAAGCTAAAAATCCTTATCCTTCTGTAGACTTAAGAGTTATTAAGGATGCAAAGTCTGGTTATAATATTCAATTAATTACTAAAAATTTTAAATTTACTCCAGAGAAAGCTAATAAAGAAAATGTAATGAATGAAGGATATGCGCATGTTTATATTAATGGAAATAAAAATAGAGTTTATTCTGAATGGTATCACATTGAAGATGAAAAACTTACTCAGCCAATAAATCAAATTAGAGTTATTTTAAATGCCAACGATCATTCTGAATATACGGTAAACTCTAGACCTATTGAAGCAATTGGAGCTATCAAAAATGAAAATATTGGCAATTGGTATAATAATAGAAAATAATTACTTACAGGGTAAATTAGATTTTTTCCAACCCTCTCCTGTTGCAGGATTACCTTCAAAACCATCTGAAATATTAATTAAATTTTTATAACCCTGTTGTTGTAATAATTTTGCAGCAGCCATTGATCTGACTCCTGATCTGCAAATAACTAAAATATTATCAGATTTAGAAATTTTTTTCTCAAGAAAATCTTTAACAAAATTTTCATTTTTTTTTCTATCGGGTCCTAATAAAATAGATATAAAAAGTGTTTTAGAATTTAAAGATTCTGCATCAGGCTTTCCAACACTATTCCACTCCTCTTCTGTTCTAACATCAAGTACAACGCTATTTGAATTATCATTTAAAAAATTTTTAATTTTTTCCGATGGAATATTGAAGATCTCGTTCATAAAACTACTTTATATTTCCAAATGATAATGTTTTTAACTCCAAATACTCTTCCATTCCATATTTTGCACCTTCTCTACCAATGCCAGACTGTTTAATTCCTCCAAAAGGCATGTAGGCACTTGCAAAAATTCCAGTATTAATTCCAATCATTCCTGCCTCTATAGCTTCTGCTACTCTCCAAATTCTTGCAATATCTTTTGAAAAAAAATACGCAGCAAGTCCAAATTCCGTATTATTTGCAAGTTCAATTACCTCTTCTTCTGTTTTAAATTTAAAAAATGGAGCAACGGGACCGAATGTTTCTTCATTTGCAAGTTTCATACTTTTATTAACATTTACAAGAATTGTAGGTTCGTAAAATTTTCCTCCAAGAGCATGTCGTTTACCTCCAAGTTCAATAGTCGCCCCTTTTGCAACGGCATCTTTTATATGCTCTTCAACCTTTGCAATCGCTGCATCATCAATTAACGGGCCTAGTTGGGTTTCGCCTTTTAAACCATCTCCTATTTTTAATTTTTTTACAACTTCAACAACCTTTTTTACGATAACATCATAAATTTTTTCTTGCACATAAATTCGATTTGGAGAAACGCATACTTGTCCTGTATTTCTAAATTTTCCAAGCATCACTCCTTCAACAGCAGCGTCAACGTCACAATCATCAAATACGATAAATGGAGCATTACCTCCAAGTTCTAATGAAAGTTTTTTTACTGTATTTGCACTTTGTTGCATTAAAATTCTTCCAACCGCTGTACTTCCTGTAAAAGAAATTTTTCTAACTTTTGGATTTGAAGTAATTTCTTTACCAATCTTTTCGGGTTCACCAGTAATTATATTTATAACTCCTTTTGGAAATCCTGCTTGCTCAGCAAGAACTACAAATGCAATTGCAGTAAGTGGTGTTTGTTCTGCTGGTTTAATTATAAAAGTACATCCAGCCGCAAGTCCTGGTGCACATTTTCTTGTAATCATTGCTGCTGGAAAATTCCAAGGTGTGATAGCAGCGCAAACTCCTATAGGCTGTTTAAGAGTTATCATGCGTTTATCTTTTATTGGATCCGGAAGAACATCTCCGTAAACTCTTTTTGCTTCTTCAGCAAACCATTCAATAAAATTTGCAGCATAAATAATTTCACCTTTTGCTTCACTCAAAGGTTTGCCTTGCTCAGCAGTCATTATTATTGCAAGGTCATCTTGGTTTTCAATAACTAACTCATACCATTTTTTCAAAATTTTAGATCGTTCATGAGCTGTTAATTTTGACCAGGATTTAAATGCAAACTCTGCGGCATCAATTGCATTAGCTGTTTCTTTTTTTCCAAAATTTGGAACTTCTGCTAATAACTCGCCAGTTGCTGGATTAATAATTTTTATTTTTTTCTTTGAGCTAACCCAAGACCCATTCACGAAGCATTTATTAATTAGTAAATTCTTATTTTTTATATTCATTTGCAAGTATATTTTTGGCTTAAATTAAGCTTTTTTCGATAATATATACAAACTAATTGAAACTCAAACCTTAGAATATTTAAACTTGTCAATATTTTTAGCCTATATAAACTGAAGTACTTTTAAATTAACAAAATAAAGGAAATAACTAAATGTTTAAAAAAATAACTAATTTATTTACTGCAATTACTTTTGTTGCTGTAACTTCGCTATTTGCTTTTTCTGCATCTGCTCAAACTCCAATTGTAATTAAATTGAGTCACGTAGTTGCTGAGAATACACCAAAAGGTCTTGCTTCTTTAAAATTTAAAGAACTTGCTGAAAAAAAACTTCCTGGAAAAGTGCAAATTCAAGTATTTCCAAATTCACAATTATTTGGAGACGCTAAAGAACTTGAAGCTCTTTTACTCAATGATGTGCAAATTATAATTCCTTCTCTTTCAAAATTTGATCGTTATACAAAAAAAATTCAGGTATTTGATTTACCATTTTTATTTAAAGACACAAAAGCAGCTCAAAGCTTTCAAAGTTCTAAAGAAGGTCAGGCTCTGCTTAAGTCTATGGAAGATAAAGGTCTAATTGGTCTTGCTTACTGGGCAAACGGAATGAGACATTTTGCAGCTAATAAAGACTTCACAGTGCCAGCAGATATAAAAGGCCTAAAATTTAGAATTCAGGCTTCTGACGTTTATGAATCAATAATGAAAGCATTTGGTGCTAATGGACAAAAAATGGCATTTGCTGAAGTTTATCAAGGTTTACAAACTGGAGTAGTTGATGGACAAGAAAATACATTTTCAAATATGTATTCCATGAAGTTCCATGAAGTTCAAAAAACGATTGTTGAAACTAACCATGGAATTTTAGATTATATGGTTGTTGTAAATGCTAAATGGTGGAACGGTTTACCTGCTGATATTAAAAAAGGTTTAACTGAGGCTATGAATGAGGCAACTGTTTATAATAATAAAATCTCCCAAGAGAAAAATGATGAAGCAAGAAAATCAATTGTCGATTCTGGGAAAACTAAAATTAAAATATTAACTGACGCTCAACTAGCTGAATGGAAAAAAGCTGTAGCACCGGTTTATGCACAATTTGAAAACGATATTGGTACTGATTTAATTAAGGCTGCACAAAGTCATAGTACAAAAAAATAATAACTTACAATTTTCCCCTGACAAATGTATAATTCTGTCAGGGGAATTTTCTAATGACTAAATTTTTTTCAAAATTTGAAGAATATTTTATTGCATCCTTAATGGCTGCAATGACTATTGTAAATTTTGCAAATGTTTTTGTTAGATACGTATTAAAATCAAATATACCTTGGGCACTTGAATTTACGGTAATTTCTTTTGCCTGGATTATATTTTTGGGCGCTGCGTGGGGCATTAAAGCTGGGGCTCATATCGGAGTTGATACAGTTTTAAATCTTTTCTCTGATAGAAATAAAAGAATTATCTCAACTTTTGCAGCAATACTTTGCATTTGCTACTGCGCTTTTATTCTTATTGGTAGCTATAATTACGTTCATAAAATCTATTCAGTAGGTATTTTATCTCAAGATATTAAATGGTTGCCTCAATGGATACCGCGAATGGTGATGCCGGTCAGCTATGCCTTGATGATTTTCAGATTTACTGAGGCATTATGGAGAATATTAAAAGGACAAAAAGTAAATTTAGGTTTAGCAAACGAAGCTAAAGATGCCATTGAAACTTTTAATTTGTCTGGAAGGAATAAAAACAAATGACCTCTTGGTTTTTATTTTCATCTCTTTTTGTATTCTTATTCATGGGTATACCCATATCTATTTGCTTGGGTTTAGCAGGTATGTTTTCTCTTTTTTTCTTTGGTAGTGAATCATTAGCCTCCTTGTCACTAAAATTATTTGAAACATCAGAACATTACACCTTAATGGCAATTCCATTCTTCATTTTAGGTGGAACAATTATGTCAACCGGTGGAGTTGCAAAAAGATTAATAAGGTTTGCTGTTGCGTGTGTAGGACATATTAAAGGTGGACTAGCTATTGCTTCTGTTTTAGCCTGTACTTTTTTTGCAGCTGTTTCAGGATCATCTCCTGCAACTGTTGTTGCAGTTGGAACAATTATGATTGCAGGCATGGTTAATGCTGGATATCCAAAAAAATTTGCAGCAGGTATATTGTGTAATGCTGGAACACTTGGAATTTTAATTCCTCCATCAATTGTAATGGTTGTATATTGTGCCGTTACAGAACAATCTGTCGGTAGAATATTTTTAGCGGGAATTATTCCTGGCTTACTCCTTTCGATAATGATGATGGTAGCGATATATATTTATGCAAGAATAAAAGGACTACCCTCATTACCAAAAGCAAGTTTTAAAGAGATATTAGTCAGTGCCAAAGAGGCAATCCCTGGTTTTTTTCTTCTTGTAATAATAATGGGTGGAATTTATGGAGGAATATTTACTCCAACTGAAGCTGCCGCAGTAGCTGCAGTCTATGCAGTATTAGTGTCGCTTTTTATTTACAAAGATATTACTTTTAAAGATTTGCCAAAAGTGTTTATGGATGCCTCAAAAACTACAGTGATGGTTATGTTTATTATTGCTAATGCAATTTTATTTGCACATGTTTTAACAACTGAACGAATTCCTCAAATGATATCTGAACAGATATTAAATGCAGGATTATCTCCTATAATGTTTTTACTAATTGTTAATATTATTCTTATTATTGCTGGTGATTTCATGGAACCAACGGCAATTTTATTAATTTTAACTCCTATATTTTTTCCAATAGCTATTCAGCTTGGTATAGATCCTATCCATTTAGGAATTATGATGGTTGTAAATATGGAAATTGGAATGGTAACCCCTCCAGTTGGATTAAACTTATTTGTTACAAGTGGAATTACAGGAATGTCCATAGTAGAGGTATTAAAAGGAGCTCTTCCTTGGATGACAATCTTGATAGTATTCCTTGGTATTATTACCTATTTTCCAAAAATTTCAACCACGCTACCTAACTACCTAATGGGTCCGCAATCCCCTGTAGTTCTTAAACAAAGATAATTAATTGAATAATAAAATTAAAATTTTAGGTAATAAAATTGCAGAAGCTAGATTTAAGAAAAAATTTTTACCAAAAATTTCAAAGTCTTTAATCAATAATCTCAATATCGCCACACAAATCTGCAGACACGCTGAGATGGAATTGTTATGGAATCCGATTGGTTTTAAAGCTGGGGCTACGAATAAAAGTATGTGGAAGAAGTTAAAAGCTAAAAAACCTTTCTTTTCTTATCTATATGAAGAAAGTACATACAATAATAATGGCAGAATGCCTTTTCAAAACAATTTAATAGGTGCCGAACTTGAAGTTGCTTTTAAGATTAAAAATGAAGTCTTTAATTTTAATAAAAAAATTACAAAATCTAATGTTGGTAAATTTGTTGTTGGTATAGCACCAGCAATAGAGGTTGTTGGCTTTAGACAAAAATTAAAAGCAATTGATTGCCTTGGAAGAATGATTTCAGATTTTGGATTAAATGTTGGATTTGTTGCGGGAAAGCTAAAAAAATATAGTTTAAAAAAAATTACTTCTATACCAACAGTTCTAACTAACAAAACTGCTAAAAAAGATTATCATGGTAATACAAAAATAGTACTGGGTAACCCCATTAATTCATTAGTTTGGCTGCTTAATGAAATAAGAAAAAATAATATGATGTTAAGTTTTGATTTTTGGGTAACTACAGGATCATCTACACCTATAATCCCTATAAAAAAAGGCGATCTTTTTTCAGGAACTATTAAAGATCTCGGAAGCGTATCTTTAAAAATAAATTAATTAAATTTTTCTTATACTCATTTTCCTAGAAAAATATATTAAACAAATAATTGCTGTAGAAAAAAATATTGTAAGAAAATCTAAAGTCTCTCCTAATAAAATAATAGAAAAAATAAAAGTAAGAAAAGGCATTAATAATTGAATCTGACTTATGCGAACAGTTCCTCCTAAATCTAAGGCTTTATACCAAGCAAAAAAACCAATCCATTGAGAAAATAATGCAGTATATAAAAATCCTAACCAAGAAATCATAGGAATTTCTTTTATTGGAAAATAATAGATCGCAAGAATAAAATGAAAAGGCAAAGCCAAAACTAAAGCCCAAGAAATAACATCAACGGACCCCATAGTTTTTGTAAGTTTTGCACCAAAAACATAACCAACTGCGCCAGCAACTACAGAAATAAAAAATAAAATATCTGGATAAGATAATTCTACAATTCCATCCTCCGTCTGTCCGTGTATTAGAGTATAAATAATAACGACGATACATCCAATGACAGCGCAAATCCAGAATCCGAAAGAAACTTTTTGTTTAAAATAAAATGAAGCAAAAATTGCTGTCATTAAAGGCATTAAAGTTAATATAACAGCAGCATGGGTTGAGGTGGAATGAATTAAACCTAATGAAAGAAATAGCGGAAAACCAACTGTCAAACTAAATGCTATTATTGAAATATTAAAAATAAATTTGATATTAGGTATTTTTTTTCTAGAAAAAAATAAATACATTAAAGATAATGCACCAGCTAAGGCTGCTCTTCCAAAAGTGATAAATTCTGCTGAAAGACCATTGTTATTGAGACCTAAGGCCACTTTTGTAGCAGGAGGAGTAATTGAAAAAATTAAAATTCCAACGAATCCAAAAATAAATGCTTATTTTCATTGCTTAATTTCTTAAAATAACCCTTTAAAGACATAAACTATTGTTACTTATTAATAAAAAAAGTTGCAATAAAGCAACACAAAAATCTTAATAAAATCAGGCTTTTTAGTAATTAGCATTTAATTATCCTAAATACATAAATTTTTTTGTTTCTTCTTATCTATAAGTTATCTAAAAACACAATTATGAATAAACAATTAAAATAATAACTACTATGAATAAATTACTAAAATTAAGTGCAATTGCTTTGTTAGCATCTAGTACTTCTTTAATGGCTCAAACGAAGTCATTTGAAGGTGCCTCAATAGGTATCTTTGGCGGAGCTCTTGGTGCTGAAGCAGACGGAACAGTTACTGGAACAGCAACTGGTGGTTCTGGATCTATAGGTAAAGTTACTGGAATAGCCGGTGTTGACGTATCATATGCATTTGCAGGTGGTGCGCTAGCTGTAGGTGCAACTTATGTGCCGATGAAAGCTAAATTTGGAGGTGGTTCTGGAAATGATGCCACATCTGGAACAACTATAACTGGTGAACTTAAAGATCACTACACGATATATATTCAGCCTACTTATGTTGTTAATAAAGATGCAGCGTTATTTGCAAAGTTTGCTTATGCTCATGCTGATGTAAAGACAACTAATACAACTACTGCTCCATCTGATGTTGAAGGATGGGGTTATGGTGTTGGTTTAAAAACTTTTCTTACACCAAATACGTTTGTTCAAGTTGAAGGTATATACACTGACTATGATTCAATGAAGGGAACAAAAACTAATGGTGCCGCAGGAACAACTTCAGTAAGTGCTGATCTTAAAACAGTTCAAGCTCTTATCACTTTAGGAT
>SHWR01000014.1 GCA_009693745.1 Candidatus Fonsibacter sp.
ATTATAAGAGTTATTGATGATGAAAAAGCAGAGTTAGAAGTTGCCGAAAATATTAATGTTAAAATTATAAAATCTACTATTTCACAAATTTTATCTAAAACAGAAACTAAGTAAACTTGTAGTGTTAAATTTTTCCAGAATAAAAATTGGACTTATTTTATCTTCAATAATAATTTTTTTTTATATTTTCTTAGGAAACTTCAATTTTGCTAAAAAAACCAATTTATTTTTAGATAAAAAAATAAATCTAGGATTAGATCTTCAGGGTGGTTCATATTTATTATTAGAAATTGATATCAATCCATTAGTTAATAAAAAATTAGAAGAAAAAGCTTCAATTTTAAAAAAAGCTTTTTATGAAAAAAAAATAAATATTAAAAACTTAACTATTCAAAATAATAAAATTACTTTCGAATTAAATAATTCTTCACAAAAAGATATCGGTATAAATATAATTAATGAAGCTGACGACAAAGAAAGTCTTTTTAGTAAAATTGAAAAAAAAAATGTAGAAAATAATTATAAAGAATTTTTTTATAGAATTGAAAAAAATGTATTTATTATTCAATTCACTGAAGAATATATTAAACGTTTAAAAAAAGATGCAATTAATCAATCTGTAGAAATAGTAAGAAAAAGAGTTGATCAATTAGGTAATAAAGAACCATCTATTCAACAAAAAGGTGATAATAGAATATTAGTGGAATTACCTGGATTATCAGATCCATCAAACTTTAAAAATATACTAGGAAAAACTGCGCAATTAAATTTTAAGTTCTTAAAAATTAATAATAATAGTGAAAATTTTGGATTTGAAAAAATTAAAAATAAATCTGATGGTTTGTTCCTTGATGTTGAAAAAAAATTAATAGTTTCAGGTGAAAATTTAATAGATGCCCAACCAGGCTTTGACAGACAAACTAACCAATCTATTGTTAGTTTTAAATTTGACAACATAGGTGCTAAAAAATTTGCTAATGCTACCAAGGAAAATGTAGGCAGACCTTTAGCTATTATACTTGATAATGAAATTTTAAGTTCACCAGTTATTAGAGAGCCTATTCTCACGGGTAGTGGTCAAATATCCGGAGGATTTACTGTTGAAGAGGCAAATCAATTAGCAGTTTTATTAAGAGCAGGCGCTTTGCCTGCACCAATGAAAATTATAGAAGAAAGAACTGTTGGTGCTGATCTTGGTGAAGATTCTATTCGATACGGAATTATTTCTTTTATTGTAGGTTTCTTGTTAGTTTTTATTTATATTTTTTATGCATATAAATTATTTGGCCTATTCGCTAATATTTCGCTTTTGTTAAATGTAATTATTCTAATTGCTATTCTATCATTATTTGGTGCAACTTTAACACTGCCTGGTATAGCTGGAATAGTTTTAACAGTAGGTATGGCAATCGATACCAATGTAATAATTTATGAACGCGTTAGAGAAGAATTAAAAATTGAAAAATCAAATATTATTGCTTTTGATTTAGCATATAAAAGATCATTATTAACTATCATTGACTCAAATCTCACAACATTAATTGCAGGTATTATTTTATTTTACTTAGGGAGTGGTCCAGTAAAAGGTTTCGCAATTACTTTATGTATTGGATTAATTACTTCTTTCTTTACAGCTTTTACAGTTAGTAGATTAATGGTTTCCAAATACATAAAGAGTAATAAAAATAAAATTATTAATATTTAATTTAAAATGACTAATCATAATTTTTTAAAATATAAAAATTTTTTTCTTTTATTTTCAACATTTTTAATTTTAGCATCTTTAATTTTAATTTTTACTAAAGGTTTAGATTTCGGTGTTGATTTTAAAGGTGGAACGACGATTGAAATAAGGTTAGAAAAAAAAATTGAAATAGAAAAATTAAGAAATTCTTTATCTAATCTTAAAATTAACAATTTTTCTGTTAAAGAATTTGGAACTATGAATGATTTTTTAATTTCGGCTGATAACAATATTTCCTCAAATGATATAAAAAATTATCTTGAAAAAGAATTAAAAGAAAAAGTTACAATTAGAAAAGTTGAAACAGTAGGACCCAAAGTAGGATCTGAATTAATTAAGTCAGCTATTTATTCAATTTTATTATGCTTTGTGGCTATGTTTATTTATTTATGGTTTAGATTTGAGTGGCAATTTAGTGTGGGCGGTATTGTTGCTCTTTTTCATGATACAATAATAACAGTGGGAGTATTTTCATTACTAGGTTTACAGTTTGATCTTACAATAGTTGCTGCACTATTAACCATTATTGGATACTCAATTAATGATACTGTTATTATTTATGATAGAATCAGAGAAAATCTTAAAAAAGATAGTTCCTCAGAGTTATTAATTTTAGTTAATGAATCTTTAAATAATACTTTATCACGTACTTTAAAAACTTCTGGTACAACACTTTTGTCTATTGTTGCTGTTTTAATTTTTGGTGGAGAAGTACTTAGAGGATTTGCTTTTGCAATAACTTTCGGAATTATAATAGGAACATATTCATCAATTTATGTAGCATCACCTATTGTAATGTTTTTTAAAGTTAAAAGAGACTGGTCAGTAAAAGTTGATAACACGCCTTAATAAAGATTTTGAGCTATTACCATTGTCAAAAGCATCGGAATAGACAAGAAAGTATTAGTTCTAGATATTAGCATTGCTGTTCTTGCAGACTTAGCTTTTGTTTCAGGATCACATTCTACAATTCCTAAGGCTCTTTTTTGATTTGGCCAAATTATAAACCAAACATTTAAGGCCATAATTATTCCAAGCCACATACCAATTCCTATTGTTATATTCTTTGGTGCTCCTTTTAATGCTAAAGCTTCGTGAACATAACCATTTAAATAAGCAGTTATTAATCCTGTAATAATTGTTGAAAGGGCAGCCCAACGAAACCAAAATAAAGCTGTTGGAGCTATTACTTTCCCAATTGCTGGTTTTTGTTCGTCAGGAATTTTTGACATACTAGGTATTTGAACAAAATTAAAATACCATAATAATCCTATCCACATAATTCCAGAAACGACATGTAAGTATCTAAAAATTGCGCTCCAAAAATATGTATCGCTTTGCCATCCATTGTTAATATAAAATAAAACTCCAAAGAAAATTAATGTAGCAATAACAGAACTTAATATTGTTTTTGGCAGAGATTGTAGAATATTACTGATTCCCATGAATTAATATTAGCATAAAAAATATTTTTTTAAGCACTCTTTTTTGAAATATTTCTAGATAAAATCTTCTTTAAATATTCACCTGTATAGCTATTTTTTGCAGTCGAAACATCTTCTGGAGTGCCTTCGGTAATAATTTTTCCACCTTTTACGCCTCCTTCAGGACCCATATCAATAATCCAGTCAGCAGTTTTTATTACATCTAAATTATGTTCAATTACAATAACTGTATTACCTTTGTTAACAAAAGTATGAAGAACCTCTAATAATTTTTTAACATCATGAACATGTAGGCCTGTTGTTGGTTCATCTAGTATATAAATAGTTCTTCCTGTTGCTCTTTTTGATAGTTCTTTTGCAAGTTTAATTCTTTGAGCTTCACCACCAGAAAGAGTTGTAGCTTGTTGACCGATTTTTATATAACCAAGTCCAACTTTTTGAAGAGTTAAAAGTTTATCTCTTATTGATGATATATTTTCAAAAAAAATAACACCTTCATCAACGGTCATGTTTAAAACATCAGCAATATTTTTGTCTTTGAATCTTATTTCTAAAGTTTCCCTATTGTATCTATTGCCTTTACATACATCACACTGAACGTAAACATCAGGTAAAAAATGCATTTCATATGTAATTACTCCATCACCTTCGCAAGCCTCACATCTTCCTCCTTTAACATTGAAAGAAAATCTGCCAGGCTTGTAACCTCTTGCTTTTGAGTCTGGTAAATTAACAAACCATTCTCTTATAACTGTGAATGCTCCTGAATATGTCGCAGGATTAGATCTTGGCGTTCTTCCAATAGGAGATTGATCGATATCAATTATTTTATCTAAATATTCATATCCTTGAATGCCTTTAAAAGGTTTAGGCATATTTTTTGTTATAGTTTTATTAATCATTAAATTTAAAGCTCTAAAAAGAGTGTGAAGTACAAATGTTGATTTTCCACTACCTGACACTCCTGTTACTGCTGTAAAAGTCCCAAGAGGAATTTTTGCAGTTACATTTTGCAAATTATTACCAGTTGCTCCACTTAGTGTTAAATATCTACCGTCTCTTGCTTTTCTTCTTATTTGAGGGATAGAAATATATTTTTTTCCCGATAAATATTGTCCCGTAATACTATTTTCATTTTGTTTAATTTCAGAAGGAGATCCTATCGCGATAATTTCTCCTCCTTCAGTTCCAGCACCAGGACCAAGATCAATAATATAATCAGAATTAAGCATTGCCTCTTCGTCATGCTCTACAACAATAACTGTATTTCCTAAGTCTCTTAATCTTTTTAAGGCATTTAATAGTTTAATATTATCCTTTTGATGTAATCCAATTGATGGTTCATCAAGAACATAAAGAACTCCTGTTAAGCCGGAACCAATTTGTGATGCTAATCTTATTCTTTGTGACTCTCCGCCAGACAATGTTCCTGATGATCTTGATAAATTTAAATAATCAAGGCCTACGTTTATTAAAAAACTTAATCTTTCATTAATTTCTTTTAAAATATGTACTGAAATTTTATTTTCTTTTTCTGTTAAATAGAGGTGTAGATTAGAAAACCATTCATGCGCGCTTTGAATAGACATTCTTGAAACTTCACTTATATTTAATTCTTTTATTTTTACAGACAGAGCCTCTTCTTTAAGCCTCATACCCTTGCATCTTTCACATTCTGTTTCGTTTTGAAATTGAGAAATTTCTTCTCTTTTCCAATCGCTATCAGTTTCTAAATATTTTCTTTCTAAATTATTAACCACTCCCTCAAATGATTTTTTATTTGAATATTTTTCATATCCGTCATCATAAGAAAATTTAATTTCTTCTTCTGCTGATCCGTACAAAATAATATCTTGAATTTTTTTTGGCAAATCTCTCCAAGGAGTTTCCAACGAAAAGTTAAAATGTTTTGCTAAAGACGATAATGTTTGAGCATAATATAAAGTTGAACTTGATGCCCAAGGAATAATTGCTCCATCTATTAAAGTTTTTTTGTCATTAGGAATTACTAATTTTGGATCTATATAGAGGTCAACTCCAATGCCTTCACATTCTGGACATGCCCCGTAAGGACTATTGAAAGAGAATAGCCTTGGTTCTATTTCTTCTATTGTAAAACCACTTTCAGGACATGCAAATTTTGAAGAAAATATTATTTTTTCAATTTTTTTAAATTCCTTTGGAAGATTTTCATTAGTAAAATCTACATAAACAAGACCATCCGATAATGATAAGGTTGTTTCAATACTTTCAGCAATTCTTTGTTGTTCCTTTTTTTCATTCACAAAACCATCAACATATATATCTATGTCATGTTTTATATTTTTATTTAAAGTAGGCGACTCATCAATTTCATAAATCTTTCCATCAATTCTTGTTTTTTGAAATCCTCTTTTTTTATAGCCAAGTAATTCTTTTTTATATTCGCCTTTTCTTCCTCTAACTACAGGAGCATAAATCTGAATCTTAGATTGTTTAGGAAGACCTAATATACGATCTACCATTTCCGAGACTGTTTGTGACTTAATGGGCTTACCTGTGAATGGTGAATAGGGAGTCCCAACTCTTGCGTATAAAACGCGCATATAATCATAAATTTCAGTAACTGTTGCAACAATTGATCTCGGATTTTTTGAAGTAGTTTTCTGTTCAATAGATATTGCGGGTGAAAGACCTTCGATTAAATCGACATCTGGTTTTCTCATGCGATCTAAAAATTGACGAGCATAAGCAGATAAACTTTCAACATACCTTCTTTGTCCCTCAGCATAGATTGTATCAAATGCTAAAGATGATTTTCCAGATCCAGATAATCCAGTTATTGTTATTAATTTGTCTCTAGGTATTTCCAATGAGATATTTTTTAAATTATGCTCTCTCGCACCTTTAATAACGATTTTTGTTACAATATTACTCATCTTTTTATGTAAATTTTATCCTTTTAATTTGATTAGTCTGATATAATAAAGTTTAAATTCTTATTTCAAAAAAAGATCTATATTATGGCTGGTAGCTTAAATAAAGTTTTATTAATAGGTAGACTTGGAAACGATCCTGAAATCAAGCAAATGCAAAATGGAAAAAGCGTCGCAAGATTAAGCATTGCAACATCTGAAAATTGGAAAGACAAAAGTACTGGAGAAAGAAAGGAAAAAACAGAATGGCATAGAGTTGTTATTTTTAATGAAGGCTTAGTAAGTGTTGTTCAGAAATACTTAAAAAAGGGAGCGCAAGTTTATATAGAGGGCCAATTAAATACTAATAAGTATACTGATAGCAGCGGTCAGGAAAAGTATAGCACACAAATAGTTCTACAGGGGTACAATTCATCTCTTACAATGCTAGATGGTAAAAATTCTTCATCTGGCGATAGTAAAAAATTAGAAGGTAGCCAATTACCTTCTGATGATATGCCTGATATTTCTCAAGATCCAGACGATAAAGTACCTTTTTAAATTTCATTAATGAGTGAAGATTTAAATCAAGAAAATATTAAAAATAAAAAATATAACTCAGTTCAAATAGTTGATGAGATGAAAACCTCATACTTATCTTACGCGATGAGCGTTATTATAAGTAGAGCTCTGCCCGATGCAAGAGATGGCTTAAAACCTGTTCATAGAAGAATTATCTACGCGATGTACAAAGGTGGATATGACTGGTCAAAACAATT
Source organism: Candidatus Fonsibacter sp. (assembly GCA_009693745.1). Taxonomy (GTDB): domain Bacteria; phylum Pseudomonadota; class Alphaproteobacteria; order Pelagibacterales; family Pelagibacteraceae; genus Fontibacterium; species Fontibacterium baikalense. The sequence continues at coordinate 6,863 of SHWR01000014.1, forward strand.
TAGAAAATCAGCAAGAGTAGTCGGGGATGTGATTGGTAAGTATCACCCGCATGGAGATCAGGCTGTTTATGACGCCCTAGTAAGATTAGCTCAAGATTTTTCAATGAGTGTAAAATTATTAGATGGGCAGGGAAATTTTGGTTCTATGGATGGAGATAGAGCAGCAGCAATGCGTTATACTGAAACAAGATTAGCAAAAATCTCAGAATATTTAGTCGCAGATATTGAAAAAAATACAATCGATTATCAAAATAATTACGACGATACTGAGTTAGAACCGACTGTTCTTCCAGCGCAATTTCCAAATTTATTAGTCAATGGAGCAGGAGGTATAGCCGTTGGAATGGCAACAAATATTCCACCTCATAATCTTGGTGAAATTATTGATGGAACACTTGCATACATTGATAATAACGAAATTTCGATTGATGAATTAATTAAGTTAATTCCAGGACCAGACTTTCCAACAGGAGGTTTAATAATTGGTAAAGATGCAATAAAAACTGGTTACAAAACTGGAAGAGGCTCGATAAAAATAAGAGGAGAAATAGAAACTGAAGAAGAAAAAAAAGATAAAACTCTTGTTGTGATTAAATCTGTACCGTTTCAAACCAATAAATCTTTATTAATTGAAAAAATCGCTCTTTTAGTAAGAGAAAAAAAAATCGAAGGTATATCAGATATTAGAGATGAATCTAATAAAGAAGGTGTAAGAATAGTTATTGATTTAAAAAGAGGAGCGTCGAGTGAAGTAATTATTAATCAACTTTATAAATACTCACCAATTGAATCATCTTTTGGATTTAATACGCTCGCAATACTTAATGGAAAACCAGAACTCTTAAATTTAAAACAATTTATAAAAGTTTTTGTAGAGTTTAGAGAAAAAGTTTTAATTAAAAGGACTTTATTTGATTTAAAAAAGGCAAAAGATCGAGTTCATATTTTAATTGGATTATTTATAGCCATAGAAAATATTGATGAAATTATAGCTATTATACGTAAATCAAATAATCCAAATGAAGCAAAAAATATACTGCAAAATAAGCAATGGAATTTTAAAAAATCCAAAATCAATAGAGATGTTTTGGATGTTAGTGATTTATCTAACAAAGAACAGTACCATTTATCAGATCATCAAGTTAGAGCAATTTTGGAATTAAGACTTCAGAAGCTTACTGCAATCGGACATGAAGAAATTAATTTAGAAATTAGCGAACTTTATAAGCTCATAGTTCAGTACAAAAAAATTCTTAATGATAGAGATGCATTATTAACTCAAATTAAGAATGAACTTAAGGATATTAAAACCAAATTTGCAACACCTAGAAGAACTAAAATTATAAATCAAGTTGGGACTTTTGAGATTGAAGATGTAGTTCAAAAAGAAGATGTGATTATTACAATAACAAACAAAGGATATATTAAAAGAAGCCCCTTAAGTTCAATTAAAGTTCAAAAAAGAGGTGGTAAAGGCAAAACAGGAATAACTACTAGGGACGAAGATTTTGTGAGTCAAATATTTACTGCTAATACTCATACTCCTATTCTTTTCTTTTCATCAAAAGGTATCGTTTATAAATTAAAAGCTTGGAAAATTCCTGAAGGCTCTAATCAGTCAAAAGGCAAAGCTCTTCATAGTATTCTTCCTTTAAAAGAGGGTCATGTAATCACTTCGATTATGCCGTTGCCTAGTGACGAGATCTTATGGGCAAAAATGAAAATTATATTTGCTACAAGTAATGGAAAAATTAGAAAGAATAGTCTTCTAGATTTCGAAAATATCCAACAAAGTGGCAAAATCGCAATAAAATTAGAAAACAACGATTCAATTGTTGGAATTAAAATTTTAGATGATGATGATGACTTTTTATTGAGTTCAGAAAAAGGTAAGTCTTTAAGAATTCAATCAAAAAAATTAAGACTTTTTAAAGGAAGATCTTCAAAAGGAATTAAAGGCATGTCATTAAAAAAAGATGACAAAATTATTTCATTATCAATTTTAAAAAGTGTAAAAATAACATCCGAAGAAGCAAAGTCATATATAAAAGCATCTAGATTGGAGAAGGGCGCCGAAGAAACTCTAGACGATGAAAATGAAACGACTAAAATAGTTGCATTATCTAAAAAAAGAACTGAAGAATTTAAAAATAAAGAACAGTATATTTTGACTATAACTGAAAATGGCTATGGAAAACGTTCTTCTGCTTATGAGTACAGGGTAAGTGGCAGAGGAGGTCAAGGAATTATTAATATTATAAGCTCAGAAAGAAATGGTGGCGTCGCTTCAACATTTACGATTAATCATGAAGATCAAATTATGTTGATTACTGATAAAGGGCAGATGATTAGATGCAATGTAAAAGATATCAGAATAACAGGCAGAAATACTCAAGGCGTTAGAATTTTTAATCTTTCCAAAGATGAAAAGGTTGTTTCTGCTGCTAGAGTAGAAGACTCATCAGAGGAAAATAATTAATGAGTCAAAGAGCTAAAATTTACCAACCTGTAAAAACAGCAATGCAATCTGGAAAAGCCAGAACTAAATTTTGGATTTTGGAGTTTAATAAATCAAATTCAAGCAAAGATTTTGTGATGGGATGGACATCATCATCGAATACAAGTGATCAAGTTAAGCTAAAATTTGAAACACAAATACAAGCAATTAAATACGCTGAACTAAATAATATTCAATTTGATCTTATAATGGCAAAAAAAAATAAATTAATTATTAAAGCTTATGCAGATAATTTTTTAAATAATGTTTAAAAGTTTTTTTTTAAATAAAAAATGGGCCTTATGGGCTTGGGGTGGTGCTTCTTTATTAATTTTTTCATTGCTAATTCAAGTATCAATAACTGTTAAAATAAATGAATGGTACAAAGGATTTTATGATTTATTACAAAATGCTCCTAAAAGTAATATATCAGAATTTTGGGATAAAATTTATACGTTTTGCTATTTAGCATTTCCATATATATTGCTTGCAACTTTTACAAGTTTTTTTACAAGAGTTTTTGCACTTCGTTGGCGAGAAGCTATCACTTTTGATTATATCCCATTTTGGAAAAATAGTGTTGCGAACATAGAAGGTGCATCGCAAAGAATTCAAGAAGATGCTAGCAGATTTGCAAAAATAGTAGAAAGTTTAGGTCTTCAAGTTGTCAGAGCCATTATGACTTTAATTGCTTTTATACCTATACTTTGGGGTCTTTCCTCTGGAATCCAAATTGAATTTTTTAAACAATTTCCAGGATCTTTAGTTTGGGTTTCATTATTTGTAAGTTTAGGCGGCTTATTAGTAAGTTGGTTTGTTGGGATTAAATTACCTGGGCTTGAGTATAATAATCAAAAGGTAGAAGCATCTTTTAGAAAAGAACTTGTATATGGAGAAGATGATAGAGTTAAATTTGCAAAACCCGACACTATTATTGAATTATTTTCAGGAATAAAGTTTAATTATCACAGACTTTTTTTCAATTATGGCTATTTTGATATATGGGTAAATTTGTATGATCAATTTATGGTCATTGTTCCATATTTAGTCATGGCACCAAGTTTATTTGGAGGAGTTATAACGCTTGGCGTTATAGTTCAAGTATCGAACGCCTTTCAAAGAGTTCATAACAGCTTTTCGTTGTTTATACATCAATGGACTACAATTACTGAGCTAAGATCAATTCATAAAAGATTAGGTGAGTTTGAAATTGCAATTAGTTATAAGAAAAATTAGCCTGTATCTATTATATTTAATATTTTGTCTTTTTTAAAAAATTTGAGAAGTATGCTAAATTTATCAATGGGTAAATTTTCTTCAGTATAAAAATCTGTTTCCTTTTTGGCTAGTTCAAAAAGATGAGAGTGGTACATGGGATCCGCTACAATAAAATCTTTTTCACCACTTTGTTTATAGCCGATAATATCTCCAAATCCTCTTAATTTTAGGTCTTGTTCGGATATATAAAATCCATCGTTTGATTCTTTAAGAATTTTAAGTCTTTTTTTGCCGTTCTCGCTTATTGATTTTGAATATATTAAAATACATTCACCGTCTTGCACGCCTCTGCCAACTCTTCCTCTTAATTGATGTAGTTGAGCAAGTCCAAACCTTTCTGAATTTTCAATTATAATTGTATTTGCATTTTGATTATCAACTCCAACCTCGACTACAGTTGTTGATATTAATATTGAAAATTTTTGATCTAAAAATTCTTTCATTACTTTAATCTTTTCTTCATTCTTTAAATTGCCATGCATTACAGAAATATTTTCAGGAAAATATTTTTTTAGATATTCAAATCTTTCTATAACAGGAGTTAATTTAACTTTTTTACTTTCTTCAATTAATGGACAAATCCAATAAATTTGTTGTTTGCTTTCTATTTTTTTTTTGATTAAGTTAATCAAATCAGGTATTTTTTTTTCAGAAATAATATTTGTTAAAATTTTGGTCTTTTTGAATGGTTTTTCTCTAAGAGTAGAGATATCCATATCTCCATAAGTTGATAAAATTAAAGTTCTAGGTATTGGAGTTGCACTCATCAATAATACATCGCAGTTGATGCCACCTTTTTCTGAAAGATTTATTCTCTGTTTGACACCAAATTTATGTTGTTCGTCTATAATGATTAATCCTAAATTACTAAATGAAACACTTTCTTGGAATAGTGAATGAGTACCTATCAAGAAATTAATCTCCCCATCATTAAGTTGTTTTTTGACTTCAGTTTGTTTTTTTTTATTTACGCCACTGCTTAGAAGCTCAACTTTAACATTTAAACCCTGTGTTATTGATTTAATCAAATTTAGATGCTGAGTTGCCAATATCTCTGTAGGGCACATTAAAGCCACTTGAAAACCAGATGCTATAACATTTAATGCAGAGATAATTGAAATTATAGTTTTACCTGAACCTACGTCGCCCTGGAGTAGTCTTAACATTTTTTTATCTTTTTTTAAACTATCCTCAATTTCTTTTATAATATTTTCTTGATCTTTAGTTAAAGTAAAAGATAAATTTTTAATTATTTTTAATTTATATTCCTCAGTAAAAAATTTAGGTTTTTTGTAAATAGTTAAATTCTTTTTTTTGATCTGAGAAAAAATTAACAAATTGGAAAATATTTCATCAAAAGATATTCTTTCATAAGCTAAAGAATTCTTATTTAATTCTTCTAGTTTTTTAGGATTATGAAGCTGTATTAATGAATCTTTAAAATTAGACCATTTATTTTCTTTGATAATGATATCCCTATGCCACTCTGAAACATCCGGAATATCTTTAATAATTTTTTCATAAATTTTATTTACAGTTTTGTTAGAAATACCTTTTAATGAACTGTAGGTTGGCATTATCTTGCTTACTGTTTCTTCGTTATTAACTGAAGTAACGTAGTCTGGGTTGGTTATTTGATACTTATTTTTGTAAATATTAATTTTTCCACTAATAATAACCTCGCCATTAAGAGGCAGTATTTCTTTAATATAATTTTCCCTTGAATTAAAAAAAACAATATTTATCTCACCAGTGTCGTCAAAACATTGAACGGTATTAGGAAGCTTTCTTATTCGTGGAAAGTTGTATTTTTTAACTTTAACGAATATTGTACTAATTTTTCCTATTTCTAAATTATTTAACTTAGGACAATGAGTTCTATCAATCAATCCGTAAGGAAAATTAAAAATTAGATCTATATTAGATTCTATTTTTTTTTCATTAAAGAGCTTCTGTATTTTTGGTCCTATTCCTTTTGTTTTAGAAATCGGATTAAAAAAAAAATTAAAATTTTTTTCTATCATTTGAAGACTTAATTAACATTAAGATATATACATTAGTTATGGACAATTTAATAAAAAAACTTCTATATCGCTCCAATCACAGAGGTACTAAAGAAATGGATTTATTAATAGGTGGTTTTGCTAATGAAAATTTAAAAAAATTAACCACGAATGAATTAAAAGAATTTGAAATTTTATTAAATTTTACCGATAAAGAGCTAAGTTCATGGTTAGTAGATGACAAAAAAAATGCAGAAATAGAAAATTTTTCTATATCTAATAAGATTAAAGAATTTAAATTAAAATTTTAACTTATAAAAAATTAATTTTACTTACTTTTTTTTAATAAAAAAATGAATGTGAATAACTCTTTTACTTAGTTTAAGTAAATAAATAAGCAATCGTTTAAATGGTACTGCTTTTTTAAAAAGTTATATGTATCAATGGTTTTATGGCGGAGAGGGTGGGATTTGAACCCACGAACGGGTTGCCCCGTTGCTAGTTTTCAAGACTAGTGCTTTCAACCGCTCAGCCACCTCTCCGTGAGTAATGACTTTAAATATTGGCTATGTTAAAAAAAAAGTAATGAATATTTACCTTAAATTGAGAATATTTCTAATTATTTATTTAGTTATAATATTTAATCCCAGTGTTTCTTTATCAAATGAAAAGTTTAATGAATGGTTAGTTAGCTTCAAAGGTAGAGCGATTGCCCAAGGCGTAACAAAAGAAACCGTTGATTATGCTTTAAAAAATGCCAAATTTTTAGAGAGAATAGTTGCATTAGACAGAAAACAGCCCGAATTTTTTGAAAAAACATATGAATATTTAGAAAAAAGAATAGATGAAAAAAGAATACAAACAGGAAAAAATCTTTTAAATGAAAATGCTGTTTTACTTGAAAAGGTTAATGCTAAATTTAAAGTTGATAAAGAAATTTTAATAGCCCTATGGGGTATAGAAACAAATTTTGGAGTCAACAAAGGAAAGGTAGATATAATTTCAGCTTTATCAACGTTATCATTTGACAATCGAAGATCTGAATTTTTTGAAAAAGAGTTAATTATACTTCTTAAATTAATCGACAACAAAACTGTAAAATACGAAAGTTTATATGGATCATGGGCAGGAGCTATTGGTAATTTTCAATTCATGCCATCTACAATTCAAAAATACGGGATAAATTTTGATGAAGTTTCTGATATTGATTTAATCAATTCATTTCAAGACTCTCTTGCTTCTGCGGCTAATTATTTAAAAACAATAGGATGGACTGAAAAGAATAAATGGGGGTTTGAGGTTAAAATAGATAATGGTTTTGATAATAATTTAATTAGTTCAGATTCTAGAAATCTTAAAAATAAAATTTCTATTATTCAGTTAAAATCATTAGGTTTTAAAAATAAAAATGGCAGTGAAATAATGTCTATAGATAAAAAAGAAGGCTGGTTAATAAGACCAGATGGAGAGGATGGGCCAATTTATATAGTTTTTGATAATTTTTTAAGATTACTAGAATGGAATAGATCTTTACGATTTGCAATAACGGTGGGTACTCTTTCAGATAAAATAAAAATTTAAAATGAGAAATAAAATAATTGTTTTATTTTTTATTTTAATTGCATCTTGTCAAAATTTTTCATCTTATGAAAAAACTATTTCTTATGAAAACATTGGATTTGCAGAAAACTCCAAGAATGAATATCTGATACATCAAAATATACCTCCTAATAGCCAGGTTAGGATTACTAATTTGATTAATAAAAAAAATATCGTTGTAAATATAGATAAAAATTTAATCCTCAAAAAAGAACGAGAAATTATCATTCCTAATAAATATTTTGATTTATTAGAATTAAATCCTAATTTACCAATAGTAAAAATAGAAACTATTAGGACAAATAAAACTTTTAAGGCTGAAAATACAAAAATTTATGAAGAGGAAAAAAAAGTTACACAAAATATAGAAACACAAGATGTTGATATTGTGGATTTATCTAAGAATGTGCCTTCAAAGAAAAATAGTTTAAATAAAATAATAATTTATTACGGAGATTTTGTCTTTAAAAATTCAGCATTAGATATGGTTAGTTTATTAAAAAATGAGATAAAAAACATTAATCCAATTATTATTCAAGTTAATAAAAAATTTAGAGTAAAAGCTGCAACTATTAATGATATCAAAGAATTTGATATTTTTTTTAATAAAATAGTAAATACTAGGTTTGAAAATTATAATATAAGCGTTGAATGATCTTAAATAAAAAGTTTTATTTAGTATTTACTTTATTTGCTTTCTACTCAACTTCTTATTCTCAAATAATAATTCCAGATAAAGTTAAACAGAGTATTGTTGTGGATCACACTACTGGAGCTATATTTGCAGAAAAAAACGCAGATCAAAAAATATCTCCTGCCTCTATGACAAAAATTATGACAGCCATTATTGTTTTTGATCAACTGAAGATAAAAAAAAATAAACTTACTGATCAATTTGTAGTTTCTAAGAAAGCAAGGGATGCAACCAAATCTGGTGAATCAAGTATGTTTTTGGTTCCTGGTGATAAAGTTTCAATTGAAGATTTATTAAAAGGTTTAATTGTTGTTTCCGGAGTAGATGCGTCAATTGTCCTGGCAGAGGGAATATCTGGAACAGAAGAACAATTTGTAAATTTAATGAATGAAAAAGCTAAAAAATTAGATATGATTAATACTAATTTCACTAATTCTTCAGGAACATTTAATCAGAATAATTATTCAACTGTAAGAGATATCGCTAAATTATCATCTTATTTAATTAATGAGTATCCGCAATATTACAAATATTTTAAAGAGAAAGATTTTATATGGTCTAGAACAGGTGGTAATCCATTTAAACAAGAAAATAGAAATGTGTTGCTTTTTATGGATGAAGAAGTCGATGGAATAAAAACTGGACATTTAAAAGATAGCAAATATTCAATTGCAGCAACAAAGAAAAAGGGCAATAGAAGAATAATAGTAGTAGTTAGTGGTTTACCTACAATGTCCTCAAGAGCAGAGTCTGCAAAAATATTATTAAATAGTGCCTTTAATAAAATTGATCTAGTTAAACTTTCATACGATAAAGATAGGTTTAGGATTAAAATATGGAATGGAAGTTCTTCACATCTAGATGTAAGAGGAGCAAATAAAGAGGATATTTATGTTAATCTTCCTAAGAATTTAAAAAACCCAAAAATTAAAATGGAGTTAGAATATGAATATCCATTACAACTGCCAATCAAAAAATTTGAGAAGGTAGCGCTTCTGAGAATTTATAACAATAAAGAACTGATATATACCGAGGATTTGTTAGCCCAGAAAGACATAACTGATAAAAATATATTCTTTAAAGGAATTCAAAACATCAATCATTATATATGGCGATAAAAAAACCTTTTTTTATCTGCTTTGAAGGAGTTGAGGGGTCTGGAAAATCAACTCAGGCAAAATTGCTATATAAATTTATTAAAAAAAATATTACTAAAAATGTAATTTTAACCAGAGAGCCTGGTGGAACGTTATTTTCAGAAAAAATAAGAAATTTAATGCTAGATAAAAAAACCAATATTAGTCCATTGACAGAATTTTTTTTATTAATGGCAGCAAGAAATGAACATATTATTACTAAAATAAATTTTTATCTAAAAAAAAAATTTATTATTATTTGCGATAGATTTTTTTACTCTACATTAGCATATCAGCATTATTTAGATGGAATGAATAGAAAATTTATTTTTGATATACAAAAAAAAATTTATAACAAAGTACATCCAGATGTTACGTTTTTAATCGATTTAAATAAAAAAGAATCCAAAATTAGAATAAATAAAAGATCAAAAAAAACTAATAGATTTGATAAACTTTCGAATTATCATTTTAATAAAATCAGGAATGGGTTTCTAAAAATTACAGAAATGTATAAGAATAAAATAGTTCTAATCAAGGGAAATAAATCTCTTAATGAAATCCAAAATGAAATAAATAAGAAAACTTTAAAAATATTAAATGCGAGATCTTAATTTTCTAAATATTGAAACGTTTAACAAATATCAACGATTTTTATACGGTCATGATGACTTATTCAAAAATCTTACTAGTCTCTTTGAAAAAAAAAAATTACCTAATAAAATTATATTCAACGGAAGCGATGGTATTGGGAAGGCAACATTTGTTTATCATTTAACTAACTTCATATTATCTAATAGGGAAGATGATGCTTATAATTTAAATACTAAAGAAATAATAGAAAATAGTAAAAGCTACTTAGATCTAATTAACAATATAAATTTTAATTTTAAGCATTTAAAAGTTGATGATTTCAAAAAAATAATCAGCATAGAAGAAACAAGAGAAATTATAAATTTTTTTCACAAATCATCAATAAACGATAAACCTAAAATTTTTTTTTTAGAAGGTGCTGAAAATCTCAATAAAAATTCTTCAAATTCAATTTTAAAAATACTAGAAGAGCTCCCTGAGAATAATTATTTTTTTATATCATATCTTGAAAATAAATTTTTACTCGAGACGATTAAATCCAGATGTTTTAATTGTAGACTTTTTATCAATTCAAAAGAAAGTGGTTTAATTAAAGAAAAATTAATGATGCAATATAAAATCAACAATACAATCATTAAAAATTTGACCCCTGGATTAAATCTTAAAATGAATATTCTATTTAAAGAATTAAATATTTATGAAAAAAATTTTTCTGAAAAAGTTTTAACTATGCAAAATTTTTACTTAGAAGAAAAATATAACAAAATACTAGATTTAATGCATATTTATATTGAAAATTATTTTACGGATAATTTAAAAAATAATAATTTTTTTAGAAATTTAAGAGTAAGAAATAAAATAAATAATATTATTTATAACATTCATTCCATTAACAATGAAATAAAAAGCAGTTTTTATGAAATTAATCTTTTGCTTGGTATTAAATAATGAAAAATTTTTATCTTACCACTCCTATCTATTACCCTTCGGCAAAACCTCATATGGGTCATGCTTATTCAAGTATATCCGCTGATGTTATTGCCAGATTTAAAAGAATTGAGGGTTATAACGTTAATTTTTTAACTGGAACGGATGAACACGGTCTAAAGATTCAAAGAGCTGCAGAACAGAAAAAAAAAGACCCAAAATTTTTTTGTGATGAAATATCCAAAAACTTCATTGAACTTGCAAAAAAATTAAATCTTACAAATACAGATTTTATTAGAACAACTGAAGATAGGCATAAAAAAACCGTTTCTAAACTATGGAGCATTCTTGAGGAAAAAAAAGAAATTTATATTTCTAAATATTTTGGTTGGTATTCCGTATCCGATGAGGCGTTTTATGCAGAAGATGAGATAGAAACTAAGTTAGATATTAAAGTCTCTAAGATTTCAGGATCAAAGGTTGAATGGATGGAAGAAGAATCTTTTTTTTTCAGACTTTCAAAATGGCAAGAGCCTTTGCTAAAATATTACGAAGACAATCCTGATTTTATAGCTCCTTTAAGCAGAAGAAATGAAGTTATAAGCTTTGTTAAAAGCGGTCTAAAAGATCTTTCAATTAGTAGAACTTCTTTCAAATGGGGGATACCCGTTCCAAATAATAATAAACATATAATTTATGTATGGCTAGATGCTTTAACTAATTACTTAAGCGCTTTAAATTATTTTGAGGAAAATAATAAGAATCAATTTTGGCCAGTCGATGTTCATATTATTGGAAAAGATATTATCAGATTTCACTGCGTTTATTGGCCAGCTTTTTTATTAGCCGCTAACATAAATCCTCCTAAAAAAGTCTTTGCACATGGGTGGATACTTTCTGGGGAAGAGAAAATGTCAAAATCAAAAGGAAATATTTTAGATCCTTTAGAAATTATTCAAAACTATGGACTTGATGAAATTAGATATTATTTAATGAAAGAGGTTATTTATGGTGATGATGGAAAAATAACTCCAGAAAACTTAATTAATTGTATTAATAGTGATTTAGCTAATAATATTGGAAATTTATATCAAAGAATAAGTTCAATTGTTCATAATAAGTTAAACTCTATAATTCCAAAGTGTTCTCCTAACGAAAAAATAGATTTAAAAATTTTAAACTTGGTTGAAGAAAATTTAGATTCTTTAATTAAAACATTTAATAAATTTGAAATACATAACTATCTAAAGAATATTATTCAGTTATGTTCCGAAGTTAATAAGTATGTAAATGACTCTGCTCCATGGTCAATAAAAGAAGATAATTTAGAAAAAAGAAACGTTATTTTATATACTGTTTTAGAATTTATAAGGAAGGTATCTATTTTACTTCAGCCAATTATTCCTGGAAAAAGTAAAATAATATTAGACTCACTAAATATAAAAGAAGAAGAAAGATTTATAAAAAATATAAATAACAATTACTCTTTAAAACAAGAAATTAGAATTGAAAAAATAAATATTTTATTTAAAAAACAATGATAATAGACTCTCATTGCCACCTTGATTACGAGCCTTTAATCAATAATATTAATCAAATTTTGATTAACGCAAAAAAAAATAATATCACACACTTATTAACTATAGGAACAAGTTTAGAAAGTTCAAAAAAAGTTTTAAAAATAGTTGAAAAGCACGAAAATATTTATGGGGCAATTGGAATTCACCCAAATTCAACTACTAATAACTTAGATGACTTAAATGAACTTATTGCTATAAAAAAAAAAAGTAAAAAAATAATTGCTTTTGGAGAAACTGGTCTAGATTATTTTTATAAACGAAGTAAAAAAAATGATCAAATACATTCGTTTGAAAAACATATTGAATTTGCAATTTCTGAAAAAATTCCTGTTATCATTCACACAAGAGATGCCGATGAAGACACTATTTCAATTATTAAAAAATATTACGAAAAAACAAAATTTTTAATACATTGCTTTACTGGCAGTTTAGATTTTGCAAAAAATTTATTAGATCTGGAATGTTTAATTTCATTTAGCGGTATAATAACTTTTAAAAAATCAGCTGATCTTAGAAATGTAGTAAAGTATATTCCTTTGGAAAAAATGTTAATTGAAACAGACTCTCCTTATCTCAGTCCAGACCCATTGAGAGGTAAAAGCAATGAACCTGCTAATGTTAAAATTGTAGCTGAAAATGTAGCTTTTATTAAAGGAATCTCTCTTGAAGAGGTTGCTAATATAACAACAAAAAATTTCAAAAAATTTTTCTTTGATGAGCAATACTGAAATAACTATATTAGGGTGCGGAAGTTCTTTGGGGGTCCCACGAATAGATGGTTACTGGGGGAAAGCTAATAAAAAAAATCCTAAGAATTACAGAACAAGATGTTCTATATTCGTAAAATACAAAAATATTAATATTATTATTGATACGTCATCTGACATAAAGAATCAGCTATTAAAAAATAGTATTAAAAGAATTGACGCAGTAATTTACACTCATGAACATGCAGATCAAACGCACGGCATAAATGAATTAAGACCTATATTTTGGTTAAATAAAAAAAAAATAGATGTTTATTCTGACAAAAAAACATCATCGTGTTTATTAAAATCCTTTAAATATCTTTTTTTAAAAACAAACAAATATTATGAACCAATTCTTAATAATAAAATTATTAAAAATAGAATTATTATAAAAAAAAATAAAAATTCAATTGTATTTGATCCAATAAAAGTTTCTCATGGAGATATTAATGCTAATGGGTATTTATTTAATAAAATTGTATACATTAGTGACTGCAGCAGTATTTCTAGTAAAAATTTAAAGAAAATATTAAATCCAAATTTGCTAATTATTGATTGTTTAAAATTTAAAAAACACGCAACTCATCTTAATTTCGAAAAAAGCTTGTTTTATATTAATAAAATTAAACCTAAAAAAACTATATTAACTAATCTCCATAGTGATATTGATTATTCTAATTTCAAAAAAAAATTAAAATTGATTTCAAAAAAAATAATACCAGCGTTTGATGGATTAAAAATTAAAATTCAATCTAATAATGAATATTAATATTATTTTACCTTACAAGGAGACTTATAGCGCTGAACTAGCGGGGGCTGTGTCCCTTTTAGTGGCGGATGTAAAAAAAAAAAGTAAATTTAAAAAAAATATTAAAATATTTGGATCTTTAAAGTTAAAAAATCCATTAACCAATAATTATATCAGCTGCGATCTCAAAGACAAACCCTATTATTATATATTTGGTAGAACTTCTTATTATTTAAAAATTATAAAAGAAAAAATACAAAAAAAAAAATCAATAATTGAAGTTCACAATAGACCGCAAGCGGCAAAATTTTTTATAGATAAAAATAATAAAATAATATTATATTTTCATAATGACCCCTTAACGTTACGTGGATCGAAGTATACTTATCAAAGATTATTTTTATTAAAAAATTTAGATAAATTAGTATTTGTTAGTGAGTGGACAAAAAGACAATTTTTTAAAAATCTGCCTATTCAAGATTCTGAAAAATGTGTAATTGTATATCCTGGTTCTAATTATATAAAAAAAATTATTAAAAAAAAAAATAATATAGTTTTTGCAGGCAAATTAAATGAATCTAAAGGGTATAATTTATTTATAACTATAATTGAGAAAATCTTAAATAAAAATAAATCTTGGACATGCGATATAGTAGGGGACGACCCAAGATATTACCAAAAACTAAATCATCCAAGAATTAATTATCACGGGTGGTTGCCTTATAAAAAAACTATGAAAATTTTTGAGAAATCTAAAGTCGCTGTTATCCCGTCGACTTGGAATGAACCGCTGGGTAGAACCGCTATAGAAGCAGCTTCAAGGGGATGTGTTTCAATAATTTCAAAAAAGGGTGGATTAATAGAAACTAACAGTAATGGTTTATTCTTAAATTACCAAACTAATGAAGAATTTATTTATAAATTAAATAAAACAATAAATTCTCCTTCTTTATTGAACTTTTATAGTAAAAAAACTTTAAAAGAATTTAAGCATCCAATATTTAAAACAATTAAATCTATAAATAAAATTTATAAAGAATTTCTATGAAAAATTTCAAAATATTACATATAACAGACTTTCATTTAAGACACAATTCTAGATTATATTACTCAACCGCAAGAAAATTAAACAATGGTTTTATTAGAAATAATTTTTACGTAAACGTAATAAGTGAAAGAGATTTTGATAAAAAGTTTTTTTTATTTGATAGTAAAAATTTTAATAAAAGAATTATTGAAGTTGTAGAAAATTTAAATCCAGCACTTATTATACTGGGTCATTGCACAAGAATAGATTTTAGAACATTTGAATATATTAAAAAAATTCATCCTAATATTAAAATATCTCAATGGTATATTGATTCTTTAATTCCAACGGGACCTGATTACAATTCCCACTTAAAAACATTCGAAAAATATGATGATTTTATAGAATGCTCTTTTTTAACAAGTGATCCTTTGTCATTAAAAATTAATAATATGAATAAAAAAAAAAATTTTTTATATTCCAAATCCAAGTGATTTATCAATTGATAACCTTAAAATTGATCAAGTTACTGATAATATTTTCGATATGTTTATTGCATTGAGCCATGGACAGCATAGAGCTACTTTAAAAAAATTTTATAAAGATGAACGAGAAGAAT
>SHWR01000063.1 GCA_009693745.1 Candidatus Fonsibacter sp.
TACTTTATGCATATCTGTATCTCTTCCAGAAACCGCAGCTGCATTAGCTGCTGTAGGAATTGCTTCATTTTTCTCCATATCATAAGAAAGAACAACTGGCCCTAGGTTATAACCAACTGAAACAAATTTAGACTTTGTATCAACTGTACCTTTTACTCCAGCTAAAGTTCTCTCTTGCTCGGCTGCACCAATACCAATAGACAACTGTTTAGTTGCTGAATAAGTAGCACTAAGCAAAGTTGTTTCATCTTTATGAGTTGCGGCCTGAGTTGCTTTTAAACCTTCTTGTCTATATCTTTGTACACCAATAGCGAAAGGTGCAGTTGCATACGTCAACCCATAAGTTTTCATGTCCACATTTTGGTGGCCAACTGTATTTTGGTTAATTTTTGTAATACCGACAGCGGCAGTTAATCCATCTATAGGTGTAACTTTATAACCAACAGCATATCCACTGTTAGTATTAGTTAATGTTACAATTCTATCTGATCCATTATTAGATGCAGAGTCTAAGTTTGGCGCATACGCAAAACTTAACTGCGAACTAGCTCCTAATATATTGACAACATCTAAATAAATAGAATGCTCACCTGAAGTTACATCAATCGGCTCTGTTATACCAGTGAGTCCAGTTATGTCTGTGTGTCTGTTTGTAACGTAAGGAGTTGCAGTTCTAGCTATTTCACTACCTTTAACCTGGTCAAATGAATAACCTACGTTTACACCGGCCATTGGTGAAAGTTGAATAAAACGACCGTGCATAACTTGAGTTCCGTTTTCATCTGATTCAAAATCTTGAGAAACGCTATAATCCATTCCATTAGATAATTTACCTTTTGAAGCTATGTTTATTAAGGTTTCATTACCTAACTGTTTGGTTGTATTTACTTTTGCTGTACCAGAAGGTACTTTATCACTTCCAGCCATATAGCTTGCTTCCACATAACCGCTAATTGATACTTGGGAATTAGCAATTGAGCTAATCGAAGCAATCAAAGCTGTTGATGTGAATAAGCTAATGATTTTTTTACATTTCATTTTGTTATCCTTTTATTTTGTTTATATTAGTTTTTTAACTAACATTAACTTTTTAGATACTTTCTGGTCAAATTTTAATAAAAAACTACAATAAATTTAGAATATAATTTTTTGTTGCAAAAATACAACTATTGATATCCTAGTTAAATATTAAATTTTTGCTTAATTAGCTGAAATTTAGTTAAAATGTACTACAAAGACTTACACTTCAAAGTTATAGCAATAAAAATTAGGTTGGTAATAAATTTCAATGAAAAAATTTAAATTAGGATTTTACTTGGTAATCTTGTGTTTTGTATTTTTGGTTCCAAGCTGTAGCCAAAAAAAAGATCCAGTAACAGATCAAACTGAGACTATTAATCCCAATGTATTTGAAAGAGCAAAAGAGGCTGCCGAAAAAAATCCGATAAATTTTTTTGGTAGCAATAAAAGTTCGGGTACTTTTGATTTTTTAAAATCTAATCCTTTATGGAGAGCCAGTCTAAAATCATTAGACTTTATTCCCCTAGCTAGTGTTGATTACTCTGGAGGATTAATAATAACCGATTGGTATTCTGAAAAAACCTCTGATGAGGAAATCAAAATTAGTATTCGTTTTTTATCAAATGAATTAAGATCGGATTCTATATCAATTGTGTCTCATAAAAGAATTTGTGACCAAAAAAGTAAATGTAGCATTAGTCTTATGGATAAAAAATTTAATTCTGAACTCAAAGAAGCTATAATAAATTCTGCAAGAGAAATAGCATTAGATGATAAAAAAAGAGAAAAAAAATGATATTTTCTTTATGGAGAAATATAATTTTAATTACGTAGAAAATAAATGGAAAGAATTTTTTCTAAGCAATAAAATATTTAAATCCATAAAAAAAAAAAAAAAATTCTATTGCCTTGAAATGTTTCCTTATCCATCAGGAAATATACATATGGGGCACGTCAGAAATTATTCTCTTGGAGATGTAATAGCCAATTTCAAACGTTTAAATAATTATAATGTATTACATCCAATGGGATGGGATGCTTTTGGTCTCCCAGCAGAAAATGCTGCTTTTCAAAATAATTTACACCCTGAAGTTTGGACGAAAAAAAATATAGCAACTATGAAAAAACAATTACAAAATTTAGGTTTTTCAATTGATTGGGAGAAAGAAATTTCTACCTGTGATAAAAATTATTATAAACAACAACAAATCTTATTTTCTTTCTTTTTTAAAAAAGGTTTAGTTTATAAAAAAGAAAGCTATGTCAACTGGGACCCCATAGATCAAACGGTACTTGCAAACGAGCAGGTAATTGATGGCAAAGGCTGGAGGTCTGGTGCAGTTGTCGAGAAAAAAAAATTAAGTCAATGGTTCTTGAATATTACAAAATATTCAGATGAACTTCTAGAATCCCTTGAAAGTTTAAAAGGCTGGCCAGAGAAAGTTAAATTAATGCAAAAAAACTGGATTGGAAAGTCTATAGGGTGCGAGATTGATTTTTTAACTAATAATGACCAAAATATAAAAATTTTTACAACCAGGCCAGATACAATATTTGGAGCATGCTTTATTGCGATCGCCCCTGATCATCCTTTCACTAAATTTTTTGAAAGTGATGAAAATTTTTTAAATTTTAAAAGCGAAGCCCTTAAAAATATTGCGATTGAATCTTCATTATCAAAAAATGAAAAATTAGGTTTTAAAACTCCCTATTTTGTATTTCACCCATTTATTAAAGATAAAAAACTGCCAATTTATGTGAGTAATTTTATACTTATGGATTACGGTACAGGTGCAATTTATGGCTGTCCTGCCCATGATCAAAGGGATCTTGAATTTGCATTAAAATATCAATTGGAAGTATTGCCTGTTGTATCACCTGATAAATCTCAAAATATCACCATTCAAAATGAGGCTTATATTGATGATGGTTTTATAATTAATTCTGATTTTTTAAATGATCTTAATGTCAAAGATGCAAAGAAAAAAATAATTAGAATTATTGAAGATAAAAAAATTGGAAAATCTAAAACAATTTATAGACTAAAAGATTGGGGTATATCAAGGCAGAGATATTGGGGTTGTCCTATTCCAATACTTTACAGAGAGGATGGTAAAATTATTCCTGTGCCTGAAAAAGATTTACCAGTAACGCTTCCTGTAGATATTGACTTTAGTAAACCTGGAAATCCTTTAGAAAATCACCCGACCTGGAAATATACAAAATGTCCTGAAACTGGAATGAAGGCCATTCGTGAAACGGATACGCTTGATACCTTTGTAGATTCGTCTTGGTATTTTTTAAGATTTTGTTCACCTCTTGAACAAAATCGTCCCTTTAATGAAGAAGATGTAAATTATTGGATGCCTGTTGATCAGTATATTGGTGGAGTTGAGCATGCAATTTTACATCTTTTATATTCAAGATTTTTTACCCTTGCTTTAAAAAATGAATTTAAATTTAAATTTTCAGAGCCATTTCAAAATCTTTTTACTCAAGGCATGGTTTGTCATCCAACGTTCAAAACTGAAAAAGGAGATTGGGTTTTTCCAAAGGACGTCAAATTTGAAGATGGAAAATATTTTTTAGATAATAACTTAAAAGTTTTAAAAGGCGACAGCCAGGCTATGTCAAAATCAAAAAAAAATATTGTAGATCCTGATGATATTATAAAAATTTATGGTTCTGATGCTGTAAGATGGTTTATCCTGTCCGATAGTCCTCCAGATCGTGACATTCAATGGAGCGATAGTGGTATTCAAGGTGCTTATAAATATATTCAAAAAATCTGGCGAATTTCTGAAAAAATTTTAAATTATCAAAAAATAAACGAAAATTTTGATAAAAATTTTTTAGTTAAAGTTGATATTTTAATAAAAGAAATTTCAGAATGTATTGAAAAATTTCAAATGAATGTTGCTGTTGCAAAATTATATACTTTTTTAAACCTCATCAGCGATGAAGTTGAAAAATTGGGGATTGATAAAAATATTTTAACTGATGTTTTTAAAAAATACTTAATAATTATATCAGCCTTTATTCCTTATGTTGCGAATGAATGCTGGGAAAAAATTACAAAAAAAACTGACCTTGCTATTCAAGAGTGGCCTAAATTTAATAATGAACTATTAAAAAAAGATGAATTTAATGTAGTTATTCAAATTAATGGTAAAAAAAGAGCAATTATCAACGCTATTCACAATGAAACGGAGGAGAGTATTTTTAGCAAATCCTTAGCAATTAAAAATATAAAAGTTATATTAGACAAAACTACGATAACAAAAAAAATATTTGTTCAAAACAAACTGTTAAATATTGTCACTAATGAAAAATAAGATATTTATAATATTCTTACTTCTTATAACTCTTTCTGGCTGCGGATTTTCTACTATTTATACGGACAGCTCAAAACAAGTTGTCATTTCAAGATCAGAAATCATAGGTGATAAAGATCTTGCCTTTAATCTTGAGCAAAAATTAAATTTTAAAAGAGATGAAAAAGACTTAAATGCTTATATATTTAAAGCACAAGTTTACGATACTGCTGAAAGCTCTTTAGTTGATAATAGAGGAATATCCACTGAGGAAATTATAAAACTCACCGTAAGTTATCAATTTCAAGATAAGAATGGACTAGTTATTTATCAAGATGCAATTTCTAAGGATAAACGAGTTGCAGTTACTGATAATTTATCAAATAATTTTCTAATGAAAAATAATGAAAAAAGAATATTATTAGACTCCATAATTCAAAATATATTATTTAAATCCAGAGTCTCATTAAGATAGTTTTAATGATCGTAAAATCACAAGAAATCTTATTAAAAAAAAAGGATTTTTTCTTTGATAAAATCATTATTCTTTATGGAGAAAATCAAGATTTAGTAAGCGATTTAAATGGTCAAATTTTATCCTTATTTAACGATAAAAATCAAAAATCAAAAGTCATTTTTGAAGATGATATTTTAAAAAAACCCGATGATATTATTAATTATTATTTAAATGGATCATTGTTTGAGGAAAGTAAAAATATAACGATTATAAAAAATTGTTCAGATAAAATTTTAGAAGTTATAAATTCTGTTAAAAATAATATAAAAGATACTTTAATAATTATAAATTCCGAAATTTTACAAAAAAATTCAAAATTAAGACAATTTGGCGAATACGACAAAACTTCTATTTGTGTACCTTGTTACCAAGAGACAAAATTTGATATCAAAAAGTTTTTA
>SHWR01000064.1 GCA_009693745.1 Candidatus Fonsibacter sp.
AAATCAGAAATTAATCTTAATACAGTTCCGCCAGCAAAAATATTAGTTGTTGGTTTGCAAGGGTCAGGAAAAACAACAACTTCAGCAAAGATTGCAAAATTTATTGAAAAGAATTTTAATAAAAAAGTAATGTTATCGAGCTTAGACGTATACCGTCCAGCAGCTCAAAAACAATTAGAGTTATTAGGTAGTCAAAATAATATTCAAACAATTCCAATTATAGAAGGACAACTACCAATAGAAATTACGCAAAGAACTTTAGCGGCCGCTTCTTTATCGGGTTCCGATGTAATCATTTTTGATACTGCAGGACGAACACAAATTGATAGCATGATGATGAGTGAATTAAATAATCTTAAAAAGATAATTAATCCAATTGAAACTTTTTTAGTTGCTGACTCTTTAACAGGACAAGACGCTGTAAATATCGCTAGTGAATTTAAAAAAACAGTCGATTTAACAGGAATAATATTAACAAGAATTGATGGGGATGGAAAAGGTGGTGCCGCTCTTAGCATGAAGTCCGTTGCTAATTGTCCTATTAAATTTTTAGGAGTTGGTGAAAAAATTGATGATTTTGAAATATTTCATCCAGAAAGAATTGCAAACAGAATTTTAGGAATGGGAGATGTGGTTTCTCTTGTTGAAAAAGTATCTGAAAATTTAAAAAAAGAAGAAGTTGAAGAACTAGAAGAGAATTTTAAAAAAGGGCAATTTACTTTTAACGATTATTTAAAGCAGCTTAGACAAATGAAAAAAATCGGTGGCATGGGAAAAGTTCTAGGAATGATCCCTGGTATTTCAAAAATTAAAAAACAAATAGATGAGGCTAATATTGACGAGGGTCTTCTTGGAAAACAAGAGGCGGTTATTTTATCAATGACCCCTAAAGAAAGAGACAACCCAAAAATTATTGATGGCTCTAGAAAAAAAAGAATAGCGAATGGTTCAGGAACTGACATCGCTTTAGTAAACAAGCTTCTAAAACAACATAAAATGATGACAGGAATGATGAAAAGAATGTCTCAAGGTGGCGGAAGAAATTTTGGAGGTTTAGATAGAATGCCTCCGGAATTATTTAACAATCTAAAATAGAAAGGAAAACAAATGTTAAAAATAAGACTATCTAGAGGGGGAACAAAAAAAAGACCCTTTTATCAAATCGTAGTTGCAGATTCTAGAAATCCAAGAGATGGAAAATTTATTGAAAAACTTGGATACTTCAATCCGTTATTACCAAAAAGCAAACCAGAAAGATTAAGCTTAGAGTCAGAAAGAATCACTCATTGGATTAAAATGGGAGCTCAGCCTACTCTAAGGGTTGCAAAATTTTTAGGTGCTGCAAATCTTGCTCCGGTTCCTGAAAAAAGAAATAATCCAATTAAAGCTTTGCCTAAAAAGAAAGCACAAGAAAGATTAAAAGCTGCACAAGCTCCAAAAGAAGCACCAGCACCAGAAGCGGCCTCAGCACCAGAAGCAGCGGCTCCAGCAGCTGAACCAGCCCCTGTAGAAGCCCCAAAGGGTGAAGAAAAAGCCCAAGAAGCGGAGGCACCAAAAGCAAATTAACTATTATGTGGTCTGCAAAAATATTCACTTTATACCCAGAATTTTTTCCAGGGATTTTAGATATCGGGCTTTATAAAAGAGCTAGAGAAAATAAAATCTGGTCACTCGATGTTGTTAACATCAGGGACTATGCTTTAGATGAGCACGGAAGCGTGGATGACACTCCTTTTGGCGGAGGAAGCGGAATGGTTATGCGTGCCGATGTAATAGATAATTGTTTGGATAAAAATATTAAAAACTCTAAAAATGAACTTATTTATCTAAGTCCTAGAGGTGAATTGTTAACGCAAAAAATTGCAAAACAATTATCACAAAAAAATGGAGTAGATCTTATTTGTGGGCACTTTGAGGGAATTGATCAGAGAGTTATAGAAGAAAGAAAAATTAGAGAAATAAGTATTGGTGATTTTATTTTATCCGGCGGTGAAACAGCAGCTTTTGTTTTTTTAGATTCCATACTTCGATTGTTACCAGGAGTTCTTGGCAATTCTTCATCTTTAAATGAAGAAAGTTTTGAAAATAATTTATTGGAATATCCTCAATATACAAAACCCCAAGAGTGGAAAGGAAGAACCGTTCCGGAAGTACTTTTGTCTGGGAATCACGCTAAAATTAAGGACTGGCGCTTAGCACAATCCGAGGATATAACACGACGCCAGAGACAAGACTTATGGGAAAAATATCACAAATAATCAAATTTTAATGCAAATTTCTACAATGAGAATAGACGAATTAGATAAACTTCATATTAAGAAAATTGGTGAAAAAAAATTACCAGATTTTTCTCCAGGAGATACTTTAAAAGTAAACGTTCGAATTATCGAAGGAAAAAGACAAAGAATACAAGCTTATGAAGGAGTGTGTATTGCTAAAAAAAATAGAGGAATTAATTCTACTTTTACAGTTAGAAAAATTTCTTTCGGAGAAGGTGTTGAAAGATTATTTCCAGTTCACAGTCCAAACGTAGAGTCTATTGAAGTTATTAGAAGCGGAAAAGTAAGAAGAGCAAAACTTTATTACTTAAGAGAAAGAACTGGTAAATCAGCTAGAATTACTGAAAAAATTAGAAAAAAAATTGGCGTAGATATTATTCAACCTTTACCAAAAAAAGAGGCAGTCCAAAATATTGAAGCAAAAACAGATATAGCTGTCGAACAGGCTCCAAAAAATAAGGAAAAAGCTTCAGCGCCAAAGACAGAAGCTCAGAATAAAAAGAAGTAATACTAGTTTTTATTTAATGGCAAAGACACTTTACGACAAAATATGGGAGAGTCATTTAGTTGATGAACAAAGTGATGGAACATCACTTTTGTACATTGATAGGCATTTAGTTCACGAAGTAACGAGTCCACAGGCATTTGAGGGATTACGTTTATCTAATAGAAAAGTAAAATTACCTGGCTCAACATTAGCAGTTGTCGATCATAATGTTCCAACAACTGATAGATCAAAAGGAATAGCAGATAAAGAATCTGCAATTCAAGTTGAGACTCTTTCTAAAAATTGTAAAGATTTTGGTATAGAATTTTTTGGTTTAACAGACAAAAGACAAGGCATTGTTCATGTTATTGGTCCTGAACAAGGATTTACTCAGCCTGGAATGACAATTGTTTGTGGAGATAGTCATACTTCAACGCACGGTGCATTTGGCGCATTAGCTTTCGGAATTGGAACCTCAGAAGTAGAACATGTTCTTGCAACACAAACTTTAATTCAAAGTAGAGTAAAAAATTTTAAAATAAGCGTTGATGGTAAATTGCCATTAGGAGTTACCGCTAAAGATGTCATTTTATCTATCATTGGAAATATTGGAACAGCAGGCGGAACCGGCTATGTTATTGAATACTGCGGAGAAGTTTTTAGAAATTTCTCTATGGAAGAAAGAATGACGGTTTGTAATATGAGCATAGAAGCTGGCGCTCGAGCTGGAATGGTTGCTCCTGATCAAAAAACTTTTGATTATATTAAAGGAAGACCGTTAGCACCTCAGGGAGATAATTGGGAAAAAGCACTTAAATACTGGAGCAATTTATATACAGATAAAGATGCAAAATTTGACAGAGAACTTCATTTGCAAGGCAAAGATATTGAGCCAACCGTTACTTGGGGAACAAGTCCTCAAGATATAGCCTCTATTAATGGAAAAGTTCCCGATCCAAATTTAGAAAAAAATGAAGATAGAAAAAAATCTATACTAAGATCTTTAGATTACATGGGTTTAGAGCCCAATACTCCAATCCAAGATATTAAAATTGATAAGGTTTTTATAGGCTCTTGTACCAATGGAAGGATTGAAGATCTAAGAGAAGTTGCAAAAATAGTTAAAGGAAAAAAAGTAAACAAAAGCGTTGATGCAATTGTTGTTCCAGGTTCTGGACTTGTAAAATTACAAGCTGAAAAAGAAGGTTTAGATAAAATATTTAAAGATTCAGGATTTGAGTGGAGAGAGCCAGGATGTTCAATGTGTCTTGGAATGAATCCAGATCAATTAAAACCAAAAGAAAGATGTGCTTCTACTTCAAACAGAAATTTTGAAGGCAGACAAGGACGAGGAGGAAGAACACATCTTGTTAGTCCAGTTATGGCAGCTGCCGCTGCAATTGAAGGTAGATTTGTAGATATTAGAAAAATTATTTAATGGAAAAATTTACAAAATTAAAAAGTATTGCTGCCGATCTTCCGATTATGAACGTTGATACAGATATGATTATTCCAAAACAATTTTTAAAGACAATCAAAAGAACAGGTCTTGGCTCAGCTTTATTTTATGAAATGCGCTATGATGAAAAAGGCAATGCAATAAAAAGTTTTATTTTAAATAACGCGCCTTATAATAAAGCAAAAATTTTAATCTCAGGAAAGAATTTTGGTTGTGGATCCTCAAGAGAACACGCTCCTTGGGCCTTATTAGACTTTGGTATTCGATGTGTAATTGCAGAGAGTTTTGCAGATATTTTTTATAACAATTGTTTCAAAAATGGAATCTTACCAATTATTCTTCCCGAAAATCAGGTTAAAGAATTATCTGAAGCTGCAAAAAAAAATAAAGAAATAGAGATAGATTTGATTGATCAAAAAATTCATAAAGGAGATAACAGACCTTTTGATTTTGAAATTGAATCATTTAGGAAAGAATATTTGTTAAATGGTTATGACGATATTGCACTTACTTTAAAAAAAGATGTAAAAATTAATAGTTTTGAACAAAAGAAAAAAAATTTAACTCCTTGGCTATATTAATGAAAAAAAAACTTCTTATTCTTGCCGGAGATGGAATTGGACCTGAGGTAATGAATGAGGTTAAAAAAATTATTCTTTGGTTTAATAAAAATAAATCTTCTGACTTTGATATTATCGAAGAATTAGCAGGGGGAATTTCTTTTGATAAACATGGGGTGCCTATTACTGACAAAGTAATGGATATTGCAATAGCAAGTGATGCAGTTTTGTTAGGAGCTGTAGGCGGACCAAAATGGGATAAATTAGAATTTTCTAAAAAACCTGAAAGAGCTTTATTAAGACTTAGAAAAGATTTGGAATTATTTGCAAATTTAAGACCTGCAATTTGCTTTAAAGAGCTTGCAAATGCCTCTACTTTAAAACTAGAAAT
>SHWR01000065.1 GCA_009693745.1 Candidatus Fonsibacter sp.
AAGAAGCAGCCGTAACGATAATTTTTCAGGTTGTCCTCAGTCTCCCGTTTTTTATGGAAAATAATCGTAAAGGTTTATCACTAAAGTATCGACCACAAAGTTTTGATGAAGTTATAGGTCAAGACGTAATGGTGCAGATTATTAAAAATACGATCAAGATGGATCGAATTGCTAATGCTTATTTATTAACTGGAATTAGAGGTGTAGGAAAAACTACTACTGCAAGAATAATTGCAAAAGCTATTAATTGTAAAAATTCTGAAAGTGCAGAGAAAAAGTGCGAAGGCTTTTGTCATTGCGAAGCTATAACGAACTCAAATCATATCGATGTTTTGGAGATGGATGCTGCCTCTAAAACTGGGATTGATGATATAAGAGAATTAATTGATTCTGCAAAATATTATCCCACAAGCGCTAAGTATAAAGTTTTTATTATTGATGAAGTTCATATGCTGTCAAAGCAAGCATTTAATGGTTTGCTTAAAACTTTAGAAGAACCACCTCCTCATCTTAAATTTATTTTAGCAACCACTGAGGTCAAAAAAATACCATTAACTATTATTTCAAGATGTCAAAGATTTGATCTTAGAAGAATTAAACTTGAAGAAATGATTTCTTTCCTAAAGAAAATTTCTGAGAAAGAAAAAGCAAAAATCAATGAAAAAGCTTTGATGTTAATTGCTAAAGCATCAGAGGGGTCAGTAAGAGATGCTTTATCTATATTAGATCAGGCAATTTCAACTTTTAATGTTCTAGGTGAAGAGATAATCGAAAAATCAGTTAGAACGATGTTGGGCATAGCGGATCGTTCAAGAATCATTGATCTTGTCCGTTTTGTAATTGATTCAAACAAAGAAAAAGCTCTTCAGGATGCCCAAGAAATATTTGATTTAGGAGCGGATCCAAAATTAGTTTTGCAAGATATGCTTGAAGTCATTTATTTAATTTCTAGAAGTAAAAGTTTTGGTAAGATTGAAAACGACTTAACAGTCTCTGAATCTGAGTCTGATTTAATTTTTGGACTGTCCAAAGATATTGATTTTTCTTATATTTCTATGATCTGGCAATTCATTCTTAAAGGAATTGAAGAATTAAGTTTTGTTCCAAACCATTTTCTTTCATTTCAAATGTTAATTATGAGATTGGTACATTTAAAAGATTTACCAAGTCCAGAGCAAGTAATAGAGGATGCCTTAAACTCAGATACGCGCGTAATGGCAGAGTCTACTGAGAAAAAAGATGATTTTAATGAAATTAAACATGGAACAATAATTAACAAGCAAACTTTAGCAAAGACGCAAATCAAAAGTGTTATACAAGAAAAAGCAGAAGATATTAACCGCAATCCAAAAATTTTAGAAAAAAAACAAGAAGTTGGAAAATTTGAGATAATTAATTCATTTGAAAAATTAGTGGAGATTACAAACAATAAAAAAGAAATTGAATTAAAGTTTGATTTAGAAAGAAATGTGAAAGTAGTAAAATTTGAGACTGGAAAAATTGATATCTCGTTTAATGAAAAATTATCTAAAAATTTTGTAAGATCTTTAACTGAAAAGCTTAAACTATGGACAGGTGAAAGATGGATTATTTCTTTATCAAAAGAAACAGGTAAAAATACAATTTTTGAAAATAAAGAAATTCATAAAAAAAAACTATTACAAGATGCGCTTGAAAGTGAAATTTACAAAAAAATAAAAGAAAATTTTCCAGATGCGGAACTTAGTGAAGTAGAGGAGATTAAGTAATGGATTTTAGTGGCATGTTGAAAAAAGCACAAGAGATGCAGCAAAAAATGATGGAAGCAAAAGCGTCATTAAAAAATATTCAGGCAGAAGGCACTGCAAATAATGGTGCGGTTAAAGTCATTTTAAATGGTAATCATGAGATGATCAAAATAGATATTGATCCAAAATTAATGGTAGAAGAAAAAGAGGTTTTAGAAGATTTAATTATTATAGCTACTAATAACGCTAAAAAAGAAATTGAAATAAAATCTTCAGAGGAGATGTCAAAAATAACTGGTGGTTTAAAATTACCTCCTGGATTTAAACTCCCTTTTTAGCAATGAAGAATAATTCTCATCCAGACTTAGAAACTTTAATGTTTCTAATTGCAAAGCTGCCCGGTTTAGGACCAAAGTCTGCAAGACGTATTGCTCTTTATCTTCTTAAAAATAGAGACAATATTATGAAGCCTCTATCTGGTGCTTTAGATAAAGTTTATCAAAATGTTGCTCGTTGTAATATTTGTGGAAATTTTAAAACCAACAAGATTGATTGCAATTGTAGTAATAAAAATAATTATGAACAAATCTGTGTTGTAGAAAATGTAGCAGACATGTGGGCTCTCGAAAGCACAAACATTTACAGTGGCCAGTATCATATTTTGGGAGGAACTCTTTCAGCTATTAATGGTGTAAATCCAGAAGATCTTTTAATAGGTTCATTGGTTAGTAGGATTAAAACTAATTCTGTAAAAGAAGTTATCCTAGCAACAAGTGCAACAATCGAAGGACAAACAACAGCTTATTACATTAAGGATAGTATTAAAAATTTAAACGTGAAAGTAACAAAGTTAGCACACGGTCTGCCAGTGGGTGGAGAGATTGAATATTTGGATGACGGGACATTATTTTCAGCATTTAAATACCGTAGTTCGATAAATAGCGATTAGTATCAACCCCTTGATTAATTAAGTAAATTTAGTATTTTTTAATTATGACTATTAGGAAAATCTTAACAGAGCCGGATCCTAAATTAAGAATTAAATCAAAATCAGTTCAAAAAGTTGATGCTGGGATTAAAAATTTAATGAAGGACATGTTAGATACAATGTATGCCGCACCCGGCATTGGTCTTGCCGCTGTTCAAATTGGAGTGCACAAAAAAGTTATTGTTATTGATGTAGCAAAAGAACCAGAGCCAAATAATCCTATGTATTTTGTAAATCCAGAAATTGTTTGGACATCAAAAGCAAAATGTACTTTTGAAGAAGGCTGTCTTTCACTACCCAAGCAATTTGCAGATATTGAAAGACCAGAACAGTGTCATGTAAAATATTTAGATCAGAATGGAAAAGAACAATTATTAAAAGCAAAAGGTTTGCTTGCCACATGCATTCAGCATGAAATTGATCATTTAAATGGAATTTTGTTTATTGATTACTTATCAAAATTAAAAAAATCGTTTATTTTAAAAAAACTCTCGAAAGCAAAAAAGGAAGCTGTTTCAGATCACATTAATTTTTAGGTAATCCATGTCATTAAAAATAATTTTCATGGGAACCCCAGAGTTTGCCGTTCCTACATTAAAGGAATTGCTTAAAGACAAATTAAATATTGCTCACGTTTATACACAACCCCCAAAAAAATCTAATAGAGGTTTAAAAATTGAAAAAACTCCAGTTCATTTAGAGGCAGAAAAAAATAATTTAAAAGTTCATCATCCAAACTCATTAAAAAATGAAGGAGAATTAGATTTTTTTAAAAAAATAAACCCTGATTTAGTAATCGTTGTTGCTTATGGACAAATTATTCCTGAAAATTTTTTAAATTTATCCAAGAAAGGTTTTGTTAATATCCATGCTTCTTTATTGCCTTATTGGAGGGGTGCCGCACCTATTCAAAGGGCAATTATGAATGGTGATAAATTTACAGGAATCTCAATTATGAAAATTGAAAAAGGTTTAGACTCAGGGCCCGTAATGTTGTCTGAAAAAATAGAGATTAATAATCATTTAAATTATGGCTTATTAAGTGACCAGTTGTCTATTTTGGGATCTAAATTAATCATTAAAGCCATTAATCTAATAGATAAAGATAAAGCTAAATTTTTAGAACAAGATCACTCTAAAGCTACTCATGCTAAAAAAGTTACACGCGAAGATGAAAAAATTAATTGGAATAATAATGCAGATAAGATCGTAAAACAAATTAATGCTCTAAATCCAACACCAGGAGCTTGTTTTAAATTTGAAAATGAAAGAATTAAGATTTGGAAAGCAGAAGTTATAGATCAAAAAGGAAAAATTGGCACAACGCTTAATGATAATCTTTTAATTGCCTGTAAAGATTTTGCAATTCAAGTTCTAGAAATACAAAGACCAGGTAAAAAAATTCAAAAAGTAAAAGAATTTTTATTAGGGTATAAAATTCTTAAAGCATCACAATTATTTTAAATGTTAAGATTGAAATGCATAGTAGAATATGATGGCACTCATTTTGTAGGCTGGCAAAGACAATTAAATGGTAGATCAGTTCAAGAAGCAATTGAGCAGGCAATTGAGAAGGTAGCTGAAAAAAAAATAACAATTTTTGGAGCAGGGAGAACAGATACAGGCGTTCATGCTGTTCATCAGGTTTTTCATTTTGATTTTAATAAAGATGTTGATGCCAAAAAAATTACTGATGCTTTAAATTTTCATTTAAAAAATGACTCTATTAGCATTTTAAAAACAGAATTAACCAACGATGATTTTGATGCAAGACGAGATGCAAAGTTAAGAATTTATAAATATATAATTATTAATAGAGACTCACCATTGTCCATAGAAAAAGATAGAGCGTGGCAATTAAAAATAAAACTTGAAGAATCAAAAATGAATGATGCTGCGCAAATTTTAATAGGGACTCATAATTTTACAACTTTTAGATCAGCTTCATGTGGAGCAAAATCTCCAATAAAAACTATGGAGAAAATAAATATTTTTAGAAAAGATGATTACATTTATAGTTATTTTGAATCGCAGTCTTTTTTACAACATCAAGTTCGTTCTATGATGGGATGTATAAAGCTTGTAGGGGAAAATAAGTGGACAAGAAAAGATTTACTTGATGTGCTAAATTCTAAAGACAGATCTAAATGTGCAACCCCAGCGCCTGCTGCAGGATTATATTTAGAAAATATTATTTATTAGTTTAAATTTCTAACAAAGCCTCAACGTGATATTTTGCACTTTCCTGAATAGCTATAAGATTGTAGCCACCTTCTAAGATTGAAACAATTTTATTACCACAGACTTGTTTTGCAATTTTCATAATTTCTTTGGTCAACGTATAATAGTCCTTAGATTCTAAATTAATGTTAGCTAAAGGATCATCTTTGTGAGCATCAAAACCAGCTGATAATAATATAAATTCAGGTTT
>SHWR01000015.1 GCA_009693745.1 Candidatus Fonsibacter sp.
ATATGAGAGATACTTTGATGGTGCAAAATTTATTCACTTCATGTTAGGGCCTGCAACAGTTGCACTTGCAATTCCAATTTATAAACAATTTAGAGTGATACAGAAGAGGAGGCGCTAAGTATTTCGGTATCACTTATTATAGGAAGTTTGTTTGCAATTATCTCTACATTTATTTTGTGTGAAATTTTCAAAATAGATGATCAAGTTTTATTTAGCATGCTTCCAAGAAGTGCAACTGCGCCTATTGCTATGGGTATTTCAGATTTAATAGGAGGAATTCCATCTTTGACGGCAATTATTACAATTTTAACAGGTATTATGGGTGCATCATTTGGAATCTTTGCTTTAGATTTTTTAAAATTAAAAGATATGTCAGCAAGAGGTTTTGGTTTGGGTCTTGCATCACATGGACTTGGAACAGCAAGAGCTATGAGTAGAAATGAAACTGCAGGAGTTTTTGCAGCTCTTGCGCTTGGTCTTAATGGTATTGCAACTTCAATTTTGGTCCCATTATTATTTAAATTATTAAATCTTTTTTAAAATGGCTATAAAAAATACACTATCTAGTTACGGATTTGTTAGTAAAAACTTTCACTGGATTATGGCGGTTATCATCTTATTTAATTTCACCTTAGGTTATTTTATGGGAGATTTAGATAAAGGTCCTTTACGTTTTTTTATATTTAATCTTCACAAGTCTTTAGGAATTTTAATTATAATTTTAATTATTTTAAGACTTTTTTGGAGACTTATTAATTTAGTGCCAACACCTTTATCACAAAGTTATTTGCTAAATAAATTATCAAAGTTTGTTCATTATTCTTTTTATTTTATATTATTGGTAGTGACCTTTAGTGGCTGGACTTACTCATCAGCTAGAGGAGGACCCATCAATGTATTCGGATTATTTTCTGTGCCTGCTCTTGTTGAAAAAAACGAAGAAATAGGAAAAATTGCAAGAAATATTCATGCTAATTCCGTTTATGTATTTATTACTTTTGTAGGAATACATATTTTAGCAAGTTTATATCATCATTATTTTTTAAAAGATAAAACAATAAAAAGAATGTGGTTTGGAAGTTCTGATTGATTAAGTACTTATTTTTATTTTTATTTTTCTGTACTAATAGCTTTGCTTTAGAGAAGTGGATTGTTAATAATAAAAATAGTTCAGTAAATTTTTCAATTCCAGTTTTGTTAGCAGAAAATGTAACAGGAAATTTTAAAAAATTTACTGGATTTATAGAAGTAGATCGTAAGAATTTCGAAGGTGTTGCTAATATCACAATTGATATTAACAGTATTACAACCAATTATGATTTAGATTACGGTGATTTAATAAGAAGTGATGTTTTTTTTAATACTCTAAAATTTCCAAAAGCCTCCATAAAAACTAAAGATTTTTTAATTAATAAAGATAATACTGCTTATGCATTCGCAGCAGTAAACATTAAAGGTAATGAGAAAGATTTTAAAATTCCATTAAGTTATAATTTACAAGGAACCAATAAAGCAATTGCCAAAGGGGCTTTTACATTTAAAAGAACTGATTTTGAAATTGGAACAGGAATTTGGGCCAACACATTAATATTAAAGGACGATGTAACTATTAATGTAACTTTAAGCCTTGATTTAGTTAAGTAATTTTAACTATTACTAAGAGCCTATTTGTAATATTATCTGTCTATGTCAACATATAAATGCCCAAAATGTAAAATGTCCGCAAATATTACTTGCGGAAAATGTGATGCTTCTCTTAATGATGCTTCACTAAAATTAGACAATGGACAAAAAGTTCAAATTAGCGAATGTCCAAACGGTCATGGAAAAATTAAAAGTCCATTGTGTTGTGGTAGCGACATGATTTGTGCAGTAGCCTAATTAAGTTTTATAACCAAATATTAATTACACATTAAGGTTGAATTATTTTTAATTCTCTTTGGGGCTCAATCATTATTTAAGTTTGTAAGTTCTTCTTAATAGGAGTTTAATCAGGAAAAAAAAGGGGAGAAATAATGAGAAAAAATGCACTAACATTTTTATCAGTATTATTTGGTTTCCTTTTCTTAACAGCACAAAATGCTGGAGCAGCAGGTGATGCCGATGTAATTAAAAAATTAAGTTCTTTTAAAAGCACAGGATTATCTACTGGTGGAGAAAAGATACCACAAAAATCTGAACTGGCAGACAATATTAAGAAAAATATTCTGCCTTTAATTAAATTGCCACCAGGATTCAAAATTGAATTATTTGCAGTAGCGCCTGATGCTCGCGCTATGGCGGTAATGCGAAATGAGAATGGTGTCATTATCACAACTCGAAAAACTAAAGTTTGGCATGCGTTAGACAGAGATATGGATAACGTTGCTGACACTGTTGAGCAATTCGCAGCAACAGTTAATTTTGACATACCTCACGGAGCTTGTTTTTCTGAAGATGGTCACCTTTACATCATTGAAAGAAATAGAGTGATATGGTTTCCAGCGGCTGAGTATTTCAAAGAAAGTCCAGATACAGTTGCAATTCCAATTATTGAACAAGGTGATTTGATTCCAAAAGATGAGGAATCTTATAATCATACAGCGAGAATGTGCCGTGTTAATAAAGCGGATAACAAACTATATGTGAGCTTGGGTCAACCGTTCAACGTAAGTCCACCAGAAAAACAAGAGATCTACAACAAAGTAGGCATTGGTGGAATGATCCGTTTCAATCGTTTCCCAGGAAAATTGGATAGAGAAGTGGTCGCAACAGGAATTAGAAATTCTGTAGGACATGACTTTAATCCAAAAGATAATTCACTTTGGTTTACAGATAACCAAGTGGATGGAATGGGAGATGAAACACCTCCAGGTGAACTTAACAAAATGCCTAAAATGGGTATGTGGTATGGTCACCCTTATTATGGTGGTGGAGACGTTAGAACTGATGACTATAAAGGAAAAGAAATTCCAAAAGATTTAGCTGATCGATATGTAAAACCACAGATCGAAATGATCGCTCATGCTGCTGATCTTGGAATGTCTTTCTATAATGGAAAAATGTTTCCTGATAAATACAAAGGAGCAATTTTCTCAGCTCAACATGGTTCTTGGAATGCAGTTAAACCTAGAGGCGCAAGAGTAATGGTTACGTATCTCGATGCCAAAGGAAACGCTACTAAGACAGAACCATTTATGGAAGGTTGTTTAAGAGACACAGGAGTTTATGCGTGTCGTCCAATAGATGTGCAAGTATATAACGATGGATCTCTTTTAGTTTCCGACGATAAAGTTGGAGCTGTTTATAGAATCTCATACAAAAAATAATCTTTTTTTTGCGAACGTACCGAGGTAAACTCGGTACGTTTAAAGTATGAAAAAAATTTTATTAATCTTTTTATTATCAGCATTTGTAGTTAACGTTAAAGCTCAAAATCCTTCATTAAAAAGCACTACATTAGGTAAAAAAATATCATCACAATGTGTGGCCTGTCATGGTGATAATGGAATTTCAGTGATAGAAGAAGCGCCAAATCTTGCAGGACAAAAAGACTTATATATTTGGAATCAACTAAGGGATTATAAGTCTGGCAAACGACAAAATGAGATAATGACTATAATTGCAAAAAATTTAACAGATGATGAGATGAAGGATGTAGCTGCATATTATGGTCAATTTAAAATTACAGTTGTTCCACCAAAATGAGATCTTTATCTAAATTTTTAATTTTTTTATTTTTTATTTTAACTCAAACAATAACAAATCTTTATGCTGGAATTGCATCGGGTCCAGCCATCCATGATAGAAATGTTATTCCATTACCAAGACCTTCAACAGAACCTAAAGTCGGGACGGTTCCTGCACCAATTAATCCTATTACAGGAATTTTAAGAATTGATGATTCAGGATCAAGAAGCACAGGCTTTACCAAGGGATTAATTGGAATTTCATTTAATGATTTTTTAAAAAAAGGAGAGACGCTTACTATTAGAGAAATTCACACCAGCGGTAACGGTACGGATTATTTAGAATTAGGTGCAAAATTTCCAGTAGGTTTTGAAGGATCAACATTAGCATTTAGAGCGGGCGCAATAAAATATGATGTGGGTCAACAAAATGCAGTTGCAGACGCAACAGGTAATTCTGATTTTATTGATGCAAATTTTATAAAACCTTTTTTTAAATCTACAGATCTAAATTTAAGTTTTGGTGTTTCAGCTATTAGAGCTTCCTATATTGAAAATAGAACTTTTACTATTTCAGGAACAGCACCTGGAACTCCAGCCACGGATAAAATTAATCAACGGGCAGACCTTTCTTTATATTTTAATTCATATGACAAAGTTTTTAATCAGGCAGGCACGACAGGAAAAATTTCCTTTAGTAAAGGTGATAATAATGCAAATCATACCAAAGACGATCTGGGGGGGCCCACAGGATCTTTTTCTAAAGTGACAGCTCAAGTTAATAGGTTAGAAAAAATTACTGAACAAGATAATTTATATATTCGTTTTAAAGGACAGCATGCTTTGACACCGCTTGATGCTGCTGAAGAATTTAGTTTAGGCGGTCTTTACAATGTTCGTGTTTATCCAAACTCAGAAGGAGGAGGAGCAGATAACGCGGATAGTGGGTTTGTTATTAATTTTGAATTAGAACGTATGCTTGCCAAAAATGTTAAGGCATTTGCTTTTTATGATTTTGGAAAAATTTCAATTTATGAAAATTACGGCGACTCAACAGAAGCCAAATCATCACTTCCAATAAGTGGATTTAAAACTAACAAAAATACTTATAATCTAAAAGATACCGGGCTTGGTTTAGAATGGGAGGCTATGCCTAATACAAAATTTAATATGCTTTGGGCGCACAAACTTGGTAATAATCCAGGCAGAAGAACTGATAATAGTAATTTTGACAGAACCAGCACAAAAGATTTAATTCGTTTTGGTTTTACTCAGCAATTTTAAAATATTTACTATTTTTATATTTAAATTTAATGATTTAGTTTAAAAGTTTTTTTGCAAAAATATAAATATGAGACAAGTTTACATTAACGGAGAATTTAAAAGAGAAGATGAAGCGAAAGTTTCAGTCTTTGATAGAGGTCTTTTATTTTCAGATTCTTTATACGAAGTAACAACGGTTATTAACGGTAAGTTAATAGATTTTAATAATCATATGAAACGATTGGATCGTTCTATGACTGAATTAAAATTTAAAGAACTATTAAATCACCTTGATATTTTAATATTTCATAGAAAATTAATTGAACTAAATAATTTAAAAGAAGGCATGATTTATCTGCAAGTAACCAGAGGCGTTGCAGACAGAAGCTTTGATATGCCAAAGAATAAAATTGAACCAACAGTTCTTGCATTCACTCAAGAGAAAATAATTATTGATTCAGAATCTGCAAAGAATGGAATTAAAGTAATGACACTCGATGATATGAGATGGAAACGCTGCGATATTAAAACAACACAATTGCTATACGCAAGTATGGCAAAAACTGAAGCAACTGAAAAAGGTTTTGATGATGCATGGATGATTAGACAAGGTTATATTACCGAAGGTAGCTCTAGTAATGCCTGGATTATCAAAGGTAAAATTATCATGACCAGACAGTCTGATAATTTAATTTTAAGTGGAATTACCAGAGATGCGATTTTTAAATGTGCAAAAGATTTAGGATATGAAGTGGTGACCAAAAATATTTTACTAATAGATGCGCAATCAGCTACTGAAGCGTTTATTACTTCTGCGACATCTCTTATAACTCCAGTTGTGAAAATTAACAGTTACCAAATAGGTGATGGCAAACCTGGAAAATTTTCAATAGCACTAAGAGAAGAATATATTAAGCAAGCAATACAAAGCTCCATTTAGAATATGAATGTCTCTATTTTATTTACAATTATTTTCATAATTTTTTATTTAGTTCTTACCATTATTACAATTAGAGCAAGGAAATCAGCAAAAGTTTTTTATGGGGATGGTTTTAATAAAGATTTAACTAAAGCAATAAGAGCCCATGGAAACTTTTTTGAGTTTACAGTTTTTTTTATTATTTCTTCTTTTTTATTAGAGATTTTAGATGGAAACCAAATCTACGTTATATTTATTAATATTATATTTTTTATAGGAAGAGTTTCTCACGCTTACAGTATGCTAAAAGAGAAAATATTATTCAGGATGATTGGAATGATGGCAACTTTAACTTGCTACGCTCTTAATTGTATTTATTTGCTATATTTATATTGGCAGTATTTTTCTCACTTAGAATAATTTTTATCCTCAATGTCTCTTTTTGGTTTTTGAAACAAATCATTCATTCGCTTAATTCTTTTGCTTGTTGTGTACTCAAACCAAGCCGGATTGATTGCATGTACAAATGCAGTGATGAATGACCATAAACATTTAAGACCAATTTTCATGGCAAAAAACATGTGTTCAAAGTAGCCTTTGTTAGCAAGTTTTAAGTGTCCTTTAATCTTGTTAAACATATTAATTTTTGCTTCTAATTTACTTTATTTATTACTTTAAACTAAATAGAATTTAACAATTAATGAACTTTTTTTTAAGAATTTTAACATTATCATTTTTATTATTTTTTTCTACAAGCGCAATTTCTAACCAGCCAGAAAAAGAATTAAGTGAAAAAGATTTAATAGCGTTAATTGATAAAGTACCGCCTCCTCCAAAAAATATAAATGATGTTATTAAGCTTTTAGATAATAGTAAAGCTGATGTGCAGTCAGTTGAAAAATATAAGCAGATTGTAAATTCTACGCCAGACCCAAATCTAACAAAGGCTCAATTATTTGAGTTTCTTCAAAGAAAATCTGAAGCCTTGGAAAGCTTAGGCCGAGTAAAAGAATTAGAACAGAATTGTTTAATGGGTCTTGAAGTTTCAAAAGAATTACAAAAAGAAAAATATTGGGATGCGCAAGTAAATTGTATTAATTTTCATAGTATTGAGGGAAATCCTAAGAAAGCTTTAGAGAGAACTGAATTGATGTTAAAAGACCCAGATGTTCAAAGATCGGCTGGTTGGGAGTTGACTGCGTTAATGTTTAAAATTGATATTCTTACAAACTTAGGAGATTTAAGTTCTGCAAATGAAGCCGTTAAAGATGTTGATCGATTAATTAACAGAATGAAAGGTTTTAGAAGTAGTTGGACGGAATGGGGTTTTCACTGGACCTATCAAGCAGAAAACGCCAAAGGAAATTATTTAATGTTAGCGGGGAAACCTATTGAAGCAGAATTGAGTTTTGCTAGAGCGCTTAATTTATTAGATATTAGACTTAAACATAACCAAGTGGCCGGCGATCCATCAAAAAAATTGAATCAGAAAGAAGGTATTCTTTCCTTCAAAGCTTATACTTTGGCATTGATTGGAGGGTCATTAAATTCGCAAAAAAAATTAGTTGAAGCTGAGTATTATTATAGAGAAAGTCTAAAAATTTATTTAGGTCTGGGTGGCAAAAATAGTATTAGAGTGGCTAGAGCATTAGCCCGTTTGTCCAATTGTCTTAATGAACAGGGCAGATTTGAGGAGGCTCATATTTTGGCTCAATATTCTCTTAAAACTTATCTTGATGCCGGGCTTTCAGACACAGCCGGAAATGTTATTCAGTCAAAAAAAGCTGTCGCTTCATCGTTGGTGAATATTGAAAAATATTCTGAGGCTTTGAGTTATTTTTCATCGATACAAACTGCAATTGATTCAGATGAATTTTTAAAGAAATCTTTAGGAAAACTAGGAGATTTGGATGAAGTGATTGCTTTAATATTTACAAAAAATATTTCAAAAGCAGAAATTATTGCAAAATCAATTTTTGAGGATCAAAAAAATAAAGTTGGAACCAATCATCCAAGAGCCATTCTTGCACAAGCTTTTTATGCAGTTACTTTAAATGAGCAAAAAAAAACAGAAGAAGCAAAAAATAATTTTAAAGCTGCAATTCCTATACTGATTGAGCAGGTTAGAAACGATAGCGAAACTTCAAATATTAGTCATAAAGCGCAAAGAAGGTTTTCCATGATTGCCGAGTCTTATATTAGCTTACTTTTTGCAGAAGCTAAAACTGATAAAAATCTTGAAAAGAATTTAGTTAGCGAAGCTTTTCTTCTAGCAGATTTGGCAAGGGGCAGTTCAGTGCAAAAAGCGCTAGCGCAGAGCACTGCTAGGACAGTTTTTAAAGATAAAAGATTAGCAGAATTTGCAAGAACTGAACAGGATTTACAAAGAAAAATAAATTCCTTAAATGAGCTTCTTTTAAATATATCACAATCCGGAGGATCTGCTTCAGCTCAAGATAAGATTAGAAGTGATATATCAAGTCTTAGATCAGAGAGAAATTCTGTAAAAAAAGATATTGAAAATAGATACCCAGAATATTTTGATTTAGTTGAACCAAAACCTATCTCAATTGATAGAACGGCAAAAATTTTAAATCAAAATGAAGTTTTGGTAACATGGTATTTTGGAGAAAGACAAAGTTTTGTTTGGGCAATTCATCAAAATGGATTAAGTAATTTTGCAAATATCAATGTAACAAAAAAAGATATTTCAAGAGATATTAAAGCTTTACGTAAAGCTTTAGATCCAGGAGTTGCAAGCGTTGAGGAAATTCCTCCATTTGATGTTGTTCTTTCAAATAAATTATATAATCAAATTATAAAGCCTATAGAGCAAAGTTTATCTGGTAAAAATTTATTAATTTCAGTTCCACATGAGTCTTTGGGGCAACTTCCTATATCAGTCTTATTAACAGAAAAAATTAATCAACCACCCAAAGGTTCTGCTGCTTTAAAAGATTATCAAAATGCACCATGGTTAATTAGAAAGATTGCAATTTCTCAGTTACCATCTGTCAATGCACTTGCTTCTCTTAGAGGTGTTAAAATTGAAAAAAATGACATTCAAAACTTTATTGCATTTGCAGATCCTTATTTTAGTAAAGCACAGGCAAATAATGCATCAGCAAAAATTGAAACTGCTCAAGCAGTTAATACTAGAGGTAAGCCTCTTAATTTGAGAAGCATGCCAAAAACTTCAAATGTAAGTTCCGCTGAGTTAGCTCTTCTACCTGGTTTGCCAGATACAAGTATTGAGGTTAATGAAATTGCAAAAGTTTTAAATGCAAAACCTGAAGATATATATTTAAATCAACACGCAAGTGTAAAAAAAGTTTTAGAAACAGATTTTTCTAAGAAAAATATTATTATGTTTTCAACTCATGGTCTTGTTCCAGGCGAATTAAATGGACTAACACAGCCTGCTTTAGCGCTATCATCACCAGATGTCACAGGAGAAAAAGATAGTGATGGATTATTAACAATGGATAAAATTCTAGAATTAAAATTGAATGCAGACTGGGTTGTTTTATCAGCTTGTAATACTGCATCTAGTGATAATAGCTCTGAAGCAGTTTCAGGACTTGGAAGAGCTTTTTTCTACGCTGGGGCAAGAGCCTTATTGGTTTCAAATTGGCCAGTAGATACAGTGTCTTCAAGAGAGCTTATGGTTGATTTATTCAAAAGACAAAATAATCAAGAAAAAATTTCAAAACCAGAGGCTTTAAGACAGGCTATGCTAAATATTGCAGATAAAGGAGCAGCTAGAATTGGGAATACAAACGTAGTAAGTTACTTTTATAGTCACCCATTATTTTGGGCGCCATTTGTGATGGTGGGTGATTGATTAATAATAAATAAAAAAATGAAAAAAATAAAAATCTTAAGTTTAGTAATTATTTGTACTTTATTATTAAGCTCTCAAAGTTCGGTAAATTCTAAAGATGTTAAGACAATCATTAAAGAATTAATAACGCCAAAAGAGGCACAATTGCCTCCAGCTAAAGGAGATTTAAAAACTAGAGGAATTTCTAGAGGACCAGGAATTACTGTTTTATCACCAGATGTATCGCTGGCAGATGTAAAATCTCCATTTGATTTTAAAGTAAAATTTGAACCACGAGGCGGAGTAAAAGTTGATGCATCCTCTGTTAAAGTTACTTATCTAAAGTTTCCTTATGTTGATCTAACGGAAAGAGTTAGGCCTGCAATTTCTGAAAATGGAATTAATCTTGAGCAGGCAGCAATTCCAGCAGGAGAACATTCAGTAAGAATTACTGTTAAAGATGCAGATGGCAGAGAGTCTAATGTTACTGTCACATTAGTTGTTACCAAATAATTTATTAATGAAGTGTCCTTACTGTATAAGTGAAATTGATTCAGAAGCTTATGTTTGCAAAACCTGCACAAAAGATTTGTATCTTTTTAAGCCTTTGTTACAAAAAATTTCAGATTTAGAAGAAAAACTCAATAATGCAGCTGATAAAGAAACTTTGGAAAGTCGAATTAATGAACTTGAAGAAGAATTACAGTATAAAAAAGAATTAGAGTCAGAAAGTATTTCTGAAAAAATTCTTAAGATCGTTAAATTTTTATTTTTTCCATTAATTATACTTTTATTTGCGCATGCAATTATTGTTGTGATTTATGATTTAAAATTAATTTATTTAAGATTAGCTTCGATCATAATTCCAATGCCATTTGCTTATTTTCTTTTTCAGAAAAAGAAAAATTCATTACTACCTTGGTTTTTAGGATCTTTAGTGCTGGCCTTTATAACTGTTATTGGCATGAGTGCGATTACAAGTTCAGTAGATAAAACTCCAATAATGCCACAGAGTATAATCGAGTGGAAAGAATTTATTGAATATTCACTAAGCATTACTTTTAGTTTTTTAACTGGAATGTTACTTGGAACAATTTCTTATTTTAAACGAAGTAAACACCAAATTGATATTAATCCGATGCTTAAATCATTGATCAATATTATTTCTAATAAAAAATTAAACCCACAAGCTTTGCAAGATCTTCTACAAAAATCTATTAAGTATGTTTCGTTAGCAACAACTTTAGTGTCTGTTTACACTGGCCTTAAACGTTTCTTTTAAGTAAGTGGTAATTTTTATAAGTATTAAAAAACAGCATAATTAATTAAAAAAACAATCATAGATTGAATTTATATAGATAGTATATGAAATTAATTTATTAGCGCTTATAATAATGCATAATCACAATAAAAAAAAGGGGAAAAATGAAAAAAAAAATACTTAGTTCTTTTTTAGTATCTCTCTTTATGTTGTTTGGAAGCTTTGCTTCAGCGCAAACAATTAAGTTAGGAATATTAGAAGATCAAACAGGTAATTTTGCAATCGCAGTTGTTCCAAAGATCCATGCCTATGAAATGGCAGTTAAAGAAATAAATGCTAAAGGTGGAGTTCTAGGAAGAAAACTTGAAATTGTAAGATACGATACACAATCAGACAATACTCGTTTTCAAGAATTTGCACGAAGATTGATCGAAAAAGATAAAGTCGATGTAATTTTTGGAGCATTTTCAAGCGCTTCAAGGGAAGCTATAAGACCTATTATTGATAAAGCAAGAATGCTTTATTTTTACAATAATCAGTATGAAGGTGGAGTGTGTGATGCTAACGTGTTTGTTACAGGAGCAGTTCCTGAACAGCAATTTAGTACTTTAGTTCCGTGGATGATGGAAAAATACGGAAAGAAAGTTTATACAATCGCAGCTGATTATAACTTTGGTCAAATCTCAGCAGAATGGGTTAGAAATATTGTAAAACAGAATGGTGGAACAATGGTTGGGGAAGAGTTTATTCCTCTAGACGTTTCTCAATTCAGTCAAACAATACAAAAGATACAAGCAGCAAAACCTGATGTGCTGATGACATTGTTAGTTGGGGCAAAACAAGCATCTTTCTACGAACAGCAAGCTGCTGCCGGATTAAAAATTCCTATGGCTACCTCAGTTAACGTTGGACAAGCATATGAGCATAAGCGCTTTAAACCTCCTGCTCTAGAAAATATGTATGTAACAGTGAACTATATTGAGGAAGTTCATGACGTTATCAAGAGCGGGGAATTTCATGATAAAAGCAAAGATTTTATGAAACGCTTCAAAGCCTTATATCCAAAAGAGCCATATGTTAATATGGAAGCTGCTAATGCTTACAATGCAATTAACTTGTATGTAAAAGGCGTAGCTAAAGCAGGAAGCACTGATAAAGTTAAAGTTAGAAGAGCTTTAGAGACAGGAATTAGTTTTGACGGTCCTTCTGGAGTTGTTAAAATTGATCCAAAAAGTCACCACGGAAGTCATAATATTTTCCTAGTTAGAGTTGCTAAGGATCATAAAGTGGAAATACCTAAAGTTTGGAAAGATATTCAGCCTTATTGGTTAGGCCAAGCTGGTTGCGATCTTACTAAGAAAGATGACTTTAGCCAGTATACTCCAAGTAAGCCACCAACAAAATAAGGCAAATCTTTGTTAAGTTAATTTTACAAACGGGCTCTAATAAAAGTTAGAGCCCGTTCGTTACTTTTGCCATGATCATTTTATTTAATTTATTTTATCAATTTGGAGACGCTCTATCTTTTTTATTATTAGCAGCAATAGGCCTAGCTGTAATTTTTGGAATGATGAAAATTATTAACTTGGCCCATGGAGAATTTATTACTATTGGGGCCTATGGCACTGTAGTCTCTGCGAAAATTTTGAAATTACCTTTGCCGATTGCAATGGCAGTAGGCGTTTTAGTAACAGTAATATTTGGTTATATTTTAGAAAGAATTATAATTCGTCATTTGTATGGAAGGCCTTTAGATTCCGTGGTGGCAACCTGGGGAATTAGTTTAATTGTTTCTCAATCTTTTTTAGTAATCTTTGGACCTTCCTTTGAAGGTTTACAAACTCCTTTAAGTAATTTTCAATTAGGAGCATATTCTTATTCTCAATATAGATTATTATTAATTCTCATTTCAATTTCAATTTTAATTTTATTGTATATTCTTTTTCTAAAAAGCAACTTTGGTACACTTGCAAGAGCAACTATTGAAAATCCTAAAATTGCATCAACTTTAGGGGTGAAAGTTGATAAAGTTTATACGGTCACATTTTGTATTGGCTCAGCCCTTGCTGGTTTAACAGGTGCAATCTACGCGCCTACAATGACTATAGTACCTAGTATTGGACAAGCATTTATAGTAAGTGCCTTCGTAACTGTTGTAACAGCTGGAGCAAGTCCATTCATCGGATTGATTCCTGCAGCGAGTTTTTTAAGTTTAATTCAAACATCAGTTACTTTTTATTATCATGCAACTATAGGCGTTTTAGCTTTATTATTTTCTGTAATCTTAATAATTCGTTTTTTACCAAAAGGGTTTAGCGGATTATTAATTAAATTAAAAAAATAAAATGTTAAAAAAAGATAATATTTTTACTATTTCTGTATTTATAGTTTTATTAATTATACCAATATTATTTGATGATTTTTATATAAATAATATTTCATACTTTATGATATGGACTTTTATATCTTTAGGTCTTGCTTTGATATG
Organism: Candidatus Fonsibacter sp.; assembly: GCA_009693745.1. Taxonomy (GTDB): domain Bacteria; phylum Pseudomonadota; class Alphaproteobacteria; order Pelagibacterales; family Pelagibacteraceae; genus Fontibacterium; species Fontibacterium baikalense. Next base: position 13,423 of record SHWR01000015.1, read on the forward strand.
GGGTATGGGTGGAATTTTAAGTTTTGGGCAAACCGCTTTTTTTGGTTTGGCGGGTTATAGTTTCGCAATTATAAGCATTAATTTTTCTGATATTTATGCTGTTGGTATTTGGTCTCCAATTCTAGCCTTGGCAATAACAGCAATCTTTGGTGCAATTGTTGGATACTTTTTATTTTATGGAGGAATTTATGATGTTTTTATTGGAATTGTGACTCTTGCTATCACACTTGTTTTAGAAACATTTATGGCGCAAACAGCAGGACCAGAATGGACGGTAGGAAATGCAAGGTTAAATGGCTTTAATGGAATGCAAGGCATGCCGCCAATTGGGATTAAAATTGGAGAATATAAATTTGATTTACAAGGAATTGGTCAATATTATTTTATAGTTTTTCTCGCAATGTTTTTACTTTGGTTGCTTTATAAAATAAAAAAATCTAATTTTGGCTTAATTTTACTTGCATCCAAAGAAGATCGAACAAGAGTTGAAAGTTTAGGACACAATGTAAAAAAAATTCAGATGATCACTTTTTCCTTATCAGCTTTGCTAGCTGGAGTAAGTGGAATTCTTTATACAAATTGGGGAGGGTATATTACGCCATCATCAATGGGACTGATTGCTTCAGCAATGCCGGTCATTTGGGTTGCCGCTAGCGGAAAGAATGATTTTTTTTCAGTTTTTTTTGGATGTATTTTGCTCGTTTATATATCACAAACTTTGGCCGTTAATGGCGCCCAATACGCAATTATTTTAATGGGTTTAATTCTAGTTATTGTAACTAGATATTTTCCAGAAGGTATTATTCTTATGTTAAAAAAATTATTAACAAATAAATTTTTATCGAAAAAATAAGTTATGAATCTTTTAGAATTAAATTTTGTAAGTAAAAAATTTGGGGGATTTACAGCGGTTGATAATGTTTCATTAAAAATTAATAGAGGAGACATAAGATTTATTATAGGACCAAATGGTGCTGGAAAAAGCACTTTATTTAAGATGATTATTGGAGTTCATAATTTAAATTCAGGACAAGTTTTATTTAATAATCAAAATATTGAAAAACTTTCTTTGAATGAAAGAATAAATTTAGGCATCGGCGTTAAATTTCAAGCTCCTTCAGTTTTTAGTGAACTTACTGTAAAAGAAAATTTAATTTTGGCAATTAAGTCAAAATTTAATGATGAAATATTTTCTTTTTTAGAAAAATTTGGACTAGAGAAAGATCAGGATGTATTAGCAGGAGATTTATCTCATGGAAAAAAACAGTGGCTAGATATTGCTTTATCTACCATTTCAAGACCTGAACTTGTTTTTTTAGATGAACCCACTGCCGGACTATCTTTTGAAGAAACTAAAAAAACAGGTAAAATTATTCAAGATCTTAATGGAGAAGGGGTTACTTTTGTTATTGTTGAACATAATATGGAAATTTTAAAACAAATTGCAAAATCTGTATCTGTTTTACATCTTGGAAAGTTATTTTTTGAAGGTAGCCCTAAAGAAGTTTTGTCCAATAAAGAAGTTACAAATATTTATCTTGGTATTTTATAATGAAAAATCAGATTTTAAAAATTGAAAGTATTTCTGCAGGTTATGAAACTGCAATAGTCGTAAATTCTTTTTCTTATTCAATCAATCAAGGGGAAATACTTGCTATCACTGGAAGGAACGGTGTCGGCAAAACAACTCTATTAAGAGCTATTATGGGAATTATTCCTATTAAATCTGGAAATTTATTATTTAATGATGAGAATATTACAAAAAAAACTTCATCAGAGCGATCAATGTTAGGAATGAGCTATGTACCTCAAGGAAGAGAGATATTTACATCTCTTAGTGTTGAAGAAAATATATTATTACCAATTTTAGTTCGAAACAAAGTTAATTTAAAAGATAAACTAAATGAAATTTATAAATTTTTTCCAATTTTAGAAGAAAAGAAAAAAAGCCCAGGAGGCTCTTTGAGTGGTGGACAGCAGCAGCAATTAGCAATTGCAAGGGCTTTAGTTTCCAACCCAAAAGTTATTTTATTGGATGAGCCTTCTGAAGGAATACAGCCTTCGATTGTGAAATTTATTGGAGAAATAGTTCAAAAAATATCAACAACATTAAAAACGACATTTATTATTGTTGAGCAAAATATATCGTTTATTAGTCAATTAAATACAGACTGTCTTGTTGTTGACAAAGGCAGAATATTATCTAAAATTTCATCATCAGAATTGAGAGATGTTGAAAAAGCAAGAAAACTTTTAAGCTTGGAGAGTTAATTATGAGTTGGTTAAAGAAATCAATAATGAGTAAAAAAGGCCTTGCAAAAGGTAAATCAGGAAAAAAATATACTATTACAGAGGAACAGCAAGGAGAGTATCATTATGTATACGGTCCTTATGCTACACCTGTAATTCATGTTGAACCAGGAGCAATTATTGTTGCTGAAACGCATGATGCTTTTGAAGGAAAAATTAAAAAAACAACTGATAAACCAAGTAAGATTCTAAATTTTCCATATTTAAATCCTCAGAACGGTCCAATTTATGTAGAAGGTGCTAGAAAAGGAGATACTTTGGCAGTTTATATAAAATCTATTAAGCCAAGAGGAAAACAGCCGGTTGGAACCACTTGTTTGATAAAAAATTTTGGAGGATTGGTTGGAACAGCTGATACTGCAATACTAAATGCACCGCTTCCTGAAAGAGTAAAAAAATTAGTTATTGATAAAAAAGGAGTTCATTGGTCAAAGAAACTTATATTACCTTACGAACCTTTTATCGGCACAATCGGAACCTCACCTGAGATTGAGGCAATAACTTCACTGCAACCAGATTATTATGGAGGGAATATGGATGTGCCTGACGTTGCAACAAATACAGTTATTTATTTGCCAGTTAACAAAGAAGGAGCTTATCTTTACTTAGGAGATTGTCACGCAGCTCAAGGCGATGGTGAACTTTGTGGTGTTGCCATTGAGCATCCAACTACAACAACTATTCAAGTTGATTTGATCAAAGGTTGGACTATTGCAAATCCAAGATTAGAAAATGAACGTTTTTATATGTCTATTGGCAGTGGAAGACCAATGGAGGACGCAACTAGAAGAGCTTATAAAGATCTAATAAACTGGATGGTTGCTGATTGGGGTTATGATAAATTAGAAGCGTATTTTTTACTTACTCAATGCGGAAGAGTAAGACTCGGCAATATGGTTGATCCTAAATATAGTATGGGAGCATCAATTAGTAAAAGTATCATTTCTAAAAGATAGCAACTTATAAAAATAAAATAATTATAAATTTTATTGTAACAAAAGTTTAATATTACTTCACAATTAAGACACAAATAGTTCACGAATTTATTACATTTGTTCTCTATATCAGTGGTATGAAAACAAAAACACAAACATTAAAAACAAAAATAGGAAATCAATATTTCCAAACTTTGTCTGTATCTTCTAGAACAATTGAAGATATGGCAACAATCCTAGGTCTAGTAGCTATTGTAGTGGCGGTGTTAAGCTTGCCAGTTGGAATATTCTTACTACCTATGGGTTAGGCAATTAATATGGTTCCTTACTCAGACGACGAATTAGCGTTCTTAAATAAAAACAAGGCTTAACTTTTAAGCCTTGAAACGGTTCAGGTAGACTGTTCAAAATTTTAATTAAAATCATAAAAAACCTAGTTTTAACTAGCCTTTCATTCCAAAGTAAGCAAAACCAAGACATACCTTACATGCTATAATGATTACAAAAGTTGTCATTGGTTAATCTCTGATTTTATACTGAGGAAAGTGGTATTATTAGCTTATATTTCAATATGTAATAAGGAATGAATTTAGGGCATAATAATCCATATGCGACCTGTCGGATTTAATTTTAATAATAGTTACACAAGTCTAACTCAGTTCATGATGGCAAAGGTTTTGCCAACGAAAGTTAAAGATCCAAAACTTGTTCTCTTAAATCACGATCTTGCAAAACAATTAGGTCTAGATTTTTCATCTCTAAACGATAGCCAACTTGCACAATTATTTACAGGTAATACTTTACCAGAAGGATCAGAGCCGATAGCGCAAGCATATGCAGGTCATCAGTTTGGACATCTAGTTATTTTAGGTGACGGTAGAGCTATTGTTCTAGGAGAGCACATTACTCCAGATAAAAAAAGATACGATATTCAATTTAAAGGATCAGGTAGAACTCCTTATTCAAGGGGAGGTGATGGTAAAGCAGCACTTGGACCAATGCTTCGTGAATATATAATTAGTGAAGCTATGTATAATTTAAATATTAGAACTACTCGAAGCCTTGCTGTTGCAACCACTGGTGAAAACGTAATGAGAGATACAGTTTTACTAGGTGCAATTTTAACAAGAGTTGCAGAAAGTCATATTCGTGTTGGCACATTTGAATATGTTGCAATTAAGAAAGATTTACAAATTTTAAAAAAACTTCTTCAATATTCCATAGAACGTCATTATCCAGAAATAAAAGATTTAGACAAGCAAGCTCCTGAATTTTTAAAATTAGTTATGGAAAGACAAATTGACTTAATTATTGATTGGATGCGAGTTGGCTTTATCCACGGTGTTATGAATACAGATAATATGGCAATTTCTGGCGAAAGTATTGATTTTGGACCGTGTGCATTTATGGATCATTATGATCCAAAAACTGTTTTTAGTTCTATCGATCATCAGGGTCGATATGCATTTGGTAATCAGCCAACAATTGCACAATGGAATTTAGCACGACTTGCGGATGCGATTCTCCCACTTCTTGATGAAGATCAAAATAAAGCTATGGAAGTTGGAGAGGAAATTATTCATTCTTTCAAAGAAAAATATGAAAAAAAATTTCATCAAATGATGAAAAGAAAATTAGGTTTTATTACTGATGAAGCTGAAGATGCAGTCTTAATTCAAGAATTATTAGATATAATGGAGAAAAATAAATTAGATTATATCAACACTTTTAGAGATTTAATGAATGAAAAGATCGCAGGTGAAAATTTAAAAGACTTTTATAATAAGTGGACACAAAGAATTAATAAACAAAATAGAGAAAAACGAGAAGTATTAGATTTAATGAGAAAAAATAATCCGGTTGTTATTCCAAGAAATCATAAAGTGGAACAGAGTCTTAAAGAAGCAAATGAAAAAAATTTTTTATCTATAAACAATCTTCTTAACGCCCTTAAAGATCCTTATACAGAGCACAGTGATATAATATTATATCAGCAGGCAGCTCCTGAATCGGATAAAAAGTATAAAACTTTTTGTGGGACTTAAATTTATTTTTTTAATTGTTTTATTATATAAGGACTAAGATTTTTAGCCATTACCTTAACTCCCTCTCGATTTGGATGTTTACCATCTTCTAAATTTAATTTTGGATTTAATGCTACGTCTTGAAGTAAAAAAGGCATTAGAATTAAATTATGCTCTTTTGCTAAAGCAGGGTAAATATTATCAAATTTTTCTTTATAATTTTTACCGTAACTTTCTGGCGATATAAAACCTGCAAGGATGATGGGTATATTTTTGTTTTTAATTTTTATGATGATTTGATTTAGATTTCCCTTTATCTCATCGGAGTCAATTCCGCGTAACATGTCATTGGCACCAAGTCCTAGAATAATAAATTAAAAGCAGACGGTTTTAGAGTCGTATCTACTTACGTTGGAAAAGATGAGTCAGCACAAGCATATTCAAAACAAACTGGAATTGAAGTTATAAAGTCAGACGTTTCTTACTTTGAAAGCTGCAAAGCTGCTGTTGCGGAAGTTGAAAAAAAATATGGCGAAATAGAAATTGTTATCAATAACGCCGGAATTACAAAAGATCGTTTTTTACATAAAATGAGTCCAGAGGAGTGGAATTCAGTTATTAATACTAATTTAAATTCTCTTTTTAATATCTGCCGAAATGTGATTGAAAAAATGAGAGCAAAAGGTTTTGGTAGAATTATATCAATTAGTTCTATCAATGGTTTAAAAGGTCAAGTAGGTCAGACAAATTATTCAGCGGCGAAAGCTGGAATAATTGGATTTTCAAAGGCACTGGCATTAGAGAATGCTAATAAAGGAATAACCGTAAATGTTATTGCCCCAGGTTATGTGGGCACAGATATGGTTAAAAAAATTGATCCAACAATTCTTAAGGGAATTGTAGGACAAATTCCCGTTGGTAGACTTGCAGAGCCAGAGGAAATTGCCGCCTTGGCAAGTTATTTAGTAAGTGATAAAGCAGGCTTCATTACCGGCGCTACCTTTTTAATAAATGGTGGCCAGTATATGCAATAAAATAAATTTATAACGAAAGGGAGAAGTAAAAAAAGATGAATGATAATGATGTTGTAATAACAGGTGCAGTTCGAACAGCAGTAGGATCTTTTGGTGGTTCTCTTTCCTCTCTAACAGCTCCGCAATTAGGAGCGGAAGTAATTAAAAAAGTTTTAGAAAAATCAGAAATTAAACTTGATCAAGTAGACACTGTTTACATGGGCCAAATTTTAGCTACAGGTGTTGGACAAAATCCTGCGCGACAAGCTGCAATTCATGCTGGTATACCAGTTGAAAAAACTGCAACTACCATCAATCAACTTTGCGGTTCTGGACTTGCTTCCGTTGCATTTGGTTACAATTCAATTAAATGCGGAGATGCCAATATAGTCATTGCGGGCGGACAAGAGAGCATGAGTAATGCTCCACACTTTATTAATATTAGAAATGGTGTGAAATTAGGTGACGGTAAATTACAAGACTCGATGATTATTGACGGACTATGGGATGCGTACAATCATTATCATATGGGCGTGACGGCAGAAAATGTTGCGCAAAAATTTCAAATTACAAGAAAAGATCAAGACGCATTTGCAGCGGCATCACAAAGAAAAGCTATTGATGCAATTAAAGGAAAAAAATTTAATGATGAAATCGTTCCATTAACTGTCAAAATTAAAAAACAAGATGTTATTTTTGACAAAGATGAATATCCAAAAGATGGAACAACTATTGAAAAACTTGAAACTTTAAAACCAGCATTTAAAAAGAATGGAACTGTAACAGCTGGAAATGCATCAGGATTAAATGATGGTGCGGCTGTAGTGAGTTTAATGTCAGGAAAAACTGCAAGAGAACTGAGTATTGAGCCACTTGCAAGAATAGTTTCATGGGCGGTATGCGGTGTAGATCCATCGATTATGGGCACAGGACCAATTCCAGCATCTCGTCTTGCACTTAAAAAAGCAGGTTGGGGTGAAGATGAATTAGATTTAATTGAAGCAAACGAAGCATTTGCTGCACAAGCCATCGCTGTAAATAAAGAGATGGGTTGGACTACTGATAAAGTAAATGTAAATGGTGGTGCTATTGCAATTGGTCATCCAATTGGGGCATCAGGCGCTAGAATACTAGTAACTTTAGTTCACGAAATGATCAAAATTCATTCTAAAAGAGGTTTAGCCACACTTTGTATTGGCGGTGGAATGGGAATTGCAATGTGTATTGAACGCAATTTTATTGATCATAAATAATCCCTTTAATGGATTTTAAAAATATTAAAGTTAGAACTGAGCAAGCTGTTGGCTTTGTTCAAATCGACAGAGTTGAAGATAAAAATTCTTTAAATATTGAAACGTCAAAAGAAATATTACAAGCATTAAATAATTTTGATCAAGATATTGCAATTAAATGTATTGCAATTGAGGGTAATCAAAAACTATTTTCACCAGGTGCTGATATTAAAGAATTAGATTCTTTAAATAAAAGTACTGCAATTCAGCAAAAACTTTTTGATGCCTTTGATGAAATCTATAATATTAAAAAACCGGTCATAGCTTTAGTAGAAGGTTATGCCTTAGGTGGCGGCATGGAGCTTGCTCTTATTTGTGATTTTATTATTGCATCGGAAAATGCAAAGTTTGCTCAGCCTGAAATCAATTTAGGTTTAATACCAGGTATTGGTGGCACACAAAGACTTAAACGATATGCAGGAAAATATAATGCTAATTATTTATGTATGACAGGGGAGATGATTACAGCTGAACAGGCAAAAAACATTGGCTTTGTTAGTGTTGTTTTAAAAGCTGATGAATTTAAGACAGGGGCTATGAAAATATTAACATCAATTTCAGAAAAACCTCTTTCAAGTTTAGTTGAAATTAAAAGATTAATTAATAAAGATGCTTCATTAAAAGATGAAAGACAGACTTTTTATAAATTACTAGATAGTGAGAATAAAAAGATAGGAATAAAAAGTTTTTTTGAAAAAACTAAACCTGA
>SHWR01000016.1 GCA_009693745.1 Candidatus Fonsibacter sp.
GATTAATTTTTTATTATAGTAATTTGCCAACAAACATTAAAATTGAAGCGAAAGTATTAAGAGGCCCAAAAGTTGAAGCTCCAGAACAGGCTATACAGGGTTTTATTAAATCAAATAATTTAGATCTGAAAGATATTTATGAAGAAGAAACAGACAAAGGAAAATTTTTTTTTGCAAAAACACAAAAAAAAGAGATACCAGTTGTTGAAGAAATTAAGAAAAATATTCCTCATTTTTTAAATGGCTTACAGTGGAGAAAAAAAATGCGTTGGGGCAATCATGATCTTTCTTGGGGCAGACCTTTAAAATCAATTTTATGTTTATTTGATAAACAAATTATTTCATTTAATTTTTTTCATTTAGTATCAACAAATATTACTTACGTGGATGGTCCATTAGAGGATAAAGCAGTTGTTATTAAAGACTATAATCATTTTAAAAAAATATTAACCGATAAACGAATTACTTTTGATAATGAAGAAAGAGAAAAATTAATTACTAAAAATATTCAATCTTTTCTTAAAAAAAATGATTGTGAATTAGAAATTAACAACAAATTACTTAAACAAGTCATTAATCTTGTTGAAGATCCAATTGTTCTAAAAGGATCGTTTTTAAAAGACTTTTTAAAACTACCAGAAGAGTTACTCATTTTAACAATGCAACATCATCAAAGATATTTTCCAATGCGCTCGATTAATAATCATAAATTAATTAATAATTTTATTGTTGTTGCAAATAAAGAAGATATTAAAAATAAAATTATAAAAGGGAATGAAAGAGTTCTTACAGCACGTTTAACAGATGCAAAATTTTTTTGGGAAAAAAACAAGAGCCAAAATTTAGTAAAACAAGTAAGTAAGCTTAAAGGAATTACTTTTTATCAAAATTTAGGATCGCTTCATGACAAAACACAAAGAATAAGAGTTTTAGCTTCATTCATTGCTGATATTGTTAATTGTAAAAAAGATGATGCAGAAATAGCAGCTTCTATTTGTAAGGCAGATCTAGTTTCAGATTTAGTAGGAGAATATCCAGAACTTCAAGGTGTACTCGGAAAGTATTTTGCAGTCGAACAAGGTTTTAGTTTAGAAATTGCAAATGCTATCTCAGATCATTATTTGCCAGTTGGGCCAGAAGATAAAGTTCCAAAAGAAAAAATCTCAATTGTAGTTGCGCTTGCAGACAAGATTGATAATTTAGTTGGATTCTTCGGTATCAATGAGAAACCAACAAGTTCAAAAGATCCTTATGCATTAAGAAGATCCGCGCTTGGTATTCTTAGAATATTAATTGAAAATAGGATTTCAATTTCATTAAAAGAATTAATTAATAACTCGAAAAACTCCTACCTTACGCAAAGTGTAAATTTGCAAAACCTTAAGTTTACTGAGGAAGTTCTAGCTTTTATTTCAGATCGGTTCAAAAACTTACTTAAAGATCAAAAAGTTAGACCTGATGTTATTGAGTCTATTTTGCCAAATAGCAGATCTGACGATTATTTTTTATTATTTACTAAAATTAAAAATTTAAATAAAGCAGTTAAAAGTAACGATGGTCAAAATGTTATTGAGGTTTACAAAAGATGCACAAATATTTTAGAGCAATCAAAAAAAGACTCTAAACAAGAATTTTTTGGTGATCCTGATACTGTTTTATTTCAACATAAAGAAGAAAATTTTTTATTAGAAAAAATAAATGAAATTCGAGAACATTATACAACTCCTACACGACTAAGAACTGTTGAGCAGACCATGAGCTTATTAGCGGGGACCAAAGGTTTTGTTGATAAGTTTTTTGATAACGTAAAAGTTAATGATGAAAATGAACAGATCAAAAAAAACAGATTAGAGTTACTATTTCTATTATGTAGAACTTTTGATAGTTTCGCTGACTTTTCAAAATTCGAGGTTTAAAAAAAAATGCCAAAGTGGGTTTATCAGTTTAATAGTTCAAATTGCGAAGGAACTGTATCTCAAAAACCTCTTTTAGGTGGAAAAGGTGCAAATCTTGCAGAGATGGGAAAATTAGGTCTTCCTGTTCCTCCAGGATTTACAATTACCACAGAAGTTTGCAGCGAGTATTATAAGAATAATCGAAAATATCCCGATGATCTTAAGATTCAAGTCGAGGACGCTATAAGAAATATTGAAAAAATTTTAGGAAAAAATTTTGGCGACGTAAATAATCCCTTATTAGTTTCAGTTAGATCTGGTTCAAGAGTGTCTATGCCAGGAATGATGGACACTGTTTTAAATTTAGGGCTGAATGATAAAACTGTTTTAGGATTAATAAAAAAAACTAATAATGAAACATTTGCTTATGATAGTTACAGACGCTTTATTCAAATGTATAGCAACGTTGTTCTTGAAATAGATCATCATAACTTTGAAGACTTGCTTGATAATTATAAACTTACAAAAGGCGTCTTATCAGACACAGATCTTAATGCAGAAGATTGGAAAAAAATTGTTGGAAATTATAAAGATATTGTAAAAAAAAATACAAAAGAGAATTTTCCACAAGATTCGCATGAACAGTTATGGAGAGCAATTAGTTCAGTATTTATGTCTTGGCAAAATCAAAGAGCAAAAACTTATAGAAGATTAAATAATATTCCTGAAGAATGGGGCACAGCAGTCAATATTCAATCTATGGTGTTTGGTAATATGGGTAATGATTGCGCAACTGGTGTTGCTTTCACTCGAAATCCATCTACAGGAGAAAATAGTTTTTATGGAGAATATTTAATTAATGCCCAAGGAGAAGACGTTGTTGCAGGTACTCGAACGCCGAGAAATATTACTAAAAAAGCAAGACTAGAATCATCTTCAGAAGATCTATCGCTAGAAGAGACAATGCCAGAAGCATTTTCTGAACTTACCAAAATTTATAAAAAATTAGAAAGTCACTATCGTGACATGCAGGATATTGAATTTACGATTGAGAATAAGAAGCTTTGGATGCTTCAGACAAGATCAGGGAAAAGAACTGCTAAAGCCTCAATTAAAATTGCCGTAGATATGGTTAATGAGAAGTTAATCAGTAAAGATGAGGCATTACTTAGAATTGATCCAAAAATTTTAGATACTCTACTTCATCCAACTTTAGATCCAAAAGCTAAAAAGAATGTAATCACAAAAGGGCTGCCAGCATCACCTGGAGCTGCAACTGGAAAAGTTACTTTTAATGCAGATGATGCCGAGCAAATGAAAGCTAATAATCAAAATACTATTTTAGTTCGAGTTGAAACATCACCGGAAGATATTCATGGAATGCATGCTGCTGTTGGAATTTTGACTTGCAGAGGTGGAATGACAAGTCATGCCGCAGTTGTTGCAAGAGGAATGGGAAGAGCCTGTGTTTCTGGAGCTGGAAATATAAAAGTAGATTATGCGGCTAAAATCTTCAAAGTAGATAACATTGAAGTTAAAGAAGGTGATATTATTACAATTGACGGTTCAACAGGCGAAGTTATGCTTGGAGAAGTTAAAACCATTAACCCAGATATTTCGGGAGATTTTTCTGAGATAATGAAATGGGCAGATGAAGTTAGAACTTTAAAAATTAGAGCAAATGCTGAAACTCCATTAGATTCTAGAACTGCAAGGGGATTTGGCGCTGAAGGAATTGGACTTTGTAGAACAGAGCATATGTTTTTTGATGAAGAAAGAATTTTATATGTAAGACAAATGATTCTTTCGAAGACTAAAGAAGATCGTCTTAAAGCTTTAGATAAAATTTTACCATTTCAAAAGAAAGATTTTATGGAAATTTTTACAATTATGAAAGGTCTTCCTGTGACAGTAAGATTATTGGATCCGCCATTACATGAATTTTTACCGAAAACAGAAAAAGAGATTGATATTGTTGCAAAATCTTTAAAAATTCACTCAAGCGAAATTAAAAATAGAATTAATTATTTACACGAAGAAAATCCTATGTTGGGCCATAGAGGTTGCCGTTTAGCAATTTCTTTCCCAGAAATTTATGAGATGCAATGTCGTGCAATTTTTGAAGCTTTATTTGAATTACAAAAACAAAAAGTTGAAGCAGTGATTCCAGAAATTATGATTCCACTTGTTGCAACAGAAAAAGAAATTGAAATCCTAAGAGCATTAGTTGATCGTATTGCACAAGAAGTCCAAAAGTTGAATAATTTTAAAGTAGATTATTTAGTAGGCACTATGATTGAGCTTCCACGAGCGGCTCTGAATGCAAAAGATATTGCAAAACATGCTGACTTTTTTAGCTTTGGAACAAATGATTTAACACAGACAACACTTGGAATATCAAGAGATGACTCTGGAAAATTCTTAGATGATTATGTTGAAAATAAAATATTTAGGATTGATCCATTTGTGAGCATTGACCAAGACGGAGTAGGAGAACTTATAAAAATTGCCTGTTCACGAGGACTAGAAACAAAAAAGGGTATAAAACTTGGTATTTGTGGAGAGCATGGTGGCGACCCAGACTCTATAGATTTTTGTCACAAAGCCGGATTAAATTATGTGTCGTGTTCACCGTACAGGGTTCCAATTGCAAGATTATCTGCCGCTCAGGCAAGCATTCGATCTAAAAAATAAAGGCAGATTCTAAAATTTAGTTTGAAGTATTAAAGATAAAAGCGTTTTAGTTTTTATCTAATTATAATTTCATTGATTTATATGGGTTATTTGAAAGTATTTATTTTAAATATAGACTTTTCCATGTCAAATTATTATTTACAAAAAACCTTAAATTAAATAATTTCGCCGCTAATTAACTTAACAATAAGTAAATATAAATGAAAACTATACTAGCAACAATCGTAAGTATGTTCTTATTCGTATCTTTTGCAAACGCTCAAGCTAAATCTTGCGCTGATTTAATCAAAGGTTACGATGCAGCAGTAAAAACAGCAAAATTAGATGCAGCAGCTACTAAAAAAGCTGGTAATCTAAGAAAAGCAGCTGGTGATCAACTAGCGGCTAAAAAAGAAGCTGATTGTGTTAAATCAATCAACGCAGCTTCCGCTGTTATAACTCCCGCTAAGAAGTAAGCATTCTTTTTAAAGTGCTAACTTCTAGTTAGCACTTTAAATTCTCCCCTTAAAAAAAATTAAATATTAATAACTGTTCTAGCTCAGAGATTATAACTTTTTTCTCCGTGACTACCAAGATCCAGCCCATCAAACTCTTCTTGTTGAGAATTAACTCTCAAACCAATAGTTGTTTGAATTATTTTTACAATAATTATTGTTACAATTAGTGCAAACAATGCAACAGATATAACACCTATAAATTGGACAACTGTCTGATCATAAACAGATTTCTCTATTCCTAAACCACCAAAAGTGTCTGTTGCTAAAATTCCTGCTAATAAAGTTCCTAAAATTCCACCCACACCATGAACTGCAAATACATCTAATGAGTCGTCAATTTTTAATTTAAATTTTACGAACGCTACAAACCAATAACAAATAAAACCTGATAAAAATCCAAGAATAATTCCACCCATTGGTCCTATATAACCAGATGCAGGCGTGACAGTTGCAAGTCCTGCAACCATTCCAGTGATAATACCAATTAACCCAGGTTTTCCATTTTTATACCAATCAATACACATCCAAGTTAAAGTCGCTGTTGCTGCAGAACAATGAGTTACTAGCATTGCCATTGCAGCATTACCATTAGCCGCTAAAGCAGAGCCAGCATTAAATCCAAACCAACCAACCCAAAGCATTGAAGCCCCAATCATTGCAAGCACAGGACTATGTGGAGGGTGAGCTATTTTAGGAAAACCTTTTCTTCTACCTAAAAAATAAGCAATAACTAATGAAGAAACACCGGCTGTTGTGTGAACAACAAGCCCCCCCGCAAAATCTAAAACACCTTTTTTAGCAAGCCAACCATTACCCCAAACCCAATGAGCTACTGGTGCATACACAAATATTACCCATAATAAAGTGAATAGAAAAACCGCAGAGAATTTAATTCTTTCAACAAACGCACCGATAATTAATGCTGGCGTAATAATTGCGAAGGTCATTTGAAACATTACGAATAAAAGTTCTGGTATTTCACCAGTGAGACTAGTTATTTTAATATTTTTTAATAAGAATTTATCTAGATTACCAATAAAAAGTCCCTCACCAGAAAAAGATAAGCTGTAACCAATAACAACCCAAATAATAGAAGTTAGAGCGGCAATTAGAAAGCATTGAGCAAGTACAGAAATTGTGTTTTTAGATCTAACCAAGCCAGCATAAAACAAAGCAAGACCTGGAAGAGTCATAAACAGTACTAAAGCAGTAGATGTTAATATCCAGGCTGTGTGTCCAAAATTTATACTCATCTAGATTGCTTTTTGACCTTTTTCACCGGTACGAATTCTAATGACTTGCTGAAGATTTGTCACAAATATTTTTCCATCTCCGATTTTTCCAGTTCGCGCTGTATTTACGATAGTATCAATAACCTTCTTAAGTTTGGAAGTCGAGACTGCGATTTCAAGTTTAGTTTTTGGTAAAAATGTAACTTCATATTTCGAGCCTCTATAAAATTCTGTATGACCTTTTTGTCTTCCATAACCTTTAACTTCAGTCATTGTTAAACCGTGCACTCCAATTTCGTTTAACTTTCTTTTTATATTATCTGCCTGCTCAGGCTTAACTATTGCTGTTATTAATTTCATGATTTTTAAATAATAAATTTAATTTATATAAAAATTCTTATTAAACAAATAAATTATCCAGTAAGAGGATAATTAATTTAAATCTATGCGTGTATTTTTTTAAATATTAACTCTTAGTTCTGCAAATGATCAGATCTGTGAATTAAAAAATAGATATAAGAAACGGCGCAACAAATAAAAAATATTAAAAACGCTCCTTGAAAAGCTAGGATTTCGTTGTGCCCAAATGACTTAATAACATCAACTATAATTCCAATTCCCCATTGCACTACAAATACACCAAAGAATATTACTAAGTTGAACGAGGATAATGCTCTACCAGCTATATTATTTGAAAAAGCTAAACCAATAGCAGGATGAGTTAAAGAAATAAAAACACTGCAAACGCAAAATAAAGTCCAATGTAACGCCCCAGCGTTCGATCCAGAATAAACAGTTATTAAAAGTACAACCAGACTTGAAGGCATACCTAAAACTATAATTTTATCTGCAGATATACCTTTTTTTAAAATGTAAGGGTTGATAAGTCCCCACAACCAAAATGTAATTAACATTGAGAAATTAAGCCAAAATAATCCAGTTGCAGATTGAAGAGCACTGTAACCGCTCACATTGGTCATCCAAGGTCCAGCCCATAATGTTTGAATTGCCATTAGTCCACCATAATTAAAAAAACCTAGCGGAACTAGACTCTTAAAGTAAGGATTTTTCCAAATTTCTAAATAGCTAGAAAAAAACCCAATCTTAGTATTAGTTATTTCTTCATTATTACTCCAGCTAGGAGAAAATATTACTATAATTGCGAAAGAGATAACAAATAGTAACGCTAGAATAATAAATACATACCGCCAACCAATTACTGGAAGTAATAATTGTACTGGTAACGTTGAAGCAAGCATTCCAAGAGCACCCGTCATTAACATCCAAGCATTTGCTCTTTGTTGCATATTTGGTGCAAACCATCTTCTATAACCAGTAAGAGGAGCCATAAGACATGCACTAACTCCAATACCAATAAAAATTCTTGAAAGTAATAAAGATATAAAATTAGTTGATATTGAAAATACTAAACAACTAACTACTGCTATACATAAAAGATAAAGTATAACTTTTTTTGGTCCGTATTTATCAAGCCAAAACCCATTAAGTAATTGCATAATTGAGAAACCCAAAAAATATCCACCAGCTAAAAGACCTAAATCTCGAGCCTCTAATTGAAATTCAAGGGAAAGAGTAGGTGATAAGGTCGCTGTAATTGCTCGAATAAGAGTTGAGATAAAATAGGCGGTTGCAAAAACAAAAAAAACTATCGCAGCATTTTTTCGAGTTAATAAATTTTCATTTGTATTCAATTTTAGAATCCTAAAAAGATGTAGTTTAATCTATAACATAATTTGATTATTTCAGATTTAATTTCTTATAAAAATCCAAAGCTTCTGGGTTTGCAATTGCTTGTATATTGTTAATTGTCTCTCCATTTATTATTTTTTTAACAGCTATTTCTACTATTTTGCCGCTTTTAGTTCTGGGAATATCAGGGCAGGCAATAATTAGAGAGGGCACATGTCTTGGACTACAATTGCTTTTAATTTTATTTTTAATTTTACTAATTAGATCATCGTTAAGATTTATTTTTTCTTTGAGTTTAACAAATAAAACTACACGAATATCATCTTGATAATTTTGACCAATTACTAACGCCTCTATAATTTCATCAAAAGTTTCTACTTGTCTATAGATTTCAGAGGTTCCAATTCTAACTCCACCGGGCTTTAAAGTTGCATCGGATCTACCGTATATAATGTAACCATTATTTTTAGTTTTTTGTATATAATCACCATGAGCCCAAATATTTGCAAATTTACTAAAATAGGCGCTCATAATCTTTGATTCATCCGTATCATTCCAAAATTTAACGGGCATAGAGGGGAATGGTTTCTTAATAACAAGTTCACCTTTTTCTTCACCAATAATGGACTGGCCTTGTTCATTAAATACATCAACATCAAGACCTAGACTAGGACCTTGTATTTCTCCTGCATAAATATTTGAAAAAATATTACAAATATTAATAACACCAACAACATCAGTGCCACCGCTAATAGAACCTAAATGAACATCTTTTTTTACATGCTCATAAACATAAACAAAACTTTCTTTAACCAAAGGAGAGCCTGTTGAAGTAATAGTTCGAAGTTTGTCTAATTTATATTCTTGTGCTGAGAATTTTTCTTTCTTCAAATAATCGATATACTTTGCAGAAACCCCAAATAAAGTAAATTGATGTTGCTCGCAGTATTTAATCAAACAGGCTGTATCTTTATAAAAAGGTGATCCATCATATAAATAAATACTAGCTTCACAAGAAAGTCCTGCAACTAACCAATTCCACATCATCCATCCAGTTGATGTGAAATAAAATAAACGATCATTCTTTTTTACGTCACAATGCAGTATTAATTCTTTTTTTTGTTCAATGAGAGCATTACCTGCGCCATGAACAATACATTTTGGAAAACCTGTAGTTCCGCTAGAGTAAAGAATATAAACAGGATGACTGAACTCAAATTTTTCAAAAGTCTCATCTATTTTATTATCTTCAATAATTCTTTCATAAGAAAAATAACTGTGATTGTCGACTTTACTTCCGTATTGAAAAACAATAACATTTTTAATAGAGGGAATTTTTTGTAAGATTTCAGGAATGCGGTCTAATAAATTAAACTTTTTTCCATTATAATAGTAATGATCAGCAACAATTAATAATTGTGGATCAATTTGAAAAAAACGATCCACGACCCCTTGGATTCCAAAGTCCGGAGAGCAAGATGACCATATATAACCATTTTTTGAACTCGCCAAAAATGATACAATACTCTCAATATTATTAGGAACATAAGCGGCAACACGATCACCTTTTTTTAAATTTATTTTTTTATAAAAAGCAGAAAGTTTACAGACACTTTCATATAATTTACTCCATGTTATTTTTTTTTCAGAATTATTTTCTGACCTAAAATGAATAGCCGTATTATTATCTTTTCTTGAAAGTAAATTTTCAGCAAAGTTTAATCTTGCATCTGGAAAAAATTTAGTTTTATGAAAAATGTTGTGATGTTCAATAATTTTTGATCCTTTTTCACCTTTTATATTAAGCAAATCCCAACAAGTTGACCAAAATTTTTCAGGATATTGAACAGACCATTGCCACAATTTTTGATAGTTTTGATTGATCTGTATAATTTTATTATGTTCTAAAAATTCGCAAAATTTAAATAGTTCAGATTTTTTTATTTTATCTTCGCTCGGCGACCATAAAAGATCAGTCATTTTTTAAAAATGTAATGAAATGTCCTCATGATTTGAGTCACATTTAGCAACATATAATGCCTGTTTTTTTGGAAGCTTGTCTTGTTGTCTAATACCAATTGTATCTTTTACTGCTTCATCATATTTTTCAAATTGTGGAAGTAAAATTTTTGCAGACTTTTCTCTCCAATTTATTTCTTGTTTATATAAGATTAAAATTTCATCGAGTTTTTGACTAGTCGATGCACGATCAATATTACCTTTTTGAATATCACTAATAACACTATACATAATGTTTTTTATTTCATTGGTACCTGAAACCTTGTCTAGTTTTTCCATAACTTCAGTTAAGGATTTAGAACCTTTTTCTACCGAATTACTCTTTATATCATTTGCACTTTGCTTCAGAATATCTAGCTGAGTTTTTAATTTTTCAAAATCTATTAAATCTTTTTTAATTTGTTTAAAGTTTATATACCCATTATCAAGGGCTGCATAATACGCATTAAGTGCCTTTCTATAATCATTGTAAAGTTCTTTATATTTTTTATTTTTTTCGTCAAATTCTTTAGGTATTGTTTTTTGTAGTTTTGCTATTTCAATATTTAATTCTTTAACTTTAGTATTTAGTTTTGCTAATTTTTTTTCATCTTTTGATTGTTTAAGATCTTTTTCTATTTCACTAATTTTTTTATTATGATCCAGTATTTTTGCTTGGCTTTTTCTTACTGCAGCATGAACATCATAATAATCTTTAGAATAAGAATCTAATATTTTCTTTTTTTCCTGGGCATTTTTTACAAGATCAAAAGCAGTTAAAGATTTTGTAAAATGATCATTCAATATGTCTTTTTTATTTTGAGGGAGTAAATCAAGATTTATCTTTTTAGCATCGTTGATTGCAACTTTTATTTTTGAGCCATCTTTATCATAAATATTAAATGTGTATTCTAATAAACAACGTTCCAATCTAGGATTCGTTGGAGGAGGTGAAAGTTCTGAGGTTAAATAACTACGATTAGGAATATAATTAGTAAGTACTGGCCAATAGCAAACAATTATGAGTCCTATTAATTGTAAAATAATAAATGGTACAGCGCCTTTCCAAATATTAAGCGTTGTAATTGAAGGCGGAGCAACACCTCTTAAATAAAATAATGAAAACCCGAACGGTGGAGTTAAAAATGATGTTTGCATATTCACTCCAATCATTACTCCAAACCAAAGAGCGCTTATATTTGCTTCAGGATTAGCAAGTAATATAGGAGCGATAATTGGCACAACTATTACTGCAATTTCAATATAATCAATAAAGAAGCCCAAGATAAATATTATAAGCATTACAACCCAAAACTGAGTCCAAAAACCCCCAGGTAAGTCTTTCAAAAAACTACTAATGGCTTCATCTCCACCAAAGCCTCTAAATGCTGCTGTTAACATTGCAGCACCAATTAAAATAATAAAAACCATTGTAGTTGTTAAAGCAGTCTCAGTTGTTACGTACTTTAAAACATCTTCAATCTTATAAACTCTCCAGAAACTCCAAATAAGCGAGATCACAAGAGCAATTACAAATATTGAACTAACTACAATTCCAATTAGCTGGTAATTATTTGCAATATTTTTAATATTTAAATTTAAATTAAAATGCATAATCAGTATGACAATGCTTGAAATAGAAGCAATAATAGTCGGAGTGTAAGTGTGCTTTTTATTTGGATATAATTTGTAGCCAGCCATAACTGTTGATCCAAGAGCTCCAATAGCTCCAGCTTGATTGACAGTTGCAACTCCAAATAAAATTGATCCTAAAACTACAAAAATTAATAAAACAGGAGGGAGCAAAGTTGAAGAAACTCTCAGCCAGAATTCTTTATCGAACCCTTTTTTATTTGGAATTGCAGGAGCAGAATTAGGTATAACTAGCGCATGAATTAATACATAAGCCACATATAAAGTAACTAGTAATATTCCAGGTATGATTGCACCAAGAAACATTTCTCCTGCGCTAGTCGAGCCAACACTTAAAAATCCAGGCATTGAAGATTCACCAGTAAAACCTTGGTATAAAGTTTTTCTAATATTGTCCGCAATATCAGAAGCGTTCGATAATTGATCGGCCACGATAATTAAAACTACTGATGGAGGAATAATCTGACCTAATGTTCCAGAAGCTGTGATGATTCCTGTGGCTAAAGTTTTTTTATACTTAGCCTTTAACATAGAAGGCAACGATATAAGACCCATCGCAATTACTGTCGCACCCACAATTCCTGTTGTTGCAGCAAGTAATCCTCCAACAAGCACTACTGAAATTCCAAGTCCACCCGGGATACTTCCAAATAATTGTCCCATTGTATTAAGAAGATCTTCTGCAATTCTTGAACGTTGAAGAACAAGCCCCATATATATGAACAATGGTATTGCAATTAAAGTATCTCGATTAGTCTCCCAATAAGCTCCCCTAAAGTTTGTAATCCCAACATTTATCCATTGGGTAGGACCTTCATTTGCAAAATAAGCATGAGTATTTCCTTCAAATACAAAACCAAGTAAAGCGGCTATAGCAATTGCAACAACACCAGCTCCTGGCAGAGCAAAACCCACTGGAAAACCAGTGCCAAGCGCCGTCATCATTATTAAAACTAGAATGAATATAAAAAGAACTTCCATTTAAATTATTTATTTTTTTTACAAATTTTACTTGCATTTAACAGGACATAACTTGCAAATTGTATAACCATCGTTATTGCAAATATTCCTAAAAATCCCGCCATCATATATTTTACATAAAGTCCTGCAGTGCCTTGGTTTGTAATTTCAAAATTAACAATAGGAGAATTAATAGTACTAGATCTTCCTTCCATCCCATAGATCATCACTAATGCACAAAGTGGTATTCCAAAAAAGATAGAACCTATAATATTTAACAAAGCTTGAGTTTCTACTTTTGCTTTTGCATACAAAATATCCACTCGAACATGACCTTCTTTAACGAGTGTGTGAGCACTTCCTAATAAAAATAATGCAGCATACCAAAAACGAACCAAATCACCCATAAAGGTTTGTTCATAGGAATATACAAATCGTGAGATTACAATTAATCCTTCGGCAATAACCACAAGCATAGCCAGCCAAACAAATCCTATTTTTTTATTATAAAATGCAATAATGAAACTTAAAATTGCAAGAGGCGCATGAACAAATTTAATTCTACTTTGAGGACTGGATAAAAAGAAATGTAAACCTTTACTCACATAAATTTCTAGAATTTTTTCACTTACTAAAAAAGAAATTATAAAATCTACAATACCAACAATTAAGGCAGTCCAGAAAACCCCATGCACAATATAAGCCGATATAGCAGTTAATGTTTCGGAGTCCTGAAGTAAGGATCTTTTGTTATAAATATAAACAATAGCAATCGAGATAAAAATTGCAGATAAATAAATAAATAATTGAATATAAGATAAATATAAATTTTTTATAGTATTAGAATCTATTTTAACAAAAACTTTGTCCGTTCCAGGCCAGCCAGCATAATAAGTTAAAATATTATTAATTAGAAATGCAAAAGTTAGTGAGGTAACAAAATAAGCAAACAATCTTGCAATTTTCGGCGCAGAAATCATAGCGAATTATTTTTATAGTGAGGTTTATAAAACCCCACTAATAATAGAATAGTTTCTTTATTAAATTCCCAAAACTCTATTTCTTTGAGCAACGTAAGCTTGGTCTGCAATTTTATTCCAAGCACCAAGTTCAGCTCTTGCTTTATGAAAGCTTTGTACAACTCTTTTTCCCATGTCGCTGCTTGCTTCGTTTTCAGCATCAACTTCTTTTGCTGCCTTTCCGAAAGCATCATAGATTCTATCGCTAACTCTTCTCAATTGAACACCATGATTGTTTATAAGACGTTTCAAAGCTTCACCATTCTTAGCATTAAACTCAGACATCATTATTTCATTTTCAGCAGTAGCAGCTGTTTCAATTAATAATTGATCAAGTTTAGATAAACTTGTTAACCAAGATTTATTAACGCCAATAGAAAGCATCGAACCTGGCTCATGTACACCTGGATAATAATAGAATTTTGCCGCTTCATAGAATTTTAAAGCTTCATCATTCCAAGGACCAACCCATTCTGTAGCATCAATTGCGCCAGACATTAATTGTTCATAAATTTGTCCACCTGGAACGTTAACTACCGAAACTCCAAGTTTTGACATCATTTGTCCACCAACTCCTGGGATACGCATTTTTAAACCTTTTAAATCTTCTGGAGTATTAATTTCTTTTCTAAACCATCCTTGCATTTGCACACCCGTGTTACCGCACATAAATGGTTTAATATTAAACTTTCCAGATAATTCATCCCATAATTGCTGTCCTCCAGCAAAACGTATCCATGAATTAAACTCTGTATAAGTTAAGCCCATTGGAACTGAACAGAAATAACCAAATGCTTTTTCTTTTCCTGTCCAATAATACTCAGCGCCATGATAAATTTGAGCATCACCTTTTCCAACAACGTCAAACACGTCAAAAGCTCCAACTCTTTCCCCGGCTGAGTAATAATTAATTTTTATTCTGCCATCAGTCATTGCTTCAACTTTTTGAGCAAATCTCCTAGCACCTGTATCTAGACCAGGAAGGTTTTTTGGCCATGTTGCTACCATTACAGCTTCAATTTTAGACTGTGCAATTGCTGGCGCAGCCAACGTTGATGCTGCCATTGCAAGTCCTGTTGTTGCAACAGCACCTTTAATGAATTTTCTTCTTGAGGAAGTTTTTATTTTCTTCAAGTTTTTAATATCATTTAACATTTAATGATCCCTCGTTTGTTGTTATGATTTTTTGATTTAATCACAATAAATAAGAAGATACAATTAGTGGTTACTCTATAAATTGATATTTTAGTGGGTATAATATTAAGCATTACAATTTTAGATTGAATTTTATTTTTAAATGACTTTAGAAAAAACAATTTTAGTAACCGGTTCAACAAGTGGCATTGGACTTGCTATCACTGAAAAATTTTACAGTGAGTATTGCAATGTTGTAATTGTAGGAAAGGTAAAATCATCAATTATAAAAAAATTAAAAAATCAATTTGATAATGATCGTTCATTAATTTTAAATTTAGATCTTACAAAAGTTAATAATGTTAAAAAACTTATCTTATCAGTTAATAAAAAATTTAAAAAAATCGATGTACTTGTAAATTGTGCAGGTATGCAAGTGGTGTCCCCTTTAGACAAGTATCCAGAGGAAACCTGGAAAAAGTTGATGGATATTAATCTTAACGCGACATTTTATATGACAAAATATACTCTACCTATAATGCGTAAGAATAAGTGGGGAAGAATTATTAATATTGCATCAACTCACGGCTTGATAGCCTCAATTAATAAGTCTGCTTATACTGCCTCGAAACATGGCATCGTAGGTCTTACAAAAGTAACTGCACTAGAAACGGCGAAGGAAAAAATTACTTGTAATTCTATTTGTCCTGGATTTGTACTGACTGAATTTATTCAAGATCAAATTGATGTAATTGCAAAAAAATTTAAATTATCAGATGCTAAAGCCCAGATTAAACTCCTTCAAGATAAACAGCCATCATTAAGATTTGTTCAAAAGTCTCACATTGCTGATTTAATTTATTTTTTATGCTCGGATAGTGCTTCTGAAATTACTGGTGCAAATATTCCAATCGATGGTGGCTGGACTTCTCAATAATAATTATTCTAATCCTAATTCTTTATTTAAAATTTTAGTTCCATCAGCAAGAGCTTTCATTTTTGCATTTGCAACTTGTTTAGAAAAAGTAACTAAGCCACAATTTGTACATCCTAAAATATTTCTAGGTTCAGCATATTTAGTAGCCTCTCTTAAAATATTGGCAACTTGTTCAGGTGTTTCAATTTTTTTTGTACTCACATCAATTGCGCCAACTAAAATTTTTTTTCCTTTTAATAAAGAAATTAAATCCATAGGGACTTTTGAGTTTTGACATTCTAGGCTTATTTGATCAATTCTACTTTTAGCAAGCAATGGAAATACATGTTCATATTGTCTCCATTCATTACCAAGACTATTTTTCCATTTAATATTTGCTTCAATTCCGTAGCCGTAACAAATATGAACAATGGTTTTTGCTTTTACGTTATTAACTGCCTTTTCTAAAATTTTTATACCCCAATCCTTAACCTCATCAAAAAAAACATTAAAGGCAGGCTCGTCAAATTGAATATAATCAACACCTGCATCCGCAAGTTCTATAGCCTCTTTATTTAAAGCTGTAGCAAATTTTTCAGCAAGTTTTTCACGATTTTTGTAATAGCCATCATACAAAGTATCCACCATTGTCATCGGACCGGGAAGAGTGAATTTAATTGGCAGATTTGTAAGTGATCTTAAATATTTAGCGTCTTCTACAAAAACAGACTTTTCTCTTTTTATTTCGCTTATAACAACAGGTACGCTGGCATCGTAACGATTTCTAATCCTTACAACTTTCTTATTTTTAAAATCAACACCATTTAAGTGTTCAATAAACGTTGTAACAAAGTGTTGTCTTGTTTGCTCACCATCGCCAATAATAGATAAACCAGAATTTATTTGATCATTAACAGCAATTTTTATTGCATCTCTTTTGCCTTTTTTTAATTCTTCTCCTTGCAATAACCAGGGTGACCAAAGTTTTTCAGGCTCTGCAAGCCAATTTGGTTTGGGAAGACTCCCAGAAATAGTTGTTAAGATTTTATTATTCATTTTTATACTATTACACATCCATTAATATATTGTGCTGTTTAGAATTAAATAAAAAACTAATAAAAAATATTGTTTTACTTATAATTTTAAATGGTAGATTTAATTGATATGTTTTTAGGAATTCCTATAGAGTTTTATTTTTTCGCTCTAATCTTATTGTTTGTAGCGTTATTTCATAATCATGTTTTAAAGACTGCCCTTATAGGCCTTGCTATTGTGAGCTTATATAAAATTGGTTTTGCAGGATTTAAAACAGGTCCTGGTATAAATGGATTTGCCAGCCATTTAATTCATGAATGGGTTATTATAATAAATCTTTTACTTCTACTTGTTGGTTTTGCATTGCTTTCTAATCATTTTGAAAAAAGCAATGTTATAGAAGCCGTTTCAACAATATTGCCAAAAGGATGGCAAGGAGCATTTGCCTTGCTTGCAATTATTTTTGTTCTATCTGCATTTTTAGATAATATCGCAGCAGCTATTATTGGAGCGACTATTGCATCAAGACTTTTTGAAAAAAAAGTACACATTGGCTATCTCGCTGCAATTGTTGCTGCATCTAATGCTGGCGGATCAGGAAGCGTCGTTGGTGATACTACGACTACTATGATGTGGTTAGCCGGAGTTCCTCCAATTGAAGTGTTTCATGCTTATATTGCAGCATTAGTTGCGTTATTTGTTTCTGGTTATTTTGCAGCAAAACAACAGCATGCATACCAACCATTAATTGTTAGCTCTCAATCAAAACATAACTTTGATTGGTCTAGAGTTATTATTGTCTTTGTGATCTTAACAACAGCAATTGTAACTAATGTTGTCGTAAATATAAAATTTAATTATTTAGCAGATTACTTTCCATTTATTGGAGTGTCTGTTTGGGTTGCGCTATTTTTAATGGTACTACTTCGAGCTCCTGATTGGTCATTAATTCCGAGTGCATTTAAAGGAAGTATATTTTTACTCTCTTTAGTTCTAACAGCTTCAATGATGCCAGTTGAAAAACTACCACTTGCTTCATGGTTTTCAACTTTTGGACTTGGATTTTTATCATCAATTTTTGATAACATTCCACTAACTGCGCTTGCAATTAAACAAGATAATTATGATTGGGGAGTACTTGCTTATGCAGTTGGATATGGTGGATCTATGATTTGGTTTGGATCATCAGCAGGAGTTGCGGTTTCAAATTTATTTCCAGAAGCAAAATCTGTAGGTCGTTGGGTAAAAGAAGGATGGCACGTTACCGTTGCTTATATCGCTGGATTTATTGCAATTATGTTAATTTGGGGATGGCATCCAATTCACATTCCTAATTAGCTTAGAAGAAAAAAATATATAATTTTCTTATACTTAAAGCAGTTATTAGGCAGCCGACAAAAATTAAAATCATTTTAACACTCATTCTTGAAGTTACACGCGCAGCATAAGGAGCTACTAAAAATCCACCAATTATAAGCCCAGCTAAAGCTTCCCAATCTGTAACTTTAATTAAAAATAAAAACGAAATTGCTGAGGCTAGATTAATAAAAAATTCAGAAGCATTAACAGTTCCAATAACTTTTTTTGGGGGTATTTTTCCACCTAATAAACTTGTTGCAACAACTGGACCCCAGCCACCACCTCCAGCGCCGTCAACAAATCCACCTGTTACTGCAAGCGGTATAATAGTTGAGTTTTTTTGTTCAAATTGTAATTTGATTTTTGAATAGGCTTTTGCAATTAGGAATATGCCCATAAATAATAAATAAATAGAAATTAAGATAGATAAATAGGGAATTTTAACTTTAGTTATTATTAAAGCTCCTAGAATGGCGCCGATTATTCCAGGTAGAAGAAGTTTTTTAAATAATCTTGTATCAACGTTTCCAATTTTCCAATGATTTAATCCTGAGGATCCTGAGACAAAAATTTCTGCAATATGAATATAAGCAACTGCTTCAACAGGAGAAATTCCATAACCTAGTAAAAAAGCTGTGCCAGCTACACCGTAAGCCATTCCTAAACTACCATCAATTAATGCAGCGATTACTCCAAATAATAATGCCCAGAAAAACAAATCACTATTAAAAGAAGTTGTATCGGTTTCGCGATAGTAAGTTAGCATCGCTATTGCAGAAACAATTAACAGACCAAATAAAATTCTAAATACTTTATCGCTCATTTAATATAAGATTATTATCGATAAATAATGTTATTTGTTAATAGGCATGTTTCAAGTATTAGATAAATTCAAACAACCAATATTCGTATTAATTGCAGGCTCAATTCTACTTGCACTTGCATTTGGCATTAGACATTCTTTTGGAATTTTTTTAATTCCTGTCAGCGAAAATAATCATTGGGGTAGAGAAGTGTTTGCAATGGGTCTTGCATTTCAAAATTTAATGTGGGGAGTTTGGCAACCTTTTGCCGGTAGAATTTCTGATAAAATAGGAGCAGGCATTGTCGTATTGGTTGGTAGCATACTTTATACTTTAGGTTTATTTTTAATGGGATTTCTTTCAACTAAAACAGGATTTCTTATTGCATCAGGAATTTTAGGAATTGGGATGTCCGGAGTTACATTTCCAATTTTTGGAGCCATTAGCAGATCTGTAGCGATGGAGAAAAGAAGTGTTTCAATTGGAATTGCAATGTCGTGCGCATCCCTTGGACAATTTATTATGCTCCCAGTGTCATTAACAATATTACAAAACTTTGGCCCAACATTATCCTTTGGAATTTTGTCTATATTTTCTCTTATAATGTTAGTTCTCGCCGTTCCTATGTTTGAAAAATCAATTAACCAAGTAACGTCTCAAGATTTTTCATTAAAAGAAATATTAACAGAGGCATTTAGTCATAAGGGTTTTTGGCTGTTATGTTTTGGATTTTTTGTATGTGGTTTTCATATTTTATTTATTATGACTCATGTTCCAGCATTTTTAATTGATAAAGGTCTGTCGCCACAAACTGGAACTGTCGTATTAGCATTAATAGGATTATTTAATATTTTCGGAACTTACTATGCGGGATTTTTAGGATCTAAAATTAGAAAGCCTTTAATTTTAAGTTTTATTTATGGATCACGTGCAGTAATTATTTTAATTTTTATTTTATTCCCTATTTCAAATTTAACAGCTTATGTATTTGCATCTTTAATGGGTATACTTTGGCTTTCAACAGTCCCACCAACGCAAGGAACAATTATAACAGTTTTTGGGGTTAAAAATATGAGTATGCTATATGGAATTGCTTTTTTATTTCACCAAGTTGGAGCTTTTTTAGGGGGGTGGCTAGGTGGCAAAGTTTACGATCTGACAGGCTCTTATGATATTGTTTGGTATATTTCAATTGGACTTGGGGTACTTGGAGCAATTATTAATTATCCAATTGAAGAAAAAACAATAACAAGATTACAAAGACAAGCAGCATGAAAAAATCACTATTTTTTTTTTGGATTGGTTTCGCTTTATTTCTTTTAGCGGTTGCTTATTCTTATCAAACAAAAGGGATGGAGCTTTATTTTTTAATCTCTAAGCTTTGTTCTTAATTATTTTTTATTATTTTCAACCCAGGACAAAAAAATAAAAAATAATATAGTTCCAATAATTCCAACTACAAAAAGTATTAGACCTGTAATTAAACTCATAAATTTTTTAATTTTGCTTTGGGGTAAGAACATCTATAATGTCTGAATAATATTTCTTTAAATATTCAACAAATTCTTCCAAAAGACTAAAAAAATCAATAAGTTCAGGATTTTTACTAATTATATATTCTCTGTTTTCAAAACTAAAAGCTAAACTAATTACAGAAATAACAAGAATAGTTAAAAAAATTTTTGTATAATCTTTTTCAATCGTTTTTTCATATTTAACTGGAACGTAGTTTTTGTCAGACTTTTCTTTTATTGGTTTTTGAGCTTTAGCTTTTTTTATTTTTTCTTCTTCTTCTTTAATATAATTATCCTTTAATACTTTAAATTCTTCAGTGCTTGCAGGTTCTTGAAACCATTTTTGATCACAAACACCACACTGAACTACTCGACCATTAATTCCAATTTCTTCAGCTTTAACTGCAAATTTATATTTTTTACAAGCACAATCAATAATCATTTAAAAATAATGCGGTTTAATATTAAAATATCTTTAGCATTGTCTACCACTAATAAATCATATTTTTTTCTTATTTCATTTTCTTTTTTAGACTCTGGATTATTATTTAATCTTTTTGAATTTAAAGTTTTAACAGCAGCTTCATTTATAATTTTTTTTATTGGATCTTGAGCAGATTTAATTTTTAAAATATCATCTACTGCATTTAAAATATCTTTTACTGAGTAATCTTGCTTCATAAGTATACTGTAATTAAATCTTGCTAATCTTCAAAACTTTTCTATTTATTTTTTTCTTTATGCTTATGAATACTTTTGCTCATTATAAAATCCATTAGGGCTAGCAAAACACCACTAATAACAAATGTAAGATGCACAACTACATACAAAATAATTTTGTCTTTATCGTAATTGTTTAAATTCATAAATATTTTAAGAAGGTGAATCCCTGATATCGCAACGATTGAAGAAATTAGTTTAATTTTGAGATCAGTAAAATCAACGTGACCCATCCAATCAGGTTTATCCTCATGATTTTTGACATTAATTTTAGATACAAAGTTTTCATAACCTGAAAAAATAACAATAATTAAAAGATTTCCAGCCAATGAAATATCAACAAGACTTAAAATAAAAAGCAAAACACCAGAAATATCTGTGGTGTTAATAATATTTATAAAATGAAAAATTTCGCGGATGAACTCATATAATAAAACAAGAAGACTAAT
>SHWR01000066.1 GCA_009693745.1 Candidatus Fonsibacter sp.
ATAATTCTAAAATCCTTGCTTCTAAAGCTATTAATAACAAAACTAGTTATGTAGCTTTTGGTGCTTTTTATCCTACAAAAACTAAAAAAGTAAAATATAGGGCAAAATTGAGTTTAATTAGATGGGCTAAAAAGAATATTAAAAAACCTATTGTTGCAATAGGAGGAGTTAATCAAAAAAATTATAAAAAAATATTAAATGCTGGTGCAAATTATATAGCTTGTTCGGCTAGTATATGGAAAAGTGACATGAAAAATCCATTAACTGCTGTAAACATGTTTAAAAAATAGATATACGTTCTCAGAATAAATATGAAAATTTTAGGATCAGACATCAGAGTTGGTAATATCATTGATTATAAAAATGATCTTTGGAAATGTCTTAAAACTCAAGCATCAAATCGTGGAAATCTCCGAGCACATAATCAGGTGGAACTTAAAAGCATTACTAAAGGCACAAAGTTAAATGAAAGATTTAGGGCAAGCGAAACAGTTGAAAAAGCAAGTCTTGAAGAAAAAAAATTTCAATTTTTATATTCAGCAAATGAAGAGTTCTTTTTTATGGATAGTGAAAATTTTGAACAGATTTCAATCAATAAAACACTCGTTGAAGATTGTGAAAAATTATTGAAAGAAAATTTAGAAGTTATTATTGAATTTTATCAAGAAAAACCCTTGAGTGTTATTTTGCCTAGATCTGTAGAATATGAAATTCTTGAAACAGACTCAGTTGTGAAAGGACAAACTGCTTCTAGTTCTTTTAAGCCAGCAACGATTCAAAATAGCGTTAAGATAATGGTGCCACCATTTATAAACCAAGGTGATAAGATAATCGTTGATACAGAAACTCAAGAGTATTTAAAAAAAGTCAGCTAATGCCTTTATTGTCGGCAAATCTAAATATCATGGAGAAGGCTTGTAAAAAAGCATCTAAGCTTCTAATACGTGATTTTGGTGAAGTTGAAAAATTACAAGTATCAAAAAAAGGTCCTGGAGATTTTGTTACAAATTCAGACAAAAGAACTGAAAAAATAATTATAAACGAACTGTCTCTTGCTAGACCAGATTATTCATTTCTAGCTGAGGAAAGTGGTTCATCTGGAAAAAGTACTGAATTTAGATGGATTATTGATCCAATCGATGGAACTACAAATTTTTTACATGGCGTTCCTTATTTTGCAATCTCAATAGGTCTAGAAAAAAATAAAGAAATTATATGTGGTATGATATTTAATCCTATTACTAATGAAATGTTTTATGCTGAAAAAGGCAAAGGTGCGTATTTAAATAATTCTAGAATTCGTGTTTCATCAAGAAAAAATATTGATGAATGCGTTCTTCTTACTGGAGGGCCTGTGCTTTCTTACAAAAATAAAGAAATTTTTTTCAAAGAGTACGAGTGTATTAGTAGAAGAGTTGCAGCAATTAGAAAATTTGGCAGTTCAGCACTGGATCTTGCCTATCTTGCAAGTGGAAGATGTGATGGAGTATGGGAAAGAAACTTAAATTACTGGGATATTGCAGCTGGGATTATAATTGTTAAAGAAGCAGGCGGTACAGTAACTGATTTTAAAGGTGGAGATAAATATATTGAAGAAAGAAATCTGCTCGCGACAAATTCAAAAATAGATAAAGATCTTATTGCTTTGCTCGCATAAACTCTAAAATGTTAAAAATTCTAATTTTTCTGTTTCTAGATGTCCTTGCTTTTAGCGGAGTTTTAATTTCGACTTTGCCCTTTTTAATTCACGAATACGGTGGCAATATTCTTTTAATAACAATAATTTTTGGATCATTTTCATTTTTTCAATTTTTTACCTCTCCATTTTGGGGAAGTTTATCGGATAGATTTGGCAGAAAACCACTAATCATCTTAAATTGTTTTGCAGAAATTTTAGCAAACATAATATTGGCAATTAGTGGAAGTTTATTAATGATATTTTTATCCAGAATTGTTGCTGGTTTGTTTAAAAATAATGTTTCTGTTGGGACCGCATATATTGCTGACATTACAACAAAAAAAAATCGAGCTAAGGGAATGGGTTTGTTTGGTGTTGCTTTTGGATTAGGATTTACTGTCGGTCCTTTGCTTGGTGGATTAGTTGCGGGGTCTAACTTTACTATTATGACACTTACTAATGTTGCTTGGATTGCATGTGCAATTAATATTTTTAATTTATTGTTTGTGACATTTTTTTTGAAAGAATCTAAAAAATCTTTTAATAATTTTTCGATAAAAAATTCTTTTAGTAAAATTTATTTACAATTCAAGTTAATGAAAAAAAAAATATTACTTCCTTTTTTTTTAATTATATTTGTAGTTTATTTCGGATTTTCTGGAATGGAGGGAATATTTGCAATTTGGATAAAAGAAACTTTTACATGGGGCCCAAAAGAAGTTGGAATAGTTATGCTTTATGCTGGCCTAAGTCAGATTATAGTTCAAGGACTTATTTTACGGATATTACTAAAATTTTTTAATGAAATTCAATTAATAAAAAGTGGAATTTTATTTTTAATTTTTGGTTTTTTATTAATCCCAACTTCTAGTATTTATTTGGTACCAGTTGCAATATTTTTTCTATGCTACGGAATTGGTGTAACAAATCCCTGTTTAAATAGTTTGGTTTCAAAAAAATGCTCTAAGAATGAGAAAGGATTTGCTCTGGGTGCTGCTTACTCTGCTCAATCAATCTCCAGATTTATCGGCCAGCCAACTGCTGGTGTTTTATTTTTATTTTTTGGCAAAGACATGCCTTTTTATATAAACTCAACAATTCTTGTTCTAACAATAATATTTTATTTATCTTTGATTAAAAAAGTTAGCAAATGAGCACTTTATTGACTAAGAAGTGTTGTCTATTTATCTAATTTTGTTATAAAAACTTTCTTCTAAAAATATGAAAGAAAAAATACACCCAAAAACGCATAAGATAAAAGTAGTAATGACTGACGGAAGTCAATTTGAAACTTTATCAACTTGGAGAAAAGAAGACGATGTTATGAAATTAGATATTGATCCAATATCACACCCTGCTTGGACAGGTGGTTCGCAAAAAATTATTGATAAAGGTAGAGTAAGTAAATTTAATAAAAAATTTGAAAATCTTACAACTAAAGCACCAAAAAAATAAATATTTATGCTAGATAAACCTTTGATGCCAAAAGCTACGGCAGTATGGTTGCTCGAGAACACAAATCTTACTTTCAAACAAATAGCTGACTTCTGTCAACTTCATGAACTTGAAATTAAAGGGATAGCAGATGGTGATGTTGCTGTTGGAATAAAAGCATACAATCCAATACTTGCAAATCAATTAACAAGAGATGAAATTGAAGAGTGTAGCAAAGATCCTAATAGACCATTATCTATAAATAAAAAAATATTAGAATACGAAATCAAAAATATCGTTGGTCCAAAATATACACCTCTTTCAAGGAGACAAGACAGGCCAGATGCCATTGCTTGGTTGATAAAAAATTACCCACAATTATCTGAAGGGCAAATTTCAAAACTTGTAGGCACAACAAAAAATACCGTGGAATCTGTTAAAAGTAGAAAGCATTGGAATACCTCAAGCATCACTCCTAAAGATCCTGTAGCTTTAAACCTGTGCTCTCAAAACGATTTACAAATAGCAGTAGAAAAAGCTAATAGAAAAGTTGAGAATCAAAAAAAAGCGAAATTAAAACTAGAAGCTAATAAGTAGTTAAACTTATCTTATAATTAAATATGTCTTTTGATCAAAAAAAAAAATCTATTGTTTCTATAATTATGGGAAGCAAATCAGATTGGACTACTCTTAAAAAATCTGCAGAAATCTTAAAAAAATTAAAAATACAATACAATGTTAAAATTGTATCGGCCCATAGAACTCCTATGAGGCTAGTAGAGTTTGCAAAATCTGCAAAAAAAAATAATATTTCAGTAATTATTGCTGGCGCTGGTGGTTCTGCTCATTTACCTGGCATGGTTGCGGCAATTACGGACTTACCTGTTATTGGGGTGCCTATAGAAACAAAATCTTTAAAAGGGTTAGACAGTTTATTATCAATCGTCCAAATGCCTTTTGGAATTCCAGTTGGAACCGTTGCTATTGGCGAAACTGGAGCAAAAAATGCTGCCCTATATGCTGCTTCGATCTTAGGTATCAATAATAAAAAAATTGCGAATAATTTAAGAATATGGAGAAGTAAACAAACTTTATCAGTAAAGCATAGCCCTAAGTAATGAGTAAAAAAAACTTTACCCTTGGAATATTTGGGGGTGGCCAATTAGGAAAATTTTTAGTTCAGTCTGCAAAAAGGCTTAATATTAAAACTTTTGTATTTACTGATAGCGCCGACTCCCCTGCTATATATTATTGTGATGATTTTATTATCTCAAACTATGAAAATAAAAAAAAACTAGATCTTTTTATAAAAAAAATTGATTTAGCAACCTTTGAATTTGAAAATATTCCCTTTAAAACACTTGATTATGTTGAAAGAAAAATCAATGTATCTCCAAAACCTTCTATAATAAAAATTCTTCAAAACAGATTAAAAGAAAAAAATTTTTTAAATTCAATAAAGATAAAAACAACTGAATACCATGATTTGAAAAAAGTTAATAAAAAAAGTTTAAGTAATAATATTTTTCCTGCATTGGTGAAAACAATACAACTTGGATATGATGGAAAGGGACAAATATTATTTCAAAATAAAAAAGATTTTATAAAATACCCATTTAAAAATAAAGAATATATAATTGAAAAATTAATTAATTTTAAAAAAGAAATTTCTATTATTATTAGTAGAGATAAAACAAAAAGCATTTCCTTTGATGCTTTCGAAAATCTACATAAAGATCAAATATTACAAAAAACACAAGTCCCAGCAAACATTAATGCAAAATTAAATAATGAAGCAAAAAAAATAGCAAAAAGAATTGCAGATAAATTAAATTATATTGGAACTATGTGTATTGAATTCTTTGTGACAAAAAAAAATGAAATATTGGTAAATGAAATTGCTCCTAGAGTTCACAATTCTGGAC